>JANPHH010000179.1:0-15061 GCA_031424375.1 Chthoniobacter sp. | reverse complement strand
CAAGCGGCTTTTTCGAAAAAGTTACGGCCGGGCGCTGCGGAGCCGAATCTCCTGCGCTGAGCGGTCGTGGCAGGGTGAAAGGAAGGCCAGCGAATTACCGCGGATTTCGCGGATTGACGCGGATTAAGAAGCTGAAAATCCGCGTCAATCCGTGGAATCCGCGGTTCATCCTTTCATCAAGAGGGTATGCCGAAATTTGAGAAAGCCTGTCATCCCGAGCGGAATGGAGGGAGCCTGAGCGACTGGAATGCAGTCGAGGGTCCTCGGATGGTAGAATGATCCAGGATCCTCCAGAGGCCGAGGTCCCTCGGCTTCGTTACACTCCGCTCGGGATGACAGGGATTTTTCGCGTTTCGGTCCGGCCGCTGAGTAGGACGGAGCGTTCGGTGCTATGTAGGCAGCGGGGGCGGCTTCTGATTGAGGGAAAGAGTCGGCAGAGGCGCCCGCGCCGCAGGCGGAGTCGTCGGGGCGTGATGACTTTCCGGCGACAGGCGGAAGCCCGAAGGCGACTCGTCCTTGGTCATCGACTTCTTCGCGGCATCGATGGCACGACGCATGGCGTTCTTGTTGACGCTTTGGAGCATCGCCGTTTCCTCGGTGATCGTGCCTTCGAGAAAGTGCCTCGTCAGCGACTGCTCGAACGAGTGCCAGCCCTGTTGCGAACTCGCTTCGATGATCTCGTGGAAGCTCCGCAGATCGTTCTCACCCATCAGGATCGTCTCCCGCGTGCGCAGGCTGGCGCCCATGATCTCGCTCACCATCACGCGGCCGCCGCCCTCTTTCGGCGCGAGCCGCTGGCTGATCACGTAGCGCAGCGTATCCGCGAGCCGCTGCCGCACCTGATCCTGCTCCTCCACGGCGAACATCCCGATCACGCGGTTCACCGACTGCGCGGCGCTGATCGTGTGCAGGGTGGAATACACGACGTGCCCCGTCTCCGCGGCCGTCAGTGCAATTTCCATCGTCTCGCGGTCGCGGATTTCACCCACGAGGATCACCTTCGGCGCCTGCCGCAGCGCGGCGCGCAGGCCCACGGCGAAATCCGAAAAATCCTTGCCCAGCTCCCGCTGGCTGAAGGTCGCCTTCTTGTGCGCGTGGAGAAATTCGATCGGGTCCTCCAGCGTCACCATGTGCACTTCGTGCTGCTCGTTGATTTCGTTGAGCATGGCGGCCAGCGTCGTCGTCTTGCCACTTCCCGTTGCGCCGGTCACGAAAACCAGACCGGTCTTTTCCTTGATCATCTCCCGGAAGATCGGCGGCAGCCCCAGCCCGTCGATCGACGGAATCTTCGTGCTCAGCTTCCGCATCACGATCGCGTGGTGCCCGTTCTGGCGGAATACATTCACCCGAAACCGCGCGAGATCCGGCACCGTGTAGCTCGTGTCGCAGGAGCCGGAGTTTTTGAAATCGGCCGCGAGCCGTTCATTCCCCGCCATCAGTTTCTGCGCGATCCCTTCCACGTGCGCCGGGAGCAGCGCGGGCCACAGGCCTTCGATCTGGATTCCCTTCAGTTTGCCAAATTCCTCCACCTGTGGCGGCTTGCCCACCACGAAGAGCAGATCCGATGTCCCCGGCGCCGCCTCCAGCATCGTCGTCACGATTTGATCGAAGGAAAACGTGCGTGGCTGGGCTGGTGGCGGAGGCTGCACGCCAGGCGCGGCGATGTTCGTGCGCGGCGGCGTAGCGGTGGCGGCGACGGGAGGACGGAGGCCGGGCATGGCGATGGCGTTGCGCGGGGCGGGAAGGCTCGGGTCAGCGTGCATGATGCGGGCTGGGTGAACAGGTTGCATGCCAGCATCGGCTGCGGTTGATGGTTGAGGGCTGCTGGATTGCGAGCGGCATGCGCCGACTTGGCGCTGGGCCTGAGTCTGCGATAGCGTGCCGCCCATGAATTCCTTTCTCATCCGCTGGCTCGCCACCACCCTCGCTGTCGCCGTGGCGGTGCGAATCACCGGCATGCAGTCCGAAGGCTGGGCCCCGCTGATCTTTATGGCCCTCATCCTCGGCATCATCAATGCCGTCGTCCGTCCTGTGCTCATGCTCCTGAGCATCCCTTTCATCGTGGTCACGCTCGGCTTTTTCATCCTCGTGGTGAATGCGCTGCTCTTCTGGGCTGCGGGCGGTCTCGTGCCCGGCTTCGCGGTTCACGGCTTCTGGAATGCGTTCTTCGGCGCCATTATCGTCAGCGTCGTGAACTGGATCTTCAGCGCCTTCATCCGCAGCCCGGAGGGCCAGATTCAGATCCTCACCCGGCGCGAACAGCTCACCGCCACCGGCGAAAAGACCGTGCAGGGCCGCGTGATCGGCGAGCCGTAGCGAAAGAATCTCGTTTTCCGGAAACGGCCGCCGCATTCCATCTCACACATGTCTCACCCCGTCTCCCGACCCACCGGCCACCCTCGCTCATGAGCCACGGCCGGACCCGCGTCAAAATCTGCGGCCTGACCAACCGTGCCGATGCCGAAATGGCCATCACGCTCGGAGCCGACGCGCTCGGGTTTAATTTCTTCCCCGGCTCAAAGCGCTTCATCGAACTCGAGCGGGAAGGGGACTGGATCGCCGCGCTCCCGCCGCTTGTGACCCGCGTCGCCGTGCTCGTCAACGCACCGCTCGCCGAAGCCCTCCGCATCGCGGCGCATCCCGCGATTCATTGCGTGCAGTTTCACGGCGACGAAGACGCGGCGTATTGCGCGGAGTTCGCCCGCTCGGGCCGCTCTTTCATCAAGGCATTGCGTCTCCGCGACGCCTCGGTCATCGCCACGGCGGCCACCTTTTCCACCCCGCATATCCTCCTCGACGCCGACGCGGGCGCGGCCTACGGCGGCACGGGCGCGCTCATCGATCTCGACCTCGCCGCAGAGCTTGTCCGCAAGCATCCGCAGCTCAGCGTCATCCTCGCCGGCGGTCTGCGGTCGGAGAATGTCGCGGCCGGCATCCGCGCGGTCGCGCCCTTCGGCGTGGACGTGGCGAGCGGCGTCGAAACCGCCACCGACCCGCGCCGCAAAGACCCCGCGCGGATACAGACTTTCATGGCTGCGGCGGCCGCGGCAGCGAGAGGGGAAAGCGAAACTCGAAAGAGCCTGGAATCCTGAGCCGGAGCGATGCAGGTGGCGTCGATCTTGCGGGCGAGAAGGGGAGCACGCGCACCCTCGCGGGTTGGGGTTCGGCGCCCTCGCCGAATCCCGCTCGGGGCGGGTCACCAAACCGTGAGCCTCCCCTCACGAAGACCGACGCTCAGGATGACAGGATTTTTTCGATCGCGTCTACTCCCCGCCGCGGTCGCTGAAGGCTCGGAGATCGCGCAGCCGCGCGGGGTGGCGCAGTTTGCGCAGCGCCTTGGCCTCGATCTGCCGCACTCGTTCGCGGGTGATGCCGAAGATGCGGGCCAGTTCTTCCAGTGTGGATTCGGTGCCGTCGTGGAGACCGTAGCGGCGCTCGAGCACGTGCCGCTCCCGCTCGTTCAGCGTATCGAGCGCGGATTGCAGCGTGCCTTTCAGATTCGTGGCGACGGCGGCTTCGCTGGGATCGATGGTTTCGTCGTCGGCGATCAGGTCGCCGAGGCTGCCTTCGTCGCCTTCGTTGATCGGTGCTTCGAGCGAAACGGGAACCTGGGCGATGCGGAGCAGGGCGCGCACGCGGTCGACGGGGAGTTGCAGTTCATCGGCGAGGTCTTCCACGGAGACTTCGCGATCCTGCTCCTGCGACATGCGGAGGCGCACGCGAAGCAGGCGGCTGATTACTTCGATGAGATGGATCGGGATGCGAATGGTGCGCGACTGCTCGGCGATGGAGCGCGTGATCGCCTGCCGAATCCAATACGTGGCGTAAGTGGAGAAGCGGTAGCCGCGCCAGTGCTCGAAGCGGTCGACGGCTTTGATCAAGCCGAGGTTTCCCTCCTGAATGAGATCGAGCAGCGGCTGGCCGCGGTCGCGGAATCCCTTGGCGATGTAGACCACGAGCCGGAGATTGGCGGTGATCATTTCCTGTTTCGCCCGGCGCACATCATGGATGCCGCGGTTCAGCTCGACGACTCGTTCCGCGAATGCGGCGCGCGACATCCACAGCCGCGCGGCGACGCGCATTTCCCGCGCGGATTCCACCGGGAGACGCTCGAGCAGACGCTGGACGCGATGCACGTGCCGGCTGAAGTGATCGACGACGTGATGATGAAACGAGAAGTGCGCACAGGCGCGGTGGACCGCCTCCCGTGCGGCGTCGGCAGCGGCGCTGTCGCCGATGCGGTGCGCCGTGTCGCATCGAGTGATGGCGGCTTCGAGTTCCGTGCAGCGAGCCGGAAGCGCGGCGAGATACTCCTCGCGCGAGTGGCCGGTGAGATCGATGACGATGCGCTCGAAACGCTCCGCTCCTCGCAGGAGGCGGCGGGCGAGGGCGAGGAAGCGCCGCGGAATGAATCCGAAGCCGGAAAGCTGATCCTGAGTGCGTCGTTCCGCCGCTTCGATCCGGAGGCAGAGCGCAGTCTCCTGATCACGCGAAAGGAGCGGCACCTTGCTCATCTGGCGCAGGTAGACGCGGAGGGGGTCGTCGAGCGAGGAGCCGAGTTCGAGGCCGATGTCATCGATGACGCCGACGGTCTGGAGTTCGGGGAGCGGCTCGAGCGGCCGGTCGTCGCCGGTGGATTCGGCGAGGCGGTGGGCCTCGGCGACGGTCTTCTCTAGTTCGTCAGGCGTGGGCTGCGGAAGGAAGCCGGGTTTCATCGGTCTCAGTTCTTAGCGCGCCTATGTCGCTATCGTGTGGCGCTCGAGTGAAAATGCCGCTCATTCTCCAAGTCCCGATTCGTTGAGCGCGCGGCGAAAAATTCTGCGAACGAGGCGGTAGGGCGTCTGGGTCAGAGGCCAGTCGGGGATCCTGCACCCGAAGAGCCGCCCCGGCGTTTCACAGAAACGCCCTACAACTTGCTCCGCTGCATCGTTCTGGCTCAGATGCGAGGGCAGGGGAATGCGTTGCCTGGATCATCGGAGCACCTGTCGAAACCTCGACATCGCGCATCGCTTTTGCCACGGTCCGCGCCGGTATGGACAAGCTATTTATCTCCCATAGCTCGCAGGACGATGGCTTCGTGCGCGAACTCCGCTGGAACCTCGCCGATCTGAAGCAGGAAGTGTGGATCGATTCGCGTGAGTTGCGCGCGGGCGATCCGCTTTGGCCGGAAATCCAGAAGGCCATTGAAGAGTCTTCGTCCGTGGCTGTCGTGGTCAGCACCGACGGTCTGCAATCCAAGTGGCTCGGCAAGGAACTGAAGCACGCGCTCGCGGTGCAGAAGCAGCGCGGCCGGGAAAACTTCCCGATCTTCGCGCTCTCGCTCGACGGCACGAAACTCGGCGTGCTCGAAAGCCTGTTCGATGAAGAGCCGCTCTACATCCCCGTGAGCACCGCCGCCGGCGGGGTCGAGGCGGCGATGAACCCGATCCTCGTCGCGATGGGCAAACGGCTCCCGGCGGAAGTGCCCATCCTGCCCCAGCCCAACGCCGAGCCGCTGGAGGAACTCGTCCTGGAACTCACGGACTTGAAATTCCACGAGCAGGACGGCGTCCGCCGCGCCTCCGCCCGTGCGCGCCTCGTCTATGAGCCGGCCACGCCGGGCCAGCGCGAAGTCGCCAGCGCGCAGAGCTGGCGGCTCGTCGCTCCCATCGGTCCCATCGAGGCCGGGGAACTGAGCTGGTATCTGGAGCACTATGCCATCTGGCCGAGCCACTACTTCGCCGACCGCGCGCGCAAGGTGGAGGCGGACCTTGTGAAATGGGGCCGGCTCCTGCACGACGCCGCGCTGCCTGCGGCTCATCGGGAAAATGTCATGAACGCGTGGGCGAAGATCAACGACCACGCGGGCCGCCGTTTCTCGGTCCACGTGGACGCCGGGCTCGAAGCCGGCGCGCCCGAGGCCGACGTGAAGCTCGCGAAGGAAGCCGAGACGGCATTGCTGAAACTCCCCTGGGAACTGCTCCACGACGGCGACGGTTATCTCTTTCAAGGCGCGACGCCCACCCGCGTCCGCCGACGCCTGCCGAATACGCGCACGCTCGACGTGTCCGTGGTCGCTGCTCCGATTCGCGTCCTGCTCGTCACCGCGCGACCGGAGGACGACTCGTGCGGCTACATCGACCACCGCGCCAGTGCGCTGCCGCTCGTCGAGGCCATGGAAAAACTCGGCGGCCTCGTGCGCCTCCATGTGCTCAGCCCGCCCACGTTTGACGCCTTGGGCAAGGAACTCAAACGCGCCTTCGACGCCCGCGAGCCGTATCACGTCGTCCACTTCGACGGCCACGGCGTCTATGACAAGACCGTCGGCCTCGGCGGGCTGTGCTTCGAGGACCCGCAGGACACGGACAAGCTCGAACGCCGCCGCCACGTCACCGTCCACACCGATCAGCTCGGCCCGCTCCTGAAGGGCTACCGCATCCCGCTGGTCTTCCTCGAAGCCTGCCAGACCGCGCAGGCGGAAGACACCTCCGAGTCCGTCGCTTCCGAGTTGTTGCAGCGCGGCGTGGCTTCCGTCGTGGCCATGAGCCACAGCGTCCTCGTCGAGACCGCGCGCCGGTTTGTGGAGGCGTTTTACGCCGCGCTCGCCCACGGCAAACGGGTGGGCGACGCCATGCTCGACGGCCAGCGCGGCTTGAAGGACGACACCGCACGCGGTCGCATCTTCGGCGCGGGCGAGTTGCGGCTCGAAGACTGGTTCGTGCCCGTGCTCTTCCAGGAAAAGGACGACCCGCAGCTCTTCCGCAGCACGCCCGCGCCGCAGACGCAGGAAGACTTGCGGACCATCCTTTCGTCGCGCCTCGGCGACCTCGATGAGAAATCCCCGGTGCCCGTGACCGGCTTCGTCGGGCGCAGCCGCGAGTTGCTCGCGCTCCAGCGGCTGTTGCGTCACGAAGGCTACGCTGTGGTGCGTGGCCAGGGCGGCGAGGGAAAGACGGCGCTGGCGGCAGAGTTTGCGCGCTGGATGGTGCGGTCGCACCAGATGCGCCGTGAAGCGTTCGTCTCCGTCGAGATCGACGGCAATCTTCTCGCGGTGCTTGGCGCGATCGGACGCCAGTTGGTCGGGGAAAAATACTCCGCCGCGGCCTTCGACGATTTGGAAAAGGCGATCCTCCCGATCGAGCGGGCGCTGCGCGAGCAGCCGACCTTGCTCGTGGTGGACAACATGGAGAGCATCCTCCTGCCGCCCTTTCTGGAGACGCCCGAGGCGCTCTCCGAGGAGGCAGGCCGCGAGCTGCAGGCCATCCTCGCCCTGTGCGCGCGCCTGCTGAAAGTGGGCGAGACGCGGCTCGTCTTCACCAGCCGCGAAGCGCTGCCCGCGCCGTTCGATGCCGAGCGGCACCGGCGCGAATTGCGCCACCTGAATCGCGAGGACGCCGTGAAGCTCGTCGAGCGCGCGTTGAATGCTGACTCTCGTAGCAGCCGACGTGAGGAGGCTCCATTTCCCCAGACCCCAGACGCCAAGTCCCAGATCCACATTGATCAGAGCCTCCTTACGTCGGCTGCTACGGTGGCGACGCTCGATGCCGCCCGGGAGGAGATCGAGGCGCTCGTCGAGGCCGTCCACGGCCACGCCCGCACGCTCGCCCTGCTCGCGCCCGAATTGCGCAGCCGGGGCGTGGAGGCCACCCGCGCCGCGCTCGTGGAGCTGATGGCCGCGATGGAGCAGCAGTTCCCCGGCAGCCGGGAGCACTCCCTCTTCGCCAGCGTCGAGCTTTCCCTCCGCCGCCTGTCCCCCGCGAACCGGGACCGGGCGCGCGTGCTCGGGGTGTTTCACGGCGGGGTCAATGTGGTGATTCTCGGGATGATGATGGAATGGGAAGATGACGATGTGGGCGCGCTGGCGGGCGAGTTGATCGAGACGGGGCTGGCGACGACGAACCGCTACAACCATCTCACGCTCAATCCCGCGCTCTGCCCCTATCTGCGCGGGCGGATGGACAGCACGGAGCGCGCGGCGCTGACGGCCCGCTGGGTCGAGGCGATGGGCGCGTATGCCGCCTTCCTCGTGCAGCAGCGGAGCCAGAACACTGAAGTCGCGACGACGCTGACGGTGCTGGAACTGCCGAACCTCTTTGCCCTGCTCGACCTCGTGCAGCGCGCGGGCGATGCAGAGGCGACGATTGACCTGGCCACTTCGCTCTACCGCCTGCTGCAATTCGCCGGCAAGCCGCGGCTGCTGGAACGCGTGGGGCAGGTGCGCGACGGCGCGGCGGCGGCGCTGGGCGACGCCTGGAATCACGCGCGCGTCCAGGCGACGCAGAGCCGCAACGAGCAGCAGCTTGCAGGCGGTCGGCTGCACCAGGCGTTCGACGGCGCGCAAGCTTTGCTCCAGCGCGCCCGGGCGGCAGGCGAGCAGGCGTATCCCGCCGCCGATTACGATCTGGCGATGGCTCATTTCACGCTGGCCCGCCTGTTGACGACGGCCGGCGGCTCGGAACAGGCCCTGCCGCTGCTGGACGAGGCCCGCCAGCGCTTCGAGGCCGTGGCCAAGGAGCAAGCCAACGAAGGGGCGGCACGGATGGCGTCCATCTGCTTCGCCGGGCAAGGCGATTGCCTGTGGTATTTGGGCCGGCTCGACGAAGCGGCTGCAACGTACGAGGAATGCATCCGCGTCGACGAGCAACGCGGTGACGACCGACAAGCCGCCGCCGTTAAAACCCAGCTTGGGAGCGTCCGCACGGATCAGCGCCGCTACCCGGAGGCGCTGGCGACGTATGCCGAAGCGCGCGAGCGGTTCACGCAGTTGGACGAACCGGGCTCCGTGGCCGTGAGCTGGCATCAGACGGGCATTCTGTATCAGGAGTTGGGCCAGCCGGAAGCGGCGGAGGATGCCTACCGGGAATCGCTCGCGATCAAGGTGCGGCTCGGAAATGTCGCAGGGCAGGCGAGCACGCTCAACCAACTCGGAATCTTGTATGACGACGATCTGGGTCGCACCGAGGAAGCCGTGGCCTTCCTCAGCCAAGCGGCAGACAAGTATGTCGAAATCCGCGATGCAGCTAACGAAGGGAAGGCGCGGAACAATGTCGCCATTCGTCTGAGAAAGCTCCGCCGCTTCGATGAAGCGCGGCAGGAAGTCTCCCGAGCGATTGAGTGCAGAGCGCAGTCCGGCCACGCGTCCGAGCCGTGGAAGACTTGGTCCATCCTCGCCGCCATCGAGACGGACTCCGGTCTCCCCGCCGCCGCCGCGGAGGCGAAGGGTAAGGCCATCGCCTGCTACCTCGCCTACCGCCGCGACGGCGGCGAGAACCACCACCCCGATGGCCGCATCTGCCTCGCCGTGACCCAGTCCCTGCTCGCCGGCGACCCGGCCCAAGCCGCGACCCTCCTCCAGCAAATCGCCGCCAACCCCGACGCCGCGTGGCTGATCCCCTTCATCCGCGCCCTCCAAGCCATCGTCGCTGGCCGCCGCGACCGCACCCTCGCCGACGCCCCGGATTTGGACTACACGATGGCCGCCGAAATCCTCTTCCTCATCGAAACGCTGGAAAAGGCCGGAGCACGGGTGGGTGGATGAAGGTCTGCCGACCGCGCGAATCCGGGTGGAGCACTCGACCCGAGTGCTGGTTTCGGCGACTCGCCGAAACCATCGCAGGGCGCGCCGCTGCGCAATCACCGCGCTCACTCCGGGACCGGGCGAGTCGCCCGCTCCGGCACTCGGGTCGAGTGCTCCACCCGGAGTGAAGCGGCCTCCCCCTCTTTCTCCCCCTCTTCCTCTTCCTCTTCCTCTTCCTCTTCCTCGACCCCAGAGCATCTGCCGAAATTCGTTTCCGCTTCGCCCTTGTGTCATCCTGAGCTTGCGAAGGATCTCCCAAGGTCGCGGGGGAGATTTGCCTTCGGCTGTCTCTGCTTCGCTCCGGCTCTCGTTCCTCGGGATGACACATCCGGAAACCTTTTTTGGCAGATGCTCTGACTCCGCCTCACCGGGAGGAAGATGAGGAGGGAGAGGGAGAGGGCGAGAAGAACCGGCGGGAACCCGCGGGGGCGCGGGTGCTCCCCTTTTCCACTGCTGGGATCCGGCTCAGGCCATGATCGGCTTCACGACCTTCCCGGCCACGCCGGTGAGGCGGACGTCGAGGCCCTGGAACTTGGTGTTCAGCCGGTGGTGATCGATGCCCATGAGCGCGAGCATGGTGGCGTGGAGATCATGAACGCTGACGACATTCTCCACGGCGCGGTAGCCGAGTTCGTCGGTGGCGCCGTAGGTCATGCCGGGCTTCACGCCGCCGCCGGCCATAAAGACGCTGAAGCCGAGAATGTGGTGATCGCGGCCGCTGCCCTGGCCCATCGGCGTGCGGCCAAATTCGCCGCCCCACAGGATCAGCGTGTCGTCGAGCAAGCCGCGTTGTTTGAGATCGGTGATCAGTGCGGCGGTGGCCTGGTCGACCTGCTTGGCGCCTTCTTTCATCCCTTCCTCGAGCTGGCCGTGGTGATCCCACGCGCGGTGGTAGAGCTGGATCATGCGCACGCCGCGTTCGGCGAGGCGGCGGGCGAGCAGGCAGTTGGAGGCAAAGCTGCCGTCGCCGGCGCGTTCGATGCCGTAGAGGTCGAGCATGGCTTTCGGTTCCTTGGAGAAATCAGTCAGTTCCGGCACGCTGCTCTGCATCTTGAAGGCCAGCTCGTACTGCGCGATGCGCGTGGCGATTTCAGGATCGTTTTGTTCCTCGGCGAGGAAGCCATTCATCCGCTGAATCTCCTCCACCACCTGCCGCTGCGTGCTTTGGCAGACGCCATCCGGATTCCCGATGTAATGGACCGCGTCGCCGCGCGACTGAAACTGGATGCCCTGAAACCGGCTCGGCAGCACGCCGCTCGACCACTGCCGCGCGGAGATCGGTTGGAGGCCGATTTTGCCTTTGGAATTCAGCACGATGAAGCCCGGCAGATCGCGCGTCTCGGCGCCGAGACCGTAGAGCAGCCACGAGCCCATGCTCGGCCGGCCCTTGATGATCGAACCGGTGTTCATGAAGGCGTGGGCGGTGTCGTGATTGATCTGCTCGGTCTGCATCGAGCGGACCACGCAGAGGTCATCGGCGACCTTGGCGATGTGGGGAAAGAGGTCGCTGATTTCGATGCCGGCCTGGCCGTGTTTTTGGAAGTGGGTGATCGAGCCGCGCGCCTTCAGTACCTGACCCTGGAGCTGGGCGATCTGCTGGCCTTTGGTTAGCGATTCCGGGAACGGCTGTTGATCGAGTTTCTTCAGCTCGGGCTTCCAGTCGAAGGTCTCGAATTGCGACGGCCCGCCGGCCATGCAGAGGAAAATGACGCGCTTGGCTTTGACCGGAAAATGCGCCTGCTCGAGCGCGCCGTGCCAGCCGTCGGGCTTCGGCAGATCGCCGGTCGCGGCGCCGAGCTTTTCGGCCAGCATGGCGAAGGCGAGGCCGCCGATGCCGTAGGCGCTCTGGCTGAGGAAAGCGCGGCGATTGACGCTCAGCGCGTGGGCGGTGGGATCGAAGGAGTTCATAGAGCGGAGTGGAAGCGGATCGGGGGCTCCGGGGAGCACCCGCGTCCCGCGGGTTGGTTTCGGCGTCCCGCCGAAACGAACTTTTGTTTGGCGTCCTTGTGGGTGGAGTTCGCCAGCGCGAGGGGCGCGCCCGGAAGTCCGTCGCGGCGGGACGCCGCGACCAACACGCGGGACGCGTGTGCTCCCCGGATTCCGAGGTGGCGCGATCTTGGGTGAATCGATGGCTCCATGGACTCAGTAGCGAGTGATGGCTTCCTGCGAATTGAGGACGACGCGGCAGACGGTGGTCCAGGCGGCGAGTTCGGCGGCGTCGCCGGAGGGTGGGGGAGCGGTGCCGATTTTGATCAGCTTGGCGGCTTCGGCAGAGTTCGCGCGGTAGTAGTCGCGCTGGGTGCCGAGGAATTTTTTCAACGAGTCGGCTTCCTTCGCCTTCGGTTCACGGGCGATGGCGAGTTGGAATGCCTGTCGCAGCCGCGCGTCATCGTCGCTGGTCGGGGTCTTGAGCAAGCGGGCGGCGAAGAGGCGCGCGGCTTCGACGAAGGTGGGATCGTTGAGCAGGGTGAGCGCCTGCTGCGGGGTGTTGCTCACGACGCGGAGCGCGGCGCATTCGTCGCGGGCGGGCGCGTCGAAGTTTGCCAGCATGGGATGGAGAAAGGTGCGCTGCCAGTGGATGTAGAGGCCGCGGCGCCATTGCTCGGCGCCGGTGCTGGCGGCGTAGTCGCGATTCGGAAACTGCAGCGCGTCGTAATAGCCCTCGGGTTGATACGGCTTCACGCTCGGGCCGCCGATGTCGCGCAGGTTGAGCTGGCCGGCGATGAAGAGCGCGTTGTCGCGGACAAACTCGGCTTCGAGTCGGCGCGGGTTTTGCGAAGCGAGCAGCCGATTCGCCGGATCGATCTCGCGCAGCTCCGGGCGCAGGCTGCTGCTTTGCCGATAGGTGGCGCTGGTGACGAGGAGCCGGATCATGCGCTTCATGTCCCAGCCGCCGTCGCGGAAATCGCTGGCGAGGTAGTCGAGCAGTTCGAGGTGCGAAGGCACTTCGCCCTGCGAGCCGAGGTCATCGACCGCGGCACTGAGACCGGTGCCGAAGAACTGCTGCCAGAGCCGGTTCATCACGGCGCGGGCGGTGATCGGGTTGTCTTTCGAAACGATCCAGCGCGCGAGGTCGAGGCGGGTGAGGCGCTTCTCGGGCGTGCTTTCGAGCCGAGCGGGAAGGAAGGAGGGCGTGGAAGGAAGAACGACGGGGCCGGTTTCATCCTGCCAATTCCCGCGCGGCAGCACGCGGATGGGGAGTGGCTCGGGGACGGACTGCGTGACCAGCGACCAGGCGCGGCCGTTGCGCGTCGCGCGGACGGCGGTGAGGAGTTCGCGGGTTTTGGTCAGGGCGGCGCGATCCGCGCCGGTGCTGAGCAGCCAGGCATCGGAGAGGAGTTGCTGCTGCTTCGCGGTGCGCTGATCGGGCTGCGCGGCGAGGGCGTCGCGCAGCGGTTGCGCGGCGACTTTCAGCGGATCGGTGGCGCCGAATGGGCTGATGAGCATGCGGAGCGGAACCGCGGTGTCGCCGGTGATGGTGAGGACGAGTTTGTCGCGCTCGCCGAGTTGCACCGGAGGGTCGAGCAACCAGACGCCGGTCGGGCGGCGGTCGGTTTTCGTGCGCGGAAGTTTCCAGCTATTGACGATGCCGATCACGGCCTCGCCATCTTCGTAGCGGGGGTCTTTGGCGCTGGCCTCGGCGAAGGCGATGCCGACCGCGCGGTCCTTGCCGTCGGCGGATTTCACGCTCGCGGTGAGCTTGAGTCCGCCGCGTTGCGAACCATTGGCGAGCGCGGTTTCGCTGCGCTGATCGGCCGCGATTTCCACCCGCACGGCGGCCACGCTGCCCGCGCCGGGGCGGAGCGAGATGCGCAGTTCCTCACCCTTCCCGAGCGCCTTGGCGAATTGCACCGCCTGCTCTTTGCCGATGCCGAGTTCTCCGTCCGCGACGGGTTTGCCGGCCTTGAACAGCGTGGCGCTCACCGGCGGCTGCGCCCATCCGGTCGGGGTGGTGGAAAGAAACGCGCGTGATTCTTCGACCCATTTTTCGACCGCGGCGGTCAGCTTCGCGTCCTTGGCGACGCGGGCGCGCGTGGCGTTGAGGTGAGCGTTGAGTTCTTCCTCGGCGCGCTTTTTCTGCGCGAGCAGATACGGGCTCTCGACCTCGATCTCGGGCGGAAAAGGATGCTCATTGCTGAACCCGGCGAGCTCGGGATTTTTCGTGTAGCCGTAGTCCGAGTAGACACCCCACTGCTTCACGTCGGCGAAGAAGGATTGCAGTTCGTAGAAGTCGCTCGTCTTGATCGGGTCGAACTTGTGGTCGTGGCATTCCGCGCAGCCGAAGGTGCTGCCGAACCACGCCGCCGCCACGGAACGCACGCGCTCGGCGCCGTACTTCGCGAGATACTCGCGCGGCTGCGCACCCCCTTCGCGGGTCATCATGTTGAGCCGGTTGTAGCCAGTGGCGACGAGCTGCTCGGGGGTCGGATTCGGGAGTAGATCGCCGGCGAGTTGCTCGATGGTGAATTGATCAAAACGCTTGTTCGTGTTGAACGCGCCGATGACGTAATCGCGATACGGAAAAATGCGCTGATTCTGGTCGCCGTGGAATCCGACCGTGTCGGTGAAGCGCGCGACGTCCAGCCACCACACGGCCATGCGTTCACCGAACCGCGGCGAAGCGAGCAGGCGATCGACCTGGTTTTCGTAGGCGGTTGGCGCGGGGTCTTTGAGGAACGTGGCGACTTCTTCCGGCGTCGGCGGCAGCCCGGTGAGATCGAGCGAGACGCGGCGGAGCAGCTTTTCCTTCGCGGCCTCGGGCGAGGGCGCGATTTTCTTTTCGGCGAGCTTTTCGCGGATGAAGGCGTCGATCGGATGGGGCGCGCCGTTGTTTGGCACGGGCGGCTTTGCCAACGGCGCATAAGCCCAGTGCGGCTCGTAGATCGCGCCCTCGGCGACCCAGCGTTTGATCGTTTCCTTTTGCTTTTGGGTGAGTTCCTTGTGCGCCTTGGGCGGCGGCATGAGTTCGTCTTTGTCCGTGGAGAAGATGCGCGCGATGATCTCACTCTCGTCAGGCTTGCCGGGGACGATCGGGATGATGTCGTTCTCGGTCTTTTTCAGCGCGGCGTCGCGGAGGTCGAGACGGAGACCGGCTTCGCGACTCTTCGGATCGAACCCGTGGCAGTGAAAGCACGTGTCCGACATGATCGGGCGGATGTCGCGATTGAACGACACGGGCCGCTCAGCGAGCAGCGGGCGGGCGACGAGGAGGATCGCGAAAAGCGGCAGGGTGCGCGCGGGGAGGAGAACGGGCATAGCAGTCAGGTTAAATCGTTTCGCGGTTAAATTCTTTCCATATTTGAGCGCCCAGGCCACGACGGCAATTTCGAACGGTTGTGATTAAATGTGGTGGAGCGAAGTCTGTAGTCCCGGAGGGAGTGCGGAAATTAGCCGGTGGCGTCAGCCACCGGATCGGGGAAAAAATGAATCCGCCCCGGCAGGGGCGTTGGAGTTCCACCGTCGCGACTCCACCGCCCCTTCAGGGCGGGTTCGCTCGGCGGGCGG
>JANPHH010000178.1:0-11138 GCA_031424375.1 Chthoniobacter sp. | reverse complement strand
TTCGTGAATGGTGATCAGAAGATGGTGAATGGGACAGGCGCCTCCGGACCAGTCACCGATCACCATTCACCAGTCACTTTCCCCACCCTCCTCGATGTTCCCATCCTTCACTGCTGGCCCAAGGACGGCGGGCGTTTCATCACCTTCCCGTGCGTCCACACGCGTGATCCCGACACCGGTGAGCGCAACCTCGGGATGTATCGCATGCAGGTCCACGACGACCGCTCCACTGGCATGCACTGGCAGGTCCACAAAGTCGGCGCGCGGCATGGCAAACGATACTACGAACGCGGCGAACGCATGCCCGTGGCGGTGACGATCGGCGGCGATCCCGCGTATGCGTTCGCGGCGACCGCGCCGCTTCCTGATGGGCTGGATGAAATTCTGTTCGCGGGCTTCATCCGAAAGAAGCCGGTGGAGCTGGTGAAATGCGTGACGAACGATCTCGAGGTGCCGGCGGATGTGGACTTCGTGCTCGAGGGTTACGTCCAGCCGGGCGAGACGCGGGCGGAGGGACCGTTCGGCGATCACACCGGCTTCTACACGCCGATCGACGACTACCCGGTCTTCCACCTCACGGCGATCACCCACCGGAACGGCGCGGTGTATCCGTGCACCATCGTGGGCATTCCGCCGATGGAGGATTTTTACATGGGCACGGCGAGCGTCGCGATCTTCCTGCCGATCTTTCAGATGAACTTTCCCGAGATCGTGGACATCGCGCTGCCCGCGGAGGGCGTCTTTCACAACCTCGTCGTCGTCTCGATCCGCAAACAATATGCGTGGCAGGCTTACAAGATCATGCACGGGCTCTGGGGCATGGGGCAGATGATGTTCAGCAAATACATCATCGTGGTGGATGCGGACTGCGATGTGCACAACACGAGCGAGGTGCTCTTTCGGTGGCTCTCGAACACCGATCCGCAGCGCGATTCGACGTTCATCAAAAGCCCGTGCGACGCGCTGGACCACGCGCAGACGGTGGCGACGATGGGCACGCACATGGGCTTCGACGCGACGCGGAAGCTACCGACGGAAGGCTACACGCGCGAGTGGCCGGAGATGCTGGAGATGGATGCAGCCGTGAAAGCGCGCGTCGATGCGCTGCTCGCGGGGCTGGTGAAGTAGCCGCGTTCGATTAGCATGGGACTCGCCCATGAACACGCTCGAACGCTTCGTCGTCACGGTCCTGAAGATCTCGGCGGAAACGAGTGTCCGTTACTTCCTGTTCGCGGGTGTGGCGTGGGTGCTGGGATATCTGCTGTTCCAGCGGCGCTGGGCGCATCGCAAGATCGTGCCGCGCGCGCCGATCAGCGCGGATGTGCGCCGCGAGCTGCTGCATTCGGTGCGCACGCTGTTCATCTTCGGCACGGTGGGCGCGGCGACGGTGTGGGCGGCGAAAGCGGGATACACGCAGATGTACTGGAAGCTGAACCGGCACGGTTGGGAGTGGTTCGTCGCATCGATCGGAATCGCGATCGTCATCCACGATACTTACTTCTACTGGACGCATCGGCTGATGCATCACCCGCGCCTCTTCCGCATCAGCCACCGCACGCATCATCTTTCCACGAACCCCACGCCGTGGACGTCCTACGCCTTCAGCCCGATCGAAGCGGTGATGCAGGCAGGTATTTTCCCGCTCGTGGTGTCACTCATCCCGATTCATCCGCTGGCCTTCTTCTGCTTCATGGTGTGGCAGATCACCTTCAACGTCATCGGTCACACGGGTTACGAATTCTACCCGCGCTGGTTGATGGATTCCTGGCTGGGGAAAGTGCTGAACACGCCAACGAATCACGTGATGCATCACGAGCACTTCCGGGGAAATTACGGGCTCTACTTCAATGTGTGGGATCGCCTGATGGGGACGAATCACGAACGCTACGAGGAGCGGTTTCGGGAGGTGACGACGCGGGTGCGGGACGCGTCACGCGAGCCGCGCGAGCCGCGCGAGCGTGAAAGAACGCTGTCTGCCGGCGGTCGAAACGTGGAGCGGCAGCAAAGCTAGAGGTCCTTCGACTGCGCCCCGCACCACCTTCGCCCACCGGGGCTCCGCTCAGGATGACAGGTTTTTTTGGGTCGCTTCGCTCGTGGGACGCGCGTTCACTCCGGCGCTTCCAACGGCGCGTTCACTCTCGCGTGAACTTCGCCGCAAATGCGCCGTCGATTCCGTCGACGAAAGGTAAGGTGCGGCGGCTCTCGATGAAGCGAAGGCCGGGGACCGCGGCGACAGCTTGTTCGACGAGGCGGTCGTTTTCCTCCGGTTCGAGACTGCACGTGCTGTAGACCAGGGTGCCGCCGGGCTTGAGCAGCGAAGCAGTGCGGCGGACGAGCGCGAGCTGCTGTGCGGGCATGCGCAGGAAGTCTTCGTCGGTGAGCCGCCAGCGCACGTCGACGCGGCGGCGGAGCACGCCGGTGTTGCTGCACGGGGCGTCGACGAGGATGCGGTCGAAGCTGCTCGGTTCCAGCGGATCACCGGCGCGCATCGTGTCGTGAACGAGGATCTGGGTATTGCGCACTCCGAGGCGCTGGAGGTTTTCGCGAAGGCGCTCGACGCGGCTTTCGTAGAGGTCGCAGGCGACGATGCGGCCTTCGTTGCGCATGAGCTGCGCGAGGTAGCTGGTCTTGCCACCCGGCGCGGCGCAGGCATCGAGGACGTACTCTCCCGGCTGCGGCGCGAGGAGATCGCAGGAGAGCAGAGTGCTCGGGTCCTGCACGTAGCAGAGGCCCTCGGCGATCCATGAGAAAGGGAGCGACTGCACTTTCAACATAAGCGGATGCGCGGGCGAACGCTCGGCTCCAGGCATGCCTCGGAGGAGTTCGCCAACGGTGACTTTCAACTCATTGGCGCGGACGTGAACTTCGGCGGGCTCGTTGTCCCACGCGCAGAGCGCATCCGTGGCAGTCGCCCCGAAGATCGTGCGCCAGCGGTCGACGAGGAATTCGGGGTGCGAGGTGCGGATGCTGATCGGCGCGGATTCGAGCGCGCGTTCGAGTTCCGGCTGCTCGCGGAGGGCGCGGCGGAGGACGGCATTCACGAGACCGCCAGCCCGTTTGCTCAACTCCACGGTTTCATTCACCGCGGCGTGCGCGGGCGTGCGCATGTGAAAAATCTGGTACAGCCCAAGCCGCAGCACCGCGCGCGTCTCGGGATCGACCGCGCCGTCGCGCAGCCTGCCGATGAGGAAATCGAGCCGACTGAGATTGCGCACCATGCCGAAGAAAGTCTCCATAATGAACGCGCGATCCATCGGGTTCAGTCGCTGCCGGGCGAACAAGGTATGGAGAATCTCGTCGGAAAAGGTGCGTCCCTTTTCCCACTCGAGGAGGGCGCGGAGGGTGTGCTGGCGCGGGTTCACGAGAGAGACGTTCGTCCAGCCTCCCCCACCCGTCGCAAGCGGAATCGTATCCGCACGGCTCCGCGGTGAGGAACTCAGCGAATGTACCGGAAACCGCGAAACGCTGTCATCCCGAGCGGAATGAAGGGAGCCTGAGCGACCAGAATGCAGTCGAGGGACCTCGGAGTGCAGAATGATCCATGATCCTCCAGAGGCTGAGGTCCCTCGGCTCCGTTACACTCCGCTCGGGATGACAGGGCTTCTTGCGACTCGGTACTCTCGCTCAGAAATCCTTTTCACCCGAAATCGTCGCCGGGAACCCTGAGATTCCGCGTGCCGCCTGGAGGCCCGAGAGGACCGCCGCCTCGACGGCGCCGACGTTGATCCCGTTGTCCGTCCAGTCGCCCGCGAGGAAGAGGCGGCCAAAGCCGGAATCCGCCGCGTGCAGGCGGTAGCGGATCGTGTCGGCGAGCGAGAGGACATAGCGCTCGGTGCCGTCGATGTTGGCCCGGTAGAATTGTCCATCCGGCCCGTTGCCGCCGGTGCAGTCGTAGGCCTTGCTCCAGTCGAAGCGACCATGCGCATCGAGCGAGAGCGGCCAGAATGCGGGTGCGGCTTTGTCGAGCCACACGAGAGATTCCGCCCGGACCAGCGCCTGCTGACTGGCGGGGTAAGTCGGCTCGCCGAGGTGCTTGAATTGATCGGGATCATCGAGCATCGGGCCACAGAGGTAGGCGAGCGAGCGGGGCGGATTCGGCGCGGGCCAGAGTTCGGTTTTCAGGATGACGGTCTGGTCGAGCCACGTATTGAGCGGGTCGACGAAGGAATCCATCACGACGTGCTCGGTGGTCTCGTGTTTTGGATCCCAGCCCAGCGCGCGCGTGTCGGGTTTCATCCAGAGCTGCATGCACTGGGTGCGACACGTTTCCACCCGGTAAATCATCCGCTCCCACTCGGGGCGGGCGGCCATCAGTTCGGGCGTGATTTTCCCGAGCGCACCGACCGGGATGGCGAGCACCACGCGATCGAAATCCTGCCCCGCGGTGAGCGTAACGGGCGTGCCAGGGAGCTGGCACCAGTCGGACTCGAAGCTGGGTTGATGATGATCGCGGGGATCGGGAATCGGCCCGTTGAATTGACCGAGCGGGCGATCCGGCCAGACGAGGAAATCGCGCCCGCTGGGGAGCCGGATTGGGACCAGCGGATCATATTCTGCCGCAGGCTCGGCCTGCCGGGTGATGCCGATCGTGGCGATGGATTTCTGATCCGCGGAGAGGCCGAGATTTTCCACGCGGTGGAAGAACTCGAATTTCACGCCGCGCTTTTTCAGAGCGAGGTAGAGCGGGGTGAAGACCGTCTCGCCCATGCCGGCATTCATCTTGTAAAGATAGGCTCCCTTGTAGCCGAAGTAGATGCGGACGATGCAGCGCAGCGCCACGCCGACGGCCACGTCGGGCCGGGTGCAATCGCCGCCGCGGTAGGCGAACCCCACGTCGTAGAGGCCCTTGATCGCCGGCGCCTCGAGCGAGTGGTAGTGGGCGCCGTGGCGCTCGAGCCACTGGATGAACTCCATGTTATCCAGCACGCCGAACCCGGCGTTCGGAGCGAAGGCACCGTTCTCGATCGCAAAGACTCCATCCTTCACCGCGCCGATGAGGCAGGTGTAGCCGAGGTCGAGCATGCAGTAGAGGCGCGCCCGTCCGCGCTCGCCGGGCAGCGTGAGCAAGGCGTCCATCTTGATGCCAAAGTGCAGCACGTCGCGCAGGCCTTCGACCAAAAAGACGCTCCGCCGCAGCAGCTTGGCAAAGGCGACAGGATCGCCGGGCACTTCGGTCAGCTTCTGGAGTAGCTCGGTGAGCTTGTCGATGGCGACGAGCAGCCCGTCCTTGAAGGGCTTGAGCAAGCCAGGCAGGTCCTCGACGAGCGCTCGGCAGTTGTCGACCAGCCACGGCACCGAGCGGAGCGTGATGTCGACGAGATTGGGCAGCGGATGATCGTCGCCGGGAATCAGCGGCGTGCCGTCGCCGGCGTCGTCGTAGGGTGGAAATTGATAGGTCCAGAAATCCCACGCGCCGGTCTGGCGGGTGGCGAGGACGCCTTCCTGCTCGGGATCGAACGCCTGATCGAAGGTGTCGAAGTCGCCATGCGGTGCGCCCATTTCCTGATACGCGCGGCGGAGCATGCGGAAGGCATTCTCATAAAAGCCGAACCAGACATGGAGGCCATGTTCCTGACTTCGCTGGGAAAAATCGGGATTGCGCCCGCTGGCGCACTTGCCGCCGAGACGCCAGCCCATCTGGTAGATGGTGATGTCATACTTCCCGGCAAGCGCCGGGTCTGAGAGCGAGAATGCCGCCGTGCAACCGGCCACTCCGCCGCCAAGGATCGCGATCTTTTCAGCCATAAGGTATTTCTCCTGTTGAGGGTTCCGTTTCCCCCGACCCTGTAGCTAATGGCGCGGGAGGAGGTCAAGCTCCGCGGTGGCCCCGATGCGGGTATAGATAGCGTCGGCGGCCTCGCGGTGAGCGAGCTGATCGAAACGCGCGAGCTGCAGATGGACGAGGGCGCGATCGGGTTCCAAGCCGAGCTTCTCCGCTCCGGCGAGTGCCCGCAGCCAGAGGCGGTGGGCGCGATGCTGGCGACCGCGGGTCCACTCCTGGAGACCGAGCCACAAGTCGGCCCGCGGCCGGGCGACGGGGAACGCGCGCGCCAGCCGGCTCATGGCGCGACAGGCCCGGCGGGCGCGGTCGGTGAGCTGCGCGGCTTTTGCGGAAGCGGGCTCGACGGTCTGTTCGAGGAGCACGAAAAACACTTCGGCGACCTGCGAGGTGTAGAGGAACATCGTGTAAGCGACGGGTGGGCTCTTCTCGATCGCGAGCAAGGCGATCTCGGCGTGATCGCGAGCGCGAACCGCGTCGCCGAGCCGGCACCAGGCGGCGGCACTCGTGGCGTGCGCGGCGGCGTGGGTGAGCGCATCGAGGCCGGTCTCGCAATCCTCGCCGAGCGCGGCGAGCGCGGCGCTGGCTCCGCGGGTGGGCAGGAGCTGTTGGGCCCGCATCACGCGCCACCAGCCGAGCGTCTGGGAATCACCGCGGCGATCCGCCGAGGCGCGCATCTCCGCGAGGAGCGGCTCGCATTCCGCGTAGCGCCCCTCGTGCAGCCGCGGATAGATCGCGCTGAGCAGCGCCTCCTCGAGCCGGCGGCCGGCATCGAACTGGCGGAGGAGCGCGCAGCCCTTTTCCACAAACTGCAGCGCCCGCGGATGCGCGCCGATTCCTCCCAAAAAAATGCCGAGCGTGAAGCAGGTGTAGCCCTCGGAAACGGGCGAATCGAACTCGGCGATCGTCCGGGTGGTGAGGCGAAGATAGGCTTCGCCGATGCGCGGGGACACGGAGCCCATGACGATGGACATCGTGGCGTAAAGCTGGGCGAGCATCGGGGAGGGGCCGAGCTTCTCGGCGATGTTCGCGCCACGCACGAGGCAGAACAGGGTGGCGGTGAGGTCGTTCGTAAAATAGGAAACCTCACCGAGAAGATTGTAGGCGGTGAGCACTTCGTAGATGCGTTCGCGGGCGGAATCGGCGACGGTGAGCGGCTTCCAGCATCCCAGCCGCTGCGCGGCCTGGCGGAGGAGCACACCAGGCAGCACCCAGAGGTGCAGGCCCCAGTGACCAGGCATCGGCCAGCCGAGAAGGCGGGTCGCTTCAGAAAGGTGAACCCGGCTGTCGTCGACCCGGCCGAGATGCGAGCAAGCCTCGCCCAATTGACGGTGCCAGCGGCCGAGCATGAGGCGGTCGGGAGTGACGCGATGCGTCCGCACGAGGGCAAACGCCTTGCCGAGAAACTCGACGACCTCGCTTTCACCGAAACGCCGGCTGGCTTCGTCGCTCGCGCGGTCCAGGCAGTGCAGCGCGTGCTCCGCTTCATCCGCCCGCGTCCAGTGGTGGGCGAGGACCGGATAGTTCGCGGCGTCTTCCACGCTCAACCACTCCGCGAGCCCGCGATGCAACTGCCGGCGCTGCGCGAAGACCAACTGCCCGTAGGCCACCTCCTGCACGATGGCGTGCTTGAACATCAGGCGATCCGCGCGGTCATCGACGCGCGTGGCGAGATCCGCCGCGACGAGTTGATCGAGGTAGCCCGGAAGCCGTTCGCACTCGTGCTCATAGGGGTAGATCGCGCGGAGCATGCCGAGGGAAAATTCGCGACCATGCACGCTCGCAACTTTCAGCGCGAGTTGCCCGCCGGGAGAGAGTCGATCGATGCGCGCGCTGACCATGCCATGCATCGTGTGCGGGAGATCGACCGAACGAAGGCTGCGGCCCTGGATCTCGAGGTGGCACTGCCCATCACGCACGTAGAGGCAGCCGTGGTCGCGCAGCGAGTAGCCGATTTCCTCGGCGAAAAAAGGATGCCCCTCGGATCGCTCGATGAGGAACTGCCCCAACTCCGCCGGCAGGGAATCTGCACCGAGGCGGCGCGCCACCAGCGCGATGGTGGCCGCACCGGCGAGCGGTCCGAGCACCATGCGCTCGACCTGGCTCGCGCCCAGCATCTCGCTCCAGATCTCCGGCAGCGGCTCCCCGAGCGGCCGGGTGAGGAGCACGAGCAGCACTCCCGGCACGCCCCGCAGCACGGCGCGCGCGAGCGCGAGCGATGCGGAGTCGAGCCAGTGGCAATCCTCGAGGAGCAGCACGAGTGGACGCTCCCCGCGGGCTTCGACGATCATCTCGATGAGCAGGCGCGAAGCGGTCTCCGCGCGGGAACGCGCGAGCATCTCGCGGATCACCTCGTTTTCGGGCAGCTTCAGACCGAGCGCGAGATTGAGCAGCGGAGCGAAGGTCGGGCCGGCAGCGTCTTCCATCGGCTCGGGCGAATCCCCGCGCGCCGCGCGCCGCTCGAACCAGGCCAGAGTGAGCGCGGTTCGGCACGCTTCGTCCGCATCCGGCGGAAATCCGAGCAGATCGAAAAAGATCGGCTGCCAGGCGCGATACCCGGTGTTGCGATCGATCTCGTCCGCACCGCCGGCGACGACGCGGAACCCCTGTGCGGAGGCATCCTCGATAAAACTCGCGGCGAGCGTGGACTTGCCGATTCCTGATTCGCCCACGATGACCACGGCACGCGCGGCGCCCGAGGGATGCAGGCTCCGAAGCTGCGCGCGCAGGGCGGTGCGTTCTTCGTCGCGCCCCACCGCCCACGATGCGACGCGCCGTTTCGCCACGGCTTCGGGAGCGCGGGGACGAAAGATCCCGACCGTCTGGGATTTGCCCCGCATGGCAGTCTCACCGAGGGACTCGAAGGAAAGCTTGCGGGATGCTTCCGCCCGCGTGGCTTCGTCGCAGAAGATGTCGCCATCCGCCTTCTGCATGAGCCGGGCGGCGCGGTTCATCGTGTCGCCCACCATCGAGTAGGCGCGGCGGGTGGGCCCGCCGATCGCGCCGCAGAAGACGCGCCCGGTGCCGACGCCGATCGCGCAGCGCAGCCCCCGCTCCGCAAGCCGGCGGGCGATCCCGAGCGCGGTCTGCGCGGCGCGGGCGGCATTGTCTGCATGCGTACACTGCGGCAGGCCGAAAGCGCCGACCATGGTGAGGCCGGCGTGGTCTTCGGCGATGTCGTCGACCACGCCACCCCAGTGCGCGATCTCCTCCTGGATGCTGCGGACCGCACCTTGGACACAGGCTTCGCCTGCGGCATCGGGCAGCGGCATGCCGGCGACATTGATGAAGAGCACGGAAACGCGCCGGAACTCGGCGATCCAGGCCGCATGTCCCGCCGCGAGGGAGTCGAGCAGCGCGGGTGGGAGGAGCGCACCGGCGGCCTCGCTCGACCGCTCGGGCGCTCCGATCACCGCTTCCGGCGCGAGCGGTGTGACGCTGCGGATGAAGGCGATGCCGCCCTGCCGCGCGGAGAGTTCCGCGATTCCTCCGAGCGAATCGGCAACGCGTTCCGCAACGGCAACCGCGCCGCTCCGGCAGTTCGCCGCGGCGGTGCGCGCCTCATCCACCGCATCGCCGGCGAGCAGCGAAAGCCAGCGACTGGACGCGCCACCCGCCACCAGATGCAGCAGCCCCCCCGCGCCCACGCCGACCTTCAACGAGAGCGCCTCCCAGGCCGCCGGCTGCGCCTGCCGAATCTCGGCCTGGATCTTCAACCCACAGGCGACCGCGGCGTGGACCGCCGTGCGCAGGGATCGCCCGCTCAGCGGCCACACGGCGAGCAGCGAGTCGCCGGCGAATTTTTCCACCAGTCCGCCGGATGCTTCGATGATGCCGACGAGCCGGGAGAAAAACGCATTGAGGAGCTTCGACAATTCCTCGACGCCGGCGGGCCCGCCTGAGTCCAGACGCTCCACGAGCGTGGTGAAGCCGGAGATATCGGAGAACAGGACCGCGGCTTCGAACTGCTCGGCCGGAGCACCTCCGGCGTGCGCGGCGTCGGCAGCGAATCTGCCCGCGAGCAGCGGCGGGAGAAACGCCATGAGGCTCTCCGCCGCAAACCCGTCGTCAGAAGCAGGTCCGGAGGGTCCGATCATGGCAAGGAATACTGACTACCTCGCCACCCACAGCTCCGTGCCACGATCGAGGCGCATATCGAAATCCATGAAATATGCGGTCTTCGCGGGCACCTTCACGTCGCCGGGCCCCTGGCCGATCCCCAGCTTCGCGGCGAGATCGAGGCCGTCATACTTGGGGATTTCGAGTTCATATTTTCCTTCGAGCAGCCCGCCGCGGCGGAAGTTCTTCACCTCGAAAGCCGTGGACGCGATCGACTGGTAGCAGGCGCGGTTTTCATCCTCGATGCTGGGAAACTGCCGCAGGAAAACGAGCTTCAGGAGACGATCGAGACCGAAGCTCTGCACCAGTTCTTCGGTCGCCCCAGCGAAGCTCCCCAAGCTGAATTCAATCACGCTCTCGAGCAAAATTCCCACGGCGCTATCTGGATCGACGCTGAGCTTCCCCGGCTCGATCTTCCCGGGGTTTCCCCCGTCCGTGCGCCGCACGCGGGCGACGGGACACATCGCCGCGCAGGTTCCCGGAGCGGTCGGGTGCAGCACTTCACCCGTGGCGCAAAACTCGGCAGGCGCACCGTCTCCCGCCGGCATGTCGATTCTCCCATACTGCTTCGGGTAACCAAAGATATCGCGACCCGCGAGCAGTGGCGTGGGGGTATCGATCCAGAGATACGGCATGTACCAGTAAATGCGGGGAATGGGCACCTGCGGAGACCAACTGGCGAGCATCACCGTCACGTTCAACTCGGTCTCGGTATAGAATCCACAATTCGGATCCGGCTCCGAACGCAGCGACCCCATGCGCATGAAGGTGAAGAGCACCTGAGGTGAGATGACGATGAAGTTGAGGCCGCTCTGCGGAACATTGAGCGTCTCATCGACCAGACGCTGGAGCGCCTCGCGATCCGCATCGACGGCGACGCCATAAGAAGTAATCCGCTCTATATCAAAGGGGTGAAGCGGAAGTCCATACGAACCGCCGCGAATCATCGGGACGTTAGCCATGGACCATTGCTAGGGGAGCCGCAGCCAAAGCGTCAAGAACTGCCATGAAATCGGGAGGTGGGGACGATTCGGATTCGATTCTCCTTGCCGCAGAACATTGGAAAAGGAAACAACGCCGAATGACCTTGTTCGCTCGTTCCCTCCCCGCTGCCCTTGCCACCGTGGTTTTCACTTCTGCATCCAGCTTCGGGCTCGGTATCCGCTTACAGAATCAGGATCCGGAAGCCGTGGCACGCGGCAATGCTTTCACCGCGACGGCGGACAATCCCTCCGCCATC
>JANPHH010000177.1:0-10313 GCA_031424375.1 Chthoniobacter sp. | reverse complement strand
GGAGGATCATGGATCACTCTGCATTCCGAGGTCCCTCGGCTTCGTTACCCTCCGCTCGGGATGACAGGCGGTGGAAGAATGGGGGTAGAAAAAACGAGTGCTCCCGGCCCGGGTCGAAAACGAGTGCGGCACCTCCGCGGTTGTAGGGCGTTTCTGCGAAACGTCTCCGGCCAGCCGCCGCAGGCGCATACCACCCGGCGTCTGGCACAGACGCCCCCCAGGCCCGCGTCGCTCCGCTTAGAAAATCTTCGCTAAGAAATCCTTCATCGCGATCCACGATGCCTTGTCGGCGGCTTCGTTGTAGGCGGCGCCTTTGCTGTTGTCGCTGCCGGCGTCGGGGCGGGTGAAGCTGTGCACGGCGCCGGGATACGCGACGAATTCATACTTCACGCCCGCGTCGGCCATTTCCTTTTTGAAGGCGGCGACTTCGTCCGGCTTCACAAACGGATCGTCCGCGCCATGCAGCACGAGCACGGGCGACTTGATGTTCTTCGCGTCCTGCGGCGTGGGCGTATTCAGGCCACCGTGGAAGCTGACCACGCCCTTCACGTTTCCGCCGCCGCGCACCAATTCGAGCACGCCGGTGCCGCCGAAGCAGTAGCCGATCGCCGCCGTCTTGCCCGGCGCCACGAGTTTGTTCGCGGTGAGTTGCGAGAGTCCGGCGTTGAGGCGCTCGCGGAAAAGGCCGCGCTCGCCTTTGTATTTGCCGGCGAGCGCGCTGGCCTCCTTCGCATCGGCGGGGCGCACTCCTTTGCCGTAGATGTCGGCGGCGAAGGCGACGTAGCCGATTTCGGCGAGTTGCTTCGCGCGGCTCATCGCATAGTCGCTCACCCCCATCCAGTCGTGGATGAGGAGAATGCCGGGGCGCGGGGTGGTCGTGGCATCGTCGTAGGCGAGGAACCCCTGAAGCACTGTCTCGCCTTGCTTGTATTCCACAGACTCGGTGTGGACCGCGGCGCTGGCGGAGGAGGCGAACGCGAGGGCGGCGGCGAGGAGGGCGGGCGTTTTCATGGGGAGAGTTTAGGAGGGCTGCATGGGTTCGCAAAAGCAAACCTCGCTGGGAGTGTTGAAGTCCACTTCAAGAATGGGCGCTTCCCGCGCCGCGGGGTTCTGCGGCGATCTGGAGTTCGCCGCTCCTTGTCCGCCCGCGTGCTGGGTTCCCTAGGATGACATTTCTTCTCGAGCGCGCGAAGCCGTGCCTACTCGCGCAGATGCCGCAGCGCTTCGAGGATCGCGGGGATCACGAGCGGCAGACATTCGCCGATGGCTTTAGGGTTGCCGGGAAGATTCACGATCAGCGTGCGGCCGCGGGTGCCGGCGGTGGAACGGGAGAGGATCGCGGTGGGCACTTTGGCAAAGGTGGTCACGCGCATGATTTCGCCGAAGCCCGGCAGCTCGCGTTCGAGCACGGCGCGGGTGGCTTCGGGGGTGACATCGCGTGGCGCGGGACCGGTGCCGCCGGTGGTGAGGATGAGGTCGCAGCGGTCCTCGTCGGCGAGGCGGCGGAGGAGCGTTTCGATTTCCGTGCGCTCGTCCGGCATCACGACACGCACCCATTCCTCCACCACCACGCCGGCCTCGGTGAAGACGCGCTCGATCTCGGGTCCGCTGCGATCCGCGTAGATGCCGGCGCTGGCGCGATCGCTGAGGGTGAGGCGGGCGACTTTCATGGGAGATCGAGGAGGAGCGTTTCGGCGTGGCCGTCGGTGGGCGGCTCGGACGGGATGCGGACGAGGGCGTTCGTTCGCGCGAGGGAGAAGGTGTCGCCGGAGGTGGACCAGCGTTTCGGGGTGACGAAGAGGTGGCCATCTTCGGCGGTGACGCGCGCGGGAGCGAAGGTTTCGCGTGGGTTGCCGCGGAGCGGTTCGCCGCCGCGGAGCGGGAGGCGCAGGAGATTCCACGTCGCAGCCAGGCCGAGCATCCGCTCGACGGCGAGCCGGATGGCGACGTGGAAGCAGACGAAGTGCGACACGGGATTGCCCGGCACGACGAACGCCGCCTGCGCGCCGCGGGTGGCGAAGGTGAGCGGTTTGCCGGGGCGGAGATTGACCTGATCGAAATGGATCGTGAAGCCGAGGCGGCGGAGCGCTTCCGCGCCGAAGTCGTAGTCGCCGACGCTGGCGCCGCCGGAGATCACCAGCAAGTCGGCGCTTTCGCCCGCGAGAGCGGTGAGCGCGGCGGGATCGTCCACCGCGCGCTGCGAGGACGTGATCGGCGCGCCGCTTTGCGCGAAGAGGGCGGCGAGGAGCGTGGAGTTGGTATCGCGGATTTTTCCCGGGCCGGGGGATTCGCGGGGCGAAACGAGTTCGTCGCCCGTGGCGAGGTGCCGGATCGTCGGCGGCGGGATGACGCGCGGCGTGACTGCGCCGACTTGGGCGAGGATGGCGAGTTCGGCCGCGCCGAGCCGCGTGCCGGCGGGAAGGACGAGGTCCCCCGGCTTGGCTTCGGAGCCGTTCGGGCGGATGAAACGCGGCTCGGGCAGCGGATCGATGATCACCATGTCGCCGTCGCGGCGGGCCTGCTCCTGCATCACGACGCGACCGCCGCCCGGCGGCACAAGCGCGCCGGTGAAAATGCGCATCGCTTCACCCGCGCCGAGGACGCGCTCGGGGACCACGCCAGCCTGGATTTCACCCACGACGCGGAACGCGCCCGCCGTGGCGTCCGCGGCGATGACGTAGCCATCCATCGTCGCGCGATCCCCTGCGGGATAAAACGCGTCGGCCACCACCGACTCGGCGAGCACGCGACCGTGTGCGGCGGTGAGCGGGGTCGCTTGCGGAGGCCGTGGCGACAGTTGCTCGGAGATGATGCGGCGCGCGGCGGTGAGCGAAATCATGCGGGGGCAGTCGAGTTAGGGGTTGCGGATCGGGCAAGAGAATTGTCTGAGTGGCGGGCCTTGGAAATTACCGTCCACACTTTTGCGCAAGCCCGCGATACCTTTGGCTTCGCCACCCGCACCGTCGAATGTGCGGCGGAAGATACGCCGCGCGGGATCGTGCTCCGGCTTCAACCCGGCGCCGCGCTTGAGCACCTCCGCGTGGCGCTGGATCTGGAATACGTCGCATGGGATTCGCCGATCGGCGCGGCGCGTGAGCTGGCGATCATCCCGCCGGTCTCGGGAGGTTAGCCGCCATGCAGATCGACATTCATTTTACGCACGAAGCGATCGTGATTCCGCCCGCGGAGTGGCCGTCGCGCGAGATCGGCGCGGCGCTGGAGTTTCACGGCATCGTGCGCGAGCAGGAGCACGGCAGCGCGGTGCCGGGGCTTTTTTACGAAGCCTACGAGCCGATGGCGCGGAAGGTCCTGCAAGGACATTTGGCGGAACTCGGCACGCGGTTTCCGATCGCGGCGGTGCTGTTCATTCACCGGCTGGGCTGGGTGCCGGTGGGCGAGGCGTCGCTCTATATCCGCGTGCTCAGCGCGCATCGCGGGGAAGGGATCACCTTCCTCGGCACGAGCATCGATTTGCTCAAGCAGGACGTGCCGATCTGGAAACGTGCCCGCTGACCAACGGGGCGCCGCGTTAACAAAAAATGTCTGTCATCCCGAGCGGAGTGTAACGAAGCCGAGGGACCCCGGCCTCTGGAGGATCATGGATCATTCTGCAATCCGAGGTCCCTCGACTGCATTCTGGTCGCTTAGGCTCCCTCCATTTCGCTCGGGATGACACGTTATCTTGAAACGCCGGCCCGCTTTTGAAAAGAGGCGAAGCGGTTGACAACCCCGCGCTCCTCGCGTTCCTCTTGCCGCCCATGAAACGCCTCTCTCTCCTCGCCGCTCTTGTCGCGAGCCTCGTTTTCGTCACCGGTTGCTCCACGTCGAGCCCGATGCGGACCACCTACAACGCGACAGCTTACAAGCCTCACAATCCGGACAACGTCCGCGTGAAAGTGTCGCTCCAGAATCGCGCGGTCTACGTCATGGAAGGCGACCGCCCGCTGCTCGTCACCGCTACCGCGATCGGGCTGCCGACGAATCCTACGCCGACCGGCAACTTCCGCGTCTTTAACAAGATCGAGAAGAAGCGCTCGGGCAGCTACGGCTTCTCGGTGAATGGCGACGGCAGCATCCGCCCGTGCAAGTCCAGCCAGGCGACCGGCCGCTACGTCGGATTCCCGATGGCTTACTGGGTGGAATTCGCCTCCGGCTATGGCTTCCACGAAGGCTCGGTGTGGCCGATGCCGCGCACGCACGGCTGCCTCCGCCTGCACAAGAATGTCGCGCCGAAATTTTACGCGCTGGCGAAGATGGGCACGCCGGTGAGCATCGCGCAGACGCAGCCCGAAGACGCGACGATCGGCAAGAATCTGAAGCGTCCGACCGATTACGCGGATCCCGATCCGGCGAACCCGATTCTGATTTCTGACGCGATCTTCCGCGCGCCCGCCGGTCCGCTGCTCGTCGACGGGCAGTAGATCAGCCGATGCTGGATGCTGGTCTCTGGATGCTGGATGAAGATTCCTTCCGCGTTCGCGCGATCCGCGTTCCGCATCTAGCATCCAGCAGCCAGTATCCGGCATCGCCATGACCACGAACTCACCGTCCGCTCCCAAACGCGTCAACCTCCGCACGCCGGATGTGATGGCGGCGGTGCAGGCCCAGGTGGAGCAGCATTACCGCAGCGAGATCGTGGAGCGGCTGCGCGCGAATGGCGGCACGCTCACGCATTCGGGCGTGACACTGCGGCTGGCGAAGCAGTTCGGCTTTTGCTACGGCGTCGAGCGCGCCATCGATCTCGCCTATGCGGCGGCCAAGGTCTTCACGGACCGCCGCCTCTTCATTCTCGGCGAGATCATTCACAATCCGGAAGTGAACGAGCAGATCGCCGCGCTCGGCATCCGCAATCTGCTCGGCAAGGACACGGCGGATGCGATGGCGGATCTGAAGGCGGAGGACGTGGTCATCGTGCCAGCCTTCGGCACCGACGTGACGACGCTCGCGCAAATCAAGGAGCGCGGATGCCAGATCGTGGACACGACTTGCGGCGATGTGATGAGCGTGTGGAAACGGGTGCGGCAGAATGCGAGCGATGACGTGACCTCGATCATTCACGGCAAGGCGTCGCACGAGGAGACCAAGGCTACGGCATCGCGCGCGGTGCAGGAGGGCAAGGGGCACTACCTCGTGGTGCTTACGCTCGCCGACACGGATTACGTCTGCGATTACATCCGGCGCGGTGGGGAAAAGGCGGCGTTTTTGGCGCGGTTCGCCGGGGCGTTTTCGGATGGTTTCGATCCGGACCTGCATCTCCGCCGAGTGGGTGTGGCGAATCAGACGACGATGATGCGCGGCGAGACGGAGGAAGTGCAGCGGCGGGTGGAAACGGCGATCAAGGATCGCGACGGGGCGGAGCGGGCGCGGGAGAGTTTTCGGTTTTTCGACACGATCTGCGGCGCGACGCAGGAGCGGCAGGATGCGCTGCGCGACATGCTGGAGAGCCCGATGGATCTGCTGCTCGTGGTCGGTGGCTACAATAGCTCGAACACTTCGCACCTCGCGGAGATGGGCGAGGCGAAGCTGCCGACTTTTTTCATCCGCAATGCGGGCCGCCTCGAATCGCGCGACCGCATCGTGCACTACGATCAGCACGAGAAGCGTGAAATAGCGACGCCGAACTGGCTGCCGCTCGCGCCGGTGACCGTGGGCATCACCGCCGGAGCGAGCTGCCCGAATAATCTGATCGAGGAGACGATCATCCGCGTGTTCGAGCTCAATGGGGTGAGCCGCGAGCAGATCCTCGCGAGCTGAGTCTCAGCCGGGATGATGCAGGAGGCGTCGATCTCGCGTTTTCAAATGCATGGATCCGGCCAAGAGGGTGGAGCTGAAACCGCGAAACGCTGTCATCCCGAGCGCAATGAAGGGAGCCTGAGCGACCAAAATGAAGTCGAGGGACCTCGGATGACCGCGAACTGCACGATCTACGGAAGGCGGAGGTCCCTCGGCTCCGTTACACTCCGCTCGGGATGACACGCCTTTTGCGATTCGGTTCCCCCCCTCTCAGCGATCTTTCGCGGCGAGATCCACGACGACCGGGCGGTGATCGCTGCGCCACGTCCAGGCGTGGCGGCAGGTGAGCGGCTGCCAGGTTTTGCCGATCCATATTTGATCGATGTTGAGTGCGGGAGCAAAGCCAGGCCACGTCTCGGCGAGGCCGCGGCCGGAGGCTTCGAAGGCGTGGCGGAATTTGCCGCGGAGCGCATCGAGGTGCGCGGATTCACGCGGGGTATTGAAGTCGCCGACGACGATCAGGTTGCCGTTCGGATGTCCGTTGGCGATCTCGGCGACTTTCGCGAGCTGCGCTTTGCGCGAGCGGGCGGGCAGGGCGATGACGTCGACTTGCAGGATGGTGACTTCCCGCCCGCGGATGCGGACCCGGTGGAGCGCGCCATACGAACTGGCGCCGACGGTGAACCCGACCGAACTCGCGACCTCACCGCGGACCAGGCACATCATGTTCGCCGCGCCGGTGAGCACCCGGTAATCTGGAAACTCGAGCTGCCATAGATCGCGGCTCGGGGTGTGTTCGGGCTGGGCTTCGGAGAGGCAAATGATGTCGGGATTCTGGGCCTTGAGCCACTTCGTGCAGCCGGTGAGGCGTTCGATGGGCCGGGCGACATTCCACTGCACGAGGCGCACATTGGTTTCCCCCTCCACCGCCGCGACGGAGTACCAGCTCGTCGCGATCCACGTAAAAAGCGCCACGACCGTGAACGCGATGTAGCGCCGCATCGGGTGCCAATTCGCGCGGCGGTAATGGTGTACCGCGAGCACGACGAAGCCGGCCGCGAGCGCGGGCCATGGGGTGGAGTAGTAGACGAGCGAGAGGCCGTCGAAGCGGTCGCGAATGCGGGTCACGCGGAGCAGGATGCCGACGATCATCCACGCACGCAGCGCTCCGGCGAGGCGGTCTTCGATGAAGCGGAAGGCGGTCCGCATCAGTGCAGGAAGCGTCCGTAGAGCTGCTCGAGTTCGCGGGCGATGTGGGTGAAGGAGAGCGTTTTCGCGGCGAGTTCCTGTGCGCGGTCGGTGATCATCGTGGCGTCGTGATCGTGCTCGAGCAGGCGCGCGGCAATGTCGAAGAGCTGCTCGTGCGTGCGGCCGTGGCCACAGGTGTCGGGGAAGGCGAGGCGCTCCGTGGCGCCATCGCCGCCGATGCACGGGATGCGGGCGAGCAGCGCGTCGCCGGCGACCTGTCCGGGGACGGCGCTGGCATCGAGCTGGAAGATGAATTTGTGCTTCGCAATGCCGCGCAGGTAGCGCGGGTAGGGTCGCAGGCCTTCGATGACTTTCAGCAGTCCCTCGGGAAAGCGCAGCTCGGCGAGCATCCGGCGCCCACTCCAGCCTTGGACGTTGAAGACGGTGACCGGCTCCATCATCGCCTCGGCGAGATATTTCATGCTGAGCAATGCGGCGAGATGGTTGCGCGTGGGTGTTTCAAACTCACGCGTGCCGAGAAAGATACCGCGGCGTTCCTCGACAGGCGTCGTGAAATCCCACGCATTGCTTTCGACCGGATACGGCGTGGGGATGAACTCGACGTGCCGCACGCCGGCATTGCGCAGGAATGGGACGAGGTCCGGAGTCGTCGCGACGCCGAGGTCGGCGCGCTCGCAGATTTCGCGGAAGAGCTGGAGCCGCGAGCGGGTGGCGAGCTGCGCGGCAATCTGCGCGGCGCCGGCTTCTTTCCAAGCGATGCCGATGACTTTCTTCGCGCGGCGCAGTTCCACGATCGCGTTGCGGGCGCTCTTCAGATCGTGGCGAATGAGGAGCAGCACGGCGCGCTCGCCCGCGGGAATCGCGGAGGCTTTCCGATAAAATCCGCCGCCGGTGCAGGCGGCGAAACCGTGGTAGTTCACCGGCGCATGGGCGGTGTCGTCGGGTGTGCCGGCGCCATCAGGAAATTGCTGCTCGAGGTCATGACCGCCGGGGTTGAGGACGCAGAGCTTCATCAGGGGAAAATAGCAAATTGGGTGGAGACGGCGTTCCCGGCGATCAATTTGCAATTTTCATTTCGCACTTTGCAATGCCCCCTCGCTTGCCACCGCGCCGCTTTGCCTCTAATCCCGCAGGCTCACTTGGATTCTCCCATCGCATGAAAACTCCCGCCCCCTGGACACTCGCCGCCGCTTCCCTCGTGCTCGCCATTTCCGCCCACGCAGAAAACTGGCCGCAGTGGCGCGGCCCCGCGCTCGATGGAACCTCGCCTGAAAAAGGCCTGCCGGAGACATGGACGAAGGAGTCCGTGAAATGGGCGACGCCGCTGCCCGGACCGAGTGGCGCGACGCCGGCGGTGTGGGGCGACACGATCTTCGTCTCCAGTCCCGACGCGGAGAAAAACCTCAACCTGCTCGCGATCAGCCGGAAGGATGGCGCGGTGAAGTGGAAGCAGAAGATCGCCGAGGGCGACATCAACAAGGGCAAGGGCAACATGGCTTCGCCCTCGCCGATCACCGATGGGAAGCTGGTCTGGGTGCTCTTCGGGAATGGCGCGCTCGCCGCGCTCGACTTCACGGGCAAGACCGTGTGGCAGCGGCAGCTCGGCGAGGAATACGGCCGCTTTTCGATCAACTGGATCTACGGCTCCAGCCCGCTGCTCTACGATGGCCGCCTCTACATCCAGGTGCTGCAGCGCAATCCCGCGCCGCCGGATTATCCCGGACTCGCGGGTGGATCGCCGGAGCGTGAGAGCTACCTGCTCGCACTCGATCCGCAGACGGGGAAGAACCTCTTCAAAGTGACGCGTCCGAGCGAGGCGAAGCTCGAATCGCAGGAGAGCTACGCCACGCCCGTGCCGCACGTCGGGCCGGATGGCAAAGCGCAGCTCCTGATCGCAGGCGGCAATTGCCTGACCGGTCACGATCCCAAGACGGGCAAGGAACTCTGGCGCGGTTACGGATTGAATCCGAAAGACGGCGAGTGGATGCGGCTCGTCACCACTCCCGTGAGCGCAGCCGGTCTGGCGATCGCGGCGGGGCCGAAGAAGGAGGCGCTGCTCGCGTTCAATACGGACAAAACCGGCGACATCTCGGCGACCGGCGTCGCGTGGAAATTTGACGAAAAACACACGCCCGACGTCTGCACGCCGGTTCTTTATCAAGGCAAACTCTTCGTCCTCGACGGCGACTCCAAGACGCTGAGCGCGCTTGATCCGAAAACGGGGGCGACGAAGTGGCAGGGAACGATTCCGACGAAGATCGTGATCCGCGCCTCCGCGGTCGCGGGCGATGGAAAGCTCTACATCATGGACGAAGCCGCCACGGTCTTCGTGGTCGGCACGGGCGATGAGTTTAAGCTGCTCGCCACGATCCCGATGGGCGATGCGAATGGCTCGCGGGCCACGCTGGCGATCAGCGATGGGCAGCTCTTCATCCGGACGACGGAAAAGCTGTATTGCGTCGGGAAGTAGCGCGTCGCGTCGCAGTCGCGGAGCGGTCGGAAAAATAACCTGTCATCCTGAGCGGAGCGCCGGGATGGGCATTGCCGTCGGGGTGAACGTAGCTCGGCGCGCAGTCGAAGGACCTCTAACTTTTTCTCCCCGTGCGGAGCGCTCCACACCGCCTCCGCCCGCGGATGCGAGAGGTCCTTCGACTCCGCACCGTGCCACCTTCGCCCGCCGGTGCTGCGCTCAGGATGACATGTTTTTTTCCGCGCTTCGCGCCCATTGACGCGCCCCTGAAATGGCGTTTTTCCGCCGCGGGGAAAAAACCCGTTTACCCTCCGCACCCCCTGTGGCATAAGTCCCGCCCCTTTCCCCCAAAAAAATTCCTCTTTTCCATCTCCCAGGGCCCTATGGACAACATCATCGCCAGCCGAGAGCTCCAGGTGGAGCGCAAACATTTTTTCATCGAGTTCCGCGAGAACGAGCGCGGGCGGTTTTTGCGCATCACGGAAGAGGCGCACGGTCGGCGCAACACGGTGATCGTTCCGAGCACCGGACTCAATGAATTCAACACGGCGGTCGATGAAGTCATCGTCGCGGCCAACGCATCGAACGCCGCGATGCCCACGCCGCCCGCGGCCTGATTCGGCCCTTCCTCAATTTCTCAGACTCCAACACCAAACCACTCAATGGCATCCAAACCTAAAACAGTGAAACTCCCGCCTTCGCGGGTCAAAGTCAGCACCAACGGGGCTCCCAAGTCCGGCAAATCCGCCAAATACGTCTACACGTGGGGCGCGAACAAAGCCGACGGCGACGGCTCGATGAAACCGCTCCTCGGCGGCAAAGGCGCAAACCTCGCGGAGATGACCCGCATCGGTCTGCCCGTGCCTCCCGGCTTCACGATCACCACCGAAGTCTGCACCTA
>JANPHH010000176.1:0-7702 GCA_031424375.1 Chthoniobacter sp. | reverse complement strand
AAGCATCACCTCGCCGATACGCGCGACCGTCTCCGCGCAGCCAAGCGTGGCGCGCAGCATGAGCATGTGCCGCTGTTCTCAGGCACGGACACATCTCCCGGCTACGAATGCGCCGCGCCGGAAACGCAAACGCCGGATGCTGTCTTTGATCGGCAATGGGGTCTGGCCGTTCTCGAACTCGCGCTCGCAGCCCTCGCCGCCGAGCACGAGCAGCAGGAGAAGGCCGAGCATTTCCAACTGCTGAAACCGTGGCTCACCGGAGACGTCGCCGGCGTGAGCCAGGCCGAAGCGGCGGTGCAACTCGGCCTCAGCGAGGGAGCGCTGAAGGTCGCCATCCATCGCCTGCGAAAGCGTTTCCGGGATTTGGTGAAGGCGGAAATCGCGCAAACGGTTTCCACCGAGGAAGAGGCTAAGGAGGAGTTACGCTATCTCATCGAAGTGGTGAGTTAGGCTGCTCGGAAGATTGCCGGAATGGGATTGCGGTCGCCCGTAGGCGCCACCCTCTCGGGCTGCGCTCCGCTCGGTTCGAACCGACGACCTCAAGCGCATGACGCTGGCAAGCTGCCTCTGCTCTACCCCACGATTTTCGGGGCTGGTTACTTCCATCCCGCTTTCCGGAGGGCGCGTGTCAAAAGGAACTCCGCCCGGCGCTGCATCTTCCGCCCCCGGAATGTTGACGGCCGCCTGAATGCGGCGGTCGTAGCTCTCGACGCTGGTGCCGAATTTCACCGCGTTGGTGAGGATGATGCGGAACCGGGTGAACGTGTTGATGACTGCTGCCGCGCTGCGCTTGGAGCCGTGGCGCGCGATTCACGCTAGAGAACAATCACGAGCATACTCAAAACAAGCAGGGTGGCGGCGGGCAGCGACTTCTTCAGGGGGTCGCCGATCTTGAGATGCATGGCGACGGCGCCCACCATGAGCAACGCGACTCCGCCGGCTGCAGGCGTGGTCACCGCTGGGAGCCAGATGCCAACGAGCAAAAGCAGCGCGCAAAGCAGCTTCAGGGATCCGACCAGATACATGGCGCCCACGGGAAGTCCGTAGGCGGCAAACTCTGCTTTCATGGTGGTCGCCGACCCGCCGCGCCACGCGCTTGCTAGTCCAGCACGCAGGAGCCAGACATTGATGATGCCGAGTGCGATCATGGTTTGCAGGATCAATTTGAATAGGTTCATGCGGCGTCCGGCAAATGATGGGATCGATCAATCGTGAGCGTAAAAGCAAATCCGTGACCCATCACACGTTCTTCAAGAAACCGGGCAGCAGGTAGAGATTCAGCGCCATGAAAAACAGGGCTGGAAACGCCATCACCGCGCCGTCCTTGATTTTCAACCGCACCAAAAAACCGAGCAGCATGAGCAACGACAGTCCGCCGGCGGCGAGGCAGCCGAGAATCGGCAGGAACAATCCGAGCGCCAACCCTCCGCCTCCCGCTATTTCCAGCGTTCCCGTGAGTTGCCGGAGATTGGCCAGCCCGAATCTTTCGAACTCCTGCTTCATCGAGTGGGCGAAGAGGCTCCTCGATCCGTAGATCAGGAAGCAACCACTGGAGAACAAAACGAGCGGAGTAAAGAGGGGCATCAGGATGACTGGACCACGGGATTGGTTCCCGCGGGTGAGCGCGCGGGCTGCGCGTGGAGGCCTCCTGATGGGATCGGAGCGGTCGGTTGTTCAGCGCCGGCGCTTTGCGGGAGGCGGCGCGTTTTGCTCCCCGGCTCGGTGTTGGCCAGCGTGGTGACGGTGAGGCTGGAGATGAGCATGAGCAACGCGGCGGCCACCGGATGCAAGACTCCGCTGGCGGCGAGGGCGAGGCCGATGCTGTTGTAGGCAAAGGCGAAGCCGATAATGCGGCGGAGTGTCCGGCGAGTGTGGGTGGCGGCGCGAAGGGCGGCGGGAAGCCTGCTGAAATCGGGCGAAAGCCATTCGCCATCGGCAGCGTCGCGCGCGGTGTCGTGGCCGCTGCTCACTGCCAGACCGAACGTGGAGCGGCCCATGGCTTCGGTGTCGTTGAGACCGTCGCCAATGAAAAGCACGCGCTCACCGGCCTGCTCCCAGGCAGCGACGCGCCGGGCCTTTTCCTCGGCGGAAAGCTGCGTCGCGACTTCGAGCGGAAGATCGTGGAGCGCGGAGGGAAGGGCGACGTCGCCGGTGAGGATCGCAAGCTTGATTCCCGACGAGCGCAGGTCGTCCATGAGCAGCGCGAGGCCGGGGCGCGGACTTTCCACGAGGTCCACGGTCGCGACGCAACGGCCGTCGAGGAGCACGCAAAGCCGGCGCGTTTGATCGCCCGAGGGTTCCGGCTCCGGCAGGAGTGTGGCGTTGCCGATTTCCACGATGCGGCGCTCGCCGCGCTGCGTGAAGATTCCCCGCACGCCCTGCCCCGGGAGCACGTCCACGCCTTCGAGCGTCGTGTCCGCGGGCAGCGCGTCACTCCACGCCCAGAAGGGTCGCGCGACGGGATGCGCGGTGTGGCGCTGGATCGCAGCGATCATCGCGCGCAGGTCCGGGTGTGCGCCGTCGCGCAGGCGGAGCGCGCCGGCTTCGAGCCCGAGTTTGGTAAGCGTGCCGGTCTTGTCGAAGACCACGCGCGTGATCGTGGCGAGACGTTCGCTGACACCGGCATCGCGCGGGACGACGCCAAGCACGGCGAGACGTTGCAGCCCGAGGCGATGGGCGAGAGGCAGGGCGATGCCGAGCGCGCACGGGCAGGCGACGAGCAGCACGGCGAGAGCGTTGAAGAGCGCACGCGCCGGACCCGCGAACGGCCACCACGCGAAAAACGTGCCGAGGCAAAGCACGATAACGGCGGGCAGGAAAATTCGCACTGCGCGGTCAGCGAGGTTTTCGATCTGCGATCTCTCGCGGCTCAGTGCGGCGACCGCGCCGGCGAGCCGATCCACTTCGCGCGAGGTGCCCGAACGCGTCACCGTGAGATCGAGCGGACCATCGAGCACGATGCTGCCGGCGAGCACGTGGTCACCCACCTGGCGCGCGGCTGGGAAGGGCTCGCCACTATGCGCGGTCTCCATCACGTAAGCGCGACCGCGGCTCACTTCACCGTCGAGCGGAGCAGTCTCGCCAGGCAGAATACGAATGGTTTCTCCGCGCAGCGTCCGACTGGCGGTGGTGGTCTTCGTCCCTCCATCCGCCAGCACGAGCGTGCAGCGCTCCAGCGTGGCACGCCATGCGTCGAGGGTCTGCGTGGCGGAGGCGCGCTGGCGCGCGGTGAGCAACTGCCCGAGGGCGTGAATGGCGAGCAGGATGATGACGACTTCGTAGTAGATGTCGCCGCGCCCGCGCAGCGTGCTGAGCAGCGACGCGCCAAAAGCGCCGGTCATGCCGGCGAGGAAAAGTTGATCCGTCACGATCCGCCCGCGGCGGAGCGCCTCCCATGCGCCGCGCAGCACTGGACCGCCGAGGAGCGCGAAGCAGAGAACACTCAACGCAATCAACACGCCATGCGTGATGGTTCGCGCGCTGCCTTCCGGCGGCGTGAGGTTCAGCGCCAGACTTAGGGTCATCGCGAGTCCGGCCACGGCGGCGACGATGGCAAACTTCAGCCATCTGGTTCCCCGGCGGAAGGGCGGCGCAGTCCTCGAGCAGCACGTCTGCACTGGCTCTTCGACCGGCGGTTCCGACTGATGGCAACAGCAACTCACGGCTTCGGAGCGATTGCCGCGTTTCCTGGCTCGGCGGCGGCTTTTGCGCGTTTCGCTTCCACCACGCGTTCGAGGTATTCGCGCTTCGCCCGCGCGCCGGGCCGGTGCTCGTATTCGTTCCAGTCGAAGTTCCCGCTGTAGTTGGCGAGGTAGGCGTAGGCCAGCATCGCGAGCGCGAAGTAAAGGAGGTGCAGATACCACGGCACCCGGCGCTTATTCTCCCCCGGCAAGCTAAACTCGCGCATGATGGCGCCATGCACTTCACGCACGTTCATCAACTCGCCGGGATCGGTATTGTGAGGTCCGGGATCAGGCATGGGTCAATCCTTCGGGAGTGGCGCCTCGGGCAGGCTGTAGGCGGAGCGCCGCAGCGCTTTGAGGTAGGCGACCAGAGCGAGGGCATCGTCGGTGGGAATGACTTCGTAGCCCGGGATGCGCTCCTCCGCGGGCAGCGATAGCGCATTGGGGCGCGGCTGCGGACCAGCCTTGACCTTTTCAAAAAGAAAGGGAAACGGCGCCATGGTGGAACCGGGCGAAGTGAACTGCGGATTGTAGAGATGAAGCAGATGCCAGCTATCGCTCGGGTTGCGCACGCCGATGTTAGACAAGTCAGGCCCGGTCCGCATCGTGCCCATCACCGCGACCTGGTCGCGCAGATAGTCACGCGAAACAGTGCGCCGCTGGCCCCAGCCGCGGGCGATGTCCGAGCCCGCATCGGCCGGGCGCACTTGCTGGCTGTGACAATAGACGCAGCCATTGGCGAGATAGACCCGCGCGCCGCGCTGCGCGAGCGGATCGAGCAGTGGCGGGAGTTCCGCACCGCTCGCGGCATCTGGCACCGGTTGGAGCGTGGCGAAGTGGCGGCTCGGCAGTATGGCGAGACCGACCCACGCTGAAGCGAAGGTAAGGATGAACCCGAGGAAGATGATGCGGAAGTTATTCATGTCAGGGCGGCAGCTTGTGGCGCGAGCAGCGTCGCTTTGCCCGTCGCGGGCGTGCGACCGGAGAGCACGCGCCACAGCGACCAGGCAAAGATGATATGGCCGAGAGTCATCATCGTGCCGGCCCAGCTTCGCAGTTCGAGATAGGGAAGCGTGAGCTTCATCACTTCCATGAAAGGAATGCTCTCATCCAGGAGCGCGAGACCCTGCTTCAATCCGCCAATACTCAACCCGACCCAATAGAGAATCACCCCGAGGCCGCAGAGCCAAAAGTGCGCTTTGATCGCCGCAGCGGATGGCCACTCCCGCCCCGTCAGCCGCGGCACAATGTAATAGATCGCGCCAAACATCATCATCGTGAAGAACGCATACATGCCGAGGTGCGCATGCGCGACCGTGTAGTGGGTAAAGTGGGTAAGGCGATTGAGCGAGCGAATCGCGGTGAGACTGCCCTGCAGGCTGACCACGGTGTAGGACATCGCCGCAAAGACCACGAAGCGCAGCGTAGGACTCCAGCGCAGCGTGTCGAAATTGCCGCGCATGGTGAGATGATGGTTCACCGCCACGGTGATGACCGGCACAAACATCATCAGACTCGCCACCACACTCACACTGATGAGCCACGCCGGGAAGGGTCCGCCAATGAGATGATGCATGCCATTCCAGGCGTAGAAGAAAGCCAGCGACCAAAAGCCAATCATCGAAAGGTAGTAACTATGAATCGGCTTACCGATCACTTTCGGGATGAAGTAATAAGCGGATGCCAACCCAACAGGTGTGAACCAAAGGCCGAGGGTATTGTGGGCATACCACCAATTCACCGCCGGCTGCGCGGGGCCGGGCGCCGGGTGCCAGAAGAGCAGCACCTGCGCGGTCGCGTAGAGCCACGGGAACCAGAAGAAGGCGGCGAGAATATACCACTGCGAGACATAGACATGACCCGGCTGGCGTCGCCGAACCATGCTCACCGCCTCGATCATCACAGGCACAAACGCAGCCAACAGCACGAGGCCCGCGACCGGAGGATACTCCAGCCATTCCACCGAAGTGCTCCAGCCACCCAGCACGCCCACGAGCCCTATCGCGTTTCCGATGTTCCAAAGTAACGCCGAGCCAAGGAGCAACCGCTGGTGCCGAATCGGCGCACGGCAAAGGCGGCTGGTCATCCACAAACCCACTCCGATGCAAGCCGCCGAACACCACCCGTAAATGACCGAATCGAGATGCGCTGGCCGCACCCGGCCAAAGGTCAACCAGGTCGCGTCCGCAAGGAAATCGGGAGTGTGGAGTTTAATCGACGCAACGAGTGCGAGCAGCGAGCCGAGTAACAGCCAGAAAACCGCCGTTACAAAAAATGCGGTGATGGGCGTGCGCGCCGCGCTGTCCACTTCGATCCGGAGGTGGACGCCCTGATCCATGGATTCCCGATGATGTTCGACGGAGGGCAAAGAAGCGGTCTTCATCGGCGCGGATCGGGAAACGAATCGGTCGTCTGGCCGGCTGGTTCGTCCGTGTCGAAAACGGCGAGCGCTCCGTCTTCGATATTCTCAAACTGACCGACAGAGGCCGCCCACCAAAACATCAGGAGAGCGGAACCGAGGATTCCGAGCAGGACGAGGAAGACGAGCGCGAGCATGAGAGCAAAGAGGTTTACGTTGAGCGAATCGCTTGTGAAAACTTTCACAAGCTGGCTGAAACTGATTCGCCCGCAGGGGCCATGCGGATGCTTTCACGCCGACCGCAGCCACCCCCCGCCAACCCGTGATCTCAAACGACTTCGAGCGGAAAGATCGTCACATCCACGCCGCGCGACATGATGATGTGATCCGGCGGGCGGCCCGTTGGGATGAAGCCGTCGAGCGTCAGAAGGTGTTCATCCCACGCCGCCACCTCGGCGCGGCAGAGCGGATACGGCTGATGGAAAACGGACCCGCGGCGGAGACCATCGGGCGCGCTGGAATAGAGCCGGTAGCGCTCGACGAGAAAGAACTCCAGCGAGTCCGGCGCCGGCAGCGGCAACTCTGCGCCGGGGGCGTATTCAAAAAGACAACTCCTGCCGTTTGCCCGGTCGCCAGTGCGCATCGATTCGTAGCGGATGCGGCCGTCTGCCATGCGGCTCGATTTCATTTCCGCGTGCTCGTAGGGCAGATGAAAAAGGTGCCGGGCGATCTTCACGGCCAGCCATTGATTCGCATCCAGCGAGTAGAACCACACGCCCGGCACACCGGATCGATCATGCACGTAGGTCCGCAGGTTCATCTCCATGAAATCCGAAATCCCCGGCACCGCAGGTAGAAAGCGCGGACGGATATTCCGCATGAAGAACGGCACGACACCGAGATAGGCCTTGCCGCCGAAGGTATCGACAAACAGCCCCTCCGGCAGCGTCGCCTGAATCGCCGCCGCGGGATATTCCCAGTGCAGAAAAAGCAGGTCGCGCCATTGTTGATACATCACCGCATTCCCCGCCGGACGCCCCTGCGCGGCGAGACGCTGCGACACGTCGGGAGCATGCGGTATTGCGTCAGCGGCAGTCATTGCCGCGAAGCTGGAATGAGACGGTCGGTGGTGAAATTCATCATCGAAGCGGTGAAAGTAGGGAGGTGTGCGATACGCTTTGCGCGAATCGACGGGAACATCAAAAACTGAATCCAGCCTTCTGAACAGAATGCGGCTGCGCTGATGAGGAGATTCGCTTGCGGCCCCTGACGGCGCGGGGCAGTCTGCTCGCCATTCGATCCGACAGGGTCACGCTTTCTTGCCTTCACGCCGTGCAATATTTCCTCATCGCTCTCCAGTTAATCGTGGCCCTCGGGATCCTGAACGTCTGGATGCTTCGCTCGGGCAAGGCGACGCCGTTTCGCGGGGGCGATGCGAAGAATCTGCGCGAAGAATTCGCCGCTTACGGGCTGCCGCTTTGGTTCATGTGCGTGGTCGGCGTGATCAAAGTGGGCCTGGCGGTCGCGCTCATCGCGGCCATTTGGATCCACGGCGTGGCCCAGCCGGCGGCGATCGGACTGGGAGTGCTGATGCTCGGGGCGTTCGTGATGCACCTCAAAGTGAAAGACCCGATCAAAAAGGCCCTACCCTCCATCGCGG
>JANPHH010000175.1:0-2427 GCA_031424375.1 Chthoniobacter sp. | reverse complement strand
GTGAACGGCGAATTCCTCGGCCAGTCGCATTACAGCGCGCCGAAGACCCGGCCCTCGCTCCGCAAGCTCGCCGACGGCACCTTGCAAATCATCGGCGGCAAAAAGGAGGAGCCCGTCGCCGCAACGCCCGCCAACGCTCCGCCGCCGCCCAAACTCTCCGACCGCCCTGCCGGTCTCGGAAAACTCTGACGCGGCCACCCCGCGCGCATGGACCTGCCGATACGCCCGCGCCGCCTCCGCGCCACACCCGCCCTGCGCGCCCTCGTCCGCGAGACCACCCTCTCCGCGGGCGACTTCATCCTCCCGCTTTTCGTCTCCGAAAAGATCACCGAGCCCGTCGCCGTCGCCAGCATGCCCGGCGTCTTCCAGCTCGGGGAAAAGGAACTCGTCGTCGCCGCACTCGCCGCGCATCAGGACGGTGTCCAAGCCGTCATCCTCTTCGGCATCCCGAAGCACAAGGACGACCGCGCCAGCCAGGCCTACGCCGCCGATGGCATCGTCCAGCGCAGCGTCCGCGCCCTCAAAGCCGCGGCGCCGAAACTCGTCGTCATCACCGACGTTTGCCTCTGCGAATTCATGAGCCACGGCCACTGCGGCATCGCCCATTTCCATGGCGATGAAGTCCACGTCGAGAACGACGCCTCCGTCGAACTCCTCGCCCAGACCGCCGCCTCCCACGCCGCCGCCGGCGCCGACATCGTCGCTCCCAGCGACATGATGGACGGCCGCGTCCGCGCCATCCGCACCGCGCTCGATTCCGCCGGTCACGGCAACGTCGCCATCATGAGCTACGCCGCAAAATTCGCCTCCGCCTACTACGGCCCCTTCCGCGACGCCGCCGAAAGCGCCCCGCAAGCCGGCGACCGCCGCACCTACCAAATGGACGCCGCCAACGCCCTCGAAGCGCTCCGCGAAGTGGAACTCGACATCGAAGAAGGCGCCGACCTCGTCATGGTCAAACCCGGCCTCGCCTACCTCGACATCCTCTGGCGCGTCAAAGAACGCTTCGGCCTGCCCACCGCCGTCTACAACGTGAGCGGCGAATACGCCATGATCAAAGCCGCCGCCGCCAACGGCTGGATCGACGAAAAAGCCACCGTCCTCGAAACCATGACCGCCTTCAAACGTGCCAGCGCCGACCTCATCATAACGTATTGGGCCCAGGATCTCGTCGGCTGGTTGAAGGGGTGAGCAGGCGACTTTCGGAGCAATTCTCGGGGGCGCGAAAAATCCACCCCTGTCATCCTGAGCCTGTCGAAGGACCTCCGAGGCGGTGGCGCCCGGGACAGGGGGTGGCAGGCCCACGGGCGAGCATCCGCGGGCGAAGGTGGCAGGTGCAGAGAAAGTTAGAGGTCCTTCGACTGCGCTCCACTGCGTTCCGCTCCGCTCCCGATGACAGATGTCGTTTCGATTAACGCCGCTAAGGCTTCGTGATCTTCACCCGGTAAAACTTCCGCAGCCCCGCCGTCGCATCGGTCACCGTCCGCGTCGTGCCATTGTCCACCACACTGCCGGTCACCGTCGTCCACGAGAGGAGATTGGTGCTCCCCTCGATGACATAAGTGCGATCACCAAACCACGGACTAAACACGACCTTCCGAGCCGCCGGCACGCCGGGAACCGCTTGCGACCCGACCACAAACCGCGCCGCCGGGTCCGTGGGATTCAAGCCCGCGATGAACTTGAACAGATTCGTCTGCCCCGTGTTGCTCACATCCGCCGTCGGCGCCGCGAGCGGATTGTTCAGGCCGAAGTATTGCACCTGCCAATCGTCACCGATCCCGTCGCCCGCGTAGATGCCGAGGTCGTCCGTGTTCACATTCAGCACCGTCAGACCCAGCGAGCCGGTGAAGCCGAGAAAGCTGCCCTCCACCGTCGCCGCCGTGTTTTGGTAAACGTTTCCGGCCGTTGCGAGGCCACCTGTCGAAATGCCTGTCACCGGCCCCGTGGCGACACTCCAACTCACCGCATTGGACGCAACGCCAAGATAGCTCGCATCATCGAGTAATTGCCACGCGCTGAGTTGCAGCGTAGCGCCTTCATTGAGATTCAGCGCCGGAGCATTCAACGCCAGACCGGTCACGTCATAGAGCTGGCCCACAAAACCCGCCTTCGCCGTCTGCGCGGGCGCTGCCGTGGAGGTGCCGGCCACACCACCCACACTGCCATCATTGGTATAGCTCGCACTCGTGCTGCGACGTCCGCCGCCATCGACGACTTCCGTAGCCACGGAGAAATTCGCACTTGTCCGCGGCCCGGCGTGGACGAGCGCCGGATAAAGAGCAGTAATTCTAAATCGCTGTCAAGATGAGACGAACTATGGGACATTTCCGGCATGTCAAGACCATGCCGAATCGATGCACTCCTCGTCCGACGGGCGCAGGATACTGCGGCCAAAGCAACCTCCGTTGAGGCGTTGCGACGGTG
>JANPHH010000174.1:0-2886 GCA_031424375.1 Chthoniobacter sp. | reverse complement strand
CCCCCGGCAGGCCCAGGCTCGGGGGAAAATTTAGAGGTCCTTCGACTGCGCGCTGCCCCGCCCACCCCCGGAATTCACCCTCCTGCCCCGCAGCGCTCCGCTCAGGATGACAGAGTTTTTTTTCGATAGGGCGCGTGTGCTCCCCGGATTCCCCTGCGCCGGCGGGCCTTTTGCCGTCACGGATCGCGGGTTTTTGCATTTTTTTGAAGATTCTCCGTCACGGAGCGGGGGCGACATCGCTATCCGCAGGTAATGATGCGTTTCCCGACTCCCAATTCGACGTGCGTGCGGCGGCTGAGGATCACGCGAAAGGGGCGGCTGGTGCGGTGGGGTCGGGGGACGCATCGGGGGCATGGTGGTGTGAGTGGCGGACCGGCGGGGGCGGGCGGGTCTCCTGAGTGCGCGGGGCTCGGCCGGTGGGGCGCGCGGGGAGGCCGGGCTCGTGGGGTGGAATGCGGAGCGCGGGGGCGGCTGGGCGGGGCGGGTGCGGGGTGGACGGCGAACGCTCCGCGGGAGCCGTCCGCCCCGGCGCTCCGGCGGCGGGAACGCGCGCCGGGGAGGTCGCGACGGGCGTCGCGGTCGTCGGCACGCACGTCGCGGTCGTCGGCGCGTGCGTCGCGATCATCGGCACGTGCGTCGCGATCGTCGCCACGTGCGTCGCAGTCGTCGCCACGCGCGTCGCGACGGTCGCCACGCACGCCGCGATCATCGCCACGCACGTTTTCCCCGCCGCAACGGACCGAAAACGCCGCGATTTACCCAAAACGCGACCATCTCACCACCCGTCAGCCCATTTTCACCGCGCCACCCCCCGATCCCCATGCCGTGGGATGAGGGAGCGTGGGACACGGGCGCTTGGGACAGCGACGCACCGCCCATTCCATCTCCAGTCACCACCCCCAACCGCCGCAAAAAACACATGCCCAGATCCAGCTACATCAAAGGAGCCGACGAGGATTTCTCCGCGCAGCTCATCACCTTCAAGATGAACATCGGCAGCTACGCCACCCTGCTCGGCGTGGCCCCCGCCGCCGTCACCGCGCAGGCCGCGGATTCCGCCTACTTCACCTACACGCTCGCCTGCCAGGAGGTGGTGCAAAATTCCGCCCAGCAGTGGACCGGGTGGAAGGATCTCATCCGCGAAGGCGGCACGCCGCCCGCCACCGGGATGCCGATGCCGCCGGTCTTTCCCGCCACGGTCACGGCCGTGGCGCCCGGCGTGGAGGTGCGCTTCCGGGCGCTGGTGAAGCAGATTAAGGCCAGCGCAAATTACAACGAGGCGATCGGCGAAGCCCTCGGCATCGAGGGGCCCGAGCAGAGCGGGCCGGACTTCAGCACCCTGCGCCCGGTCATCGATGCGACCATCTCCGGCAATCGCGTGGAAGTGGAGTGGGGCTGGCAGGGGCAGCGCGCCTTCCTCGACTCGTGCGAGATCCACGTCGATCGCGGCACCGGCACATGGGTGATGCTGGCCCAGGATACCACCCCCGGCTACACCGACACCCAGCCCTTTCCCGCCACCCCCGCGCGCTGGACCTACCGCGCCATCTACCGCAAGGCCGACCAGCAAGTGGGCCAGTGGAGCCAGCCGGCGAGCCTCATCGTGGGATGAAGACAACACTGGAGGGAAGCGCGCCGTCGCTTCCGTGGCGGGCCTCCCACCGTGGCATCGACGGCGCGATGCCCTCCACGCGCTGAGCCTGTCCTGAGATCCCCCTTTCGCCCTTCTCGCCCGTTCTCCAGCCGCCACTTGTCCCGTACGCCGCCGCCTCGGCCCTTCGCCTTTCCGTCCCATGCCCTTCGACCCCGCTCTCCCCGCCGCCGGTGCGCCGCTTTCCTCGCGGGTGATGCGCGATCAGCTCACGGCGCTGAACGACGCCATCGCTGCCGTCCCCGCCGGTCCGGAAGGTCCGGAAGGGCCTGTGGGACCCACGGGCCCGCCGGGGCCGGATGGTCCACCGGGACCGAGCGGCGGCCCCCCGGGACCGGAAGGCCCGCAAGGCCCCCCCGGCGAAGTGACCCAGGCCGCGCTCGACGCGGCGATCGCCACCACGGCGCTGAATCCCAGCGGGGTCGCGCCTTTGTCCCTCACCATCAGCGACCCACCCACCCAGGCCGAGGTGCAAGCCGTCGTGGACGCCTACAACGCCCTGCTCGCCGCCCTCCTTCGCTGAAGGAAACCGCCGACGCATGAGCCAGCTCACCGTCCGCCTCGCCGAGACCGCCGAAGATCGCGAAAAGCTCTTCCGCTTCCGCTACGAGATCTACGTCGAGGAAATGGGGCGGGTGCAAAAGTATGCCGACCACGAGCGGCGGCGGATCGAGGAGCCGTTCGATGCCACGGGGGCGAACTTCGTGGCCTTCACCGGAGACAAAGTGATCGGCTGCCTGCGCTGGAATAGCGGGCTCGACACGGACTTCGCGGAATACGTGGAACTCTACGCGATGGAGCGCGCCGGGCGGTATTTCCCGGGCCGCTGCGGGACGACGACGAAATTCATGGTCGCTCCCCAATGGCGCGTTTCATCGCTGCCGCTGCGGCTCTGCCTCGCAGGCTACGCCCACGCTCGGCGACGCGGAATGCTGTGTGATTTCATGGACTGCAATCCGCACCTCGAAGCGCAGTTCCACCGCTTCGGCTACCGCGCGTATCGAGGACGCATCCAGCACCCGGAGTATGGCGACGTCCTGCCCATGATGATGATCAGCGCGGACCTCGAGCACCATCAACGCTGCGACTCACCCCTCCTCCCGCTCGAACGCACCTGCCCCCGCGACGACGAGGCCGTGGCCTACCTCCGGGACCGGTTCTTCGCGCCGACTGCATCCTTCACTCTGGAACTCAGCTAGAGCATGCGCCCAAAGAACTTTCCGGCTCGCGCCGGC
>JANPHH010000173.1:0-8066 GCA_031424375.1 Chthoniobacter sp. | reverse complement strand
GCAGGCGCAGCGTCGGGGTGAAATCTGAGCCCGCGCCTTGGGTCGTCCAGGTCATCTTGCCAAAGGACATCTCCGTCCAGTGCGTGGACATGTTGTTGATCAGCGAGGTCAACGTTGCGTCGCTCACCACCTGTCCGGGCGCATCGGGAAAATCCACCCGGATGATCAACAGCTTTTTGGTGCCCTCGGTATTGGCGCTCTGCGCGACCACGCCGCCGCTCGCCTCGCCTCCGGCCATCGCCTCCGTCCCGGAGGCCGCGACCATCGCGTCGAGCGCGTGACTCGGCCCGCAGAAAAAAGTGTGATCCGCGCCGTCCCAATCCACCACGACTTCATCGCCGGTGGTGCTCGTGACCTCGCCCGAAGTCGGACACACCGGCGCACCCGCGCCCGCCGCGCGCAGGTCGGCGACTTCCACCGGCTCGAGCACGCGCCCCGGCAATTCCGTGAGCGCGAGTTTGCCATCCAGCGCGATGCCCTGCACCGCGATGTTCTCCCGGGTCGGCACCAGATCGCGCTGGCCGAAGGTGTAAGCCTTGAACTCGCGCCCATCCTTCATCGTCACGCTGCGCTCCACCGGCCGCATGGTCAGCTTTTTCCCCGGAGCCACCACTGCAGCGATGACAAACAAATCGCCCCGCCCCGCCACTGGCTGCTCGAGCCGCGCCACGATATCCGCCGGCATCTGCCGCCGCACCACCGCCGGCACCGCGAGTTCCAGCGCCCGGCGCGGATTTTGATCGATCAAATCCGCCATCTGATTCCGCCGCTCCTCGGCCAACGCGAGCCCCTCGCCGGCCAGCGCCGCCTTTTCCTCCGCCGTCCCCGCCTTGGTGAAACGCGTCGTCCATTCCCGAAAACCCGCAAACACCGGCTCCTGCATCGGCGCCTGCCAGCGCAGATCCTGGCGCATCGGCAGGGCTACATCCGGCGCTACTGTGCGCGTCCGGGGTGGAGCGGGGATCGTGGTCGGCGCCACCTCCGCCGGAGTCATCGCCGCGACCGGCCCCACCGGCGGCGCCGCGCGTTCGGGAGTCGGGTGCTGGCGGGATGCCGAAACTCCTCCGGGCGCACCGGATGGAATCGCACCTGGGACTGCGAGCCAGGCGCGGAATGCCGCCCCAGCGAGCAGCAGCACGGCGACAACAAGGAGGGCTCGATAACGATTCATGGGAGGGAAGGATTGGGAATGGGGTGAACGAACTCCACCGTCGGTGCGATCGAGATTGCGCAAGAATCGAACGAAGGCTCCCGGACTGCCGCTGCTTCTACACTAATCTCGGCAAGTTGAAAGGCGGAACCATGGAGGAACGAGGGGTCCGGAACGCCCGACGCCGGGCGGATGGAATCGCGTGATCGCTGGTCACTTCACCCCCACCGATTCGATTTCAACCCGAGAGCCGCGATGAGTTTCTTAGGGCGAGTAGCAAAAGATTGGAATTCGATATCGTGCGGGGGCCATGACTGAGGATCTCGGTTGGTTACCCGGATTGACGAATTCTCGTTCCCTTCCGTAACTCTACCGGCACATGTCTAGCCCCCCGCTCGTAGCAGCCGCAAATCTCAAGCGAGCTCTCATCGTCATTGAGGGGATTTGAAAGCTGGAGTTTGAACTGGCGAGGGTGCCTGATGGCCCCGTTGTGATTCACCCGCCGAAAGAACCAGCGCCAAAGAAATGAGACTTCAGTGTCGCTTCAGCACCTCAATGGCCGCAGTTCGGATGATCCAGACGCTCGCCCTCGTGCTTTTGGCGATCACGGGGGAAGGCTGCGCCGCGAATCGAAAGGCGACCAATGGTTATTCGCGGCCAACTGCAGACACTGGGGATCGAGATTTTTTCATTGGCTCGTTTTTCAGCGACGGCGGGAACTGATCGGCGGCTCCGGTCTAATCAGCAACCCGACTCGCGGTGCGATGGGCAGATTCGATCCTGCGTTGCTCAGGTGGCCGGCGACGTGCGGAAGGAGCGCCAAACGAAAAACCCCACTGGATTGCTCCAGTGAGGCTTCTCTGGGTCGTCGGGGTGACGAGAGGATTTACTTCAGCAAGGTGACCGTGGGCCAGGGTCCTTTGCCCCCCATCTTGAGCAGCGTGGGGTTCGCGGCGGCCAGGGTCTTGATGTTTTTTGATTCGAGACCCTCTTTGCGGATGTTCAGCATCCTGCCAGGGGCTGCCGCCAGGAGTTCTTTCAGTTCTTGAAGCGGAAGTGAGATGCCGGCGGGCCTGGCCGCTGAAACACGGCTCTTTTTCGTTTCGATCGTCTTACCGGTGAGGTGAGCGATCTCAGAGTCAACCGAGGCAAGTTCGTGGGTGAGGGCATTGCGCCGATCCATCAACTCTTGCAATGCCGCTTGTTCAAGCTGGGCGATTTCCGCTTTGAGTTTCTGGATACGGTCTAGTGAAGAGGTATTGGGCATGGAAGGATGCGGACAATAGAGACGCGAATAGCGGTGTCAACCGGAGTGCCTGAATATCTATTGCTATATGCTACTGGGGTGAAGCACGCGGTTTCATCGATCGAAGCAAAGAGGTAACCCGCCTCAATCGAGCAGCGAAAACCCGCGGCAAACCTGCACACACAGACCGGCGAATGTTTCCTCGGCGAGAGTAAAGCGGCGGCCGCGCCAGTGGAGAATGCCCCAGTTGCGCCGGAGTTTGCGACGACCGAGAGGGAGCGCGACCAGGGAGCGCTCGTCGAGTTCCTTTTGGCACGTCCACCGGGCGAGGATTGAAACCCCGAGGCCGAGCTTTACCAGTTCCTTGATCGCCTCGATCGAGCCGAGGTCAATCGAACTCGAGAGCACGATGTCATCCGCCCGAAAGTAATCGTCAATCAGCTCCGCGGTATAGCTGCGCTTGCCATAGAGGATGAATTGCTGCCGGGGGATCTCCGCGCGCACGACGGAGCCGCCAAGCGCCCAAGGGTGCAGCGGACTCAGCACAAAGACGAGATCGTCGGAGAAGAGACGGCGAAAGCCGAGTTGTTCGTCGCGCCGCGGTTCCAGGTTCACCGCGAGGTCGATGCGGCGCTCGCGCAGCGCGGCGATCATCTCGGGCGTGTCGCCCGGCTCGATGGAGATCACGCACTGCGGGAAGCTCTCGCGAAACTCGCGCAGGACATTGGGCAGGACGTGCTGACAGGCGGTCGCACTGGCCCCGATGCGCAGGCGGCTCTGGCCCCATTTTCCGAGCTGGCCGAGTTCCGCACGCGCCGTGGCCATCTCCGCGAGGATGCGTTCGACGTGGACAAGAAGCGACTCACCAGCCTCGGTGAGGACGATTTTTTTGCCCATCTTGTCCAAAAGCCGACAGCCCATTTCGCGCTCCAGGGCCTTCATCGAGTGGCTGATCGCGCTCTGAGTCAGGTGCAGCTCGCTGGCGGCGAGGGTGAAACTGCCGGTCCGCGCGAGGGATGAGAAGGCTCGGAGTTGGCGTGAATCAATGGGCTGCGCCATGTATGAATACGTTTCATGCAACCGATGAAATCTTTCAATCCCATTCTTTCCATTCCGAGGGGCGGCGTGGCACGCACACGGCTAACAGCGGCGCTCGAACACCCATCGATATTCGCTCTTGCGCAAATCCCGTCACATCGCCAACCGCCCGCTTCGCCTCGGCTACCTCGCCCTGACCGACTGCGCTCCGCTCGTCATGGCGCAGGATCTGGGGCTGTTCGAGAAGTATGGCGTCGATGTGGAACTCACCCGTGAGGTCGGCTGGGCCACGATCCGCGACAAGATCATCTATGGTGAACTCGATGCGGCGCACGCCCCGGCGGGAATGCTCGTGGCGACGCATTGCGGGATCAGTGCGGTCCAAACGCCCTGCCTGACTGGCCTCGTGCTCAATCTGCACGGCAACGCGATCACCCTCTCCGAAGCGCTCTGGAAGAATGGCGTTCGCGACGGCCATACCCTGCGCGCCTATCTCGCCGATTCGCCGGTGCGGCTGACTTTCGGCGTCGTCTATCAGCACTCATCGCACGCATTTCTTTTCCGGAACTGGCTGAGATCCCATCGCATCGATCCCGAACGCGACGTGCAACTCGTCGTCGTCCCGCCGGCTCAGGTCTTTGCAAATCTCAAGGCCGGACACCTCGACGGCTACTGCGTTGGCGAGCCTTGGAATTCACTGGCGGTCATGTCGCGAGTTGGCTGGGTGGTTGCGACCAGCGCGGAATTGGAGCCGTCGCATCCGGAGAAAGTGCTCATGGTTCGGCGTGAGTTCTCCGAGCGCCGGGAAGCAGAGCATCTCGCGGTGATCGCAGCGCTCGTCGAAGCCTGCCGCTTCTGCGACGAACCCGCAAATCGCGAACGTCTCATCGAGACCCTTGCCGCTTTCATGGATGCACCGGTTCGCGCGGTGGCGATGAGCCTGCGGGGCACCTTCGACTACGGCCATGGCCGCATCGAGAAGACGGGCGCACAGCATATCTTTCACCGCGACAACGCGAACGAACCCAGTCCGGACAAAGCGCGTTGGGTGATTGCGAATTTCATCCGTTCTGCCGCGCTCGCTGATCCGCAGATGATCCCACCCAGCACTGCGACGGAATGTTTCCGCTCCGATCTTTTCCAACAAGCACTCGCACTCACCACGAAATGAATACCACCACTCGCCGCCGCTTCCTCTCCACCACGACCAAAGCTACCGGGCTCGCCGCCCTCCTCGGCGGATTGCCAAAGGGATGGGTAGGCTCGGCCTGCGCGAGCGATGCACCCGAAGTCGCGGATCTAAAATTCGGCATCATCGCACTCACCGATTGTTCGCCGATCGTCATCGCTCATGAGAAGGGGCTGTTTAAGAAGTACGGGATCAACTCGACCGTGATCAAAGGCGCGAGCTGGGCGGCGATCCGCGACTCACTGAGCAATGGCGATCTCCAGGCCACGCACATGCTCATCGGCATGCCGATCGCGAGCACGATGGGGCTCGGAGGAGCGCCGAAGAAGCCGATGGTCGCGCCGTGGATCCTGAACCGCAACGGACAGGCGATCAGCTTGAAGAAGGAACTCGCCGGCAAGGTGGGCGAAGATCCCAAGCCGTTGAAAGCGCTCGCCGACGCCGCGAAGGCCGCGGGCAATCCGATGACCTTCGCGATGACCTTTCCGCCGGGAACCCATGCGATGTGGCTGCGCTACTGGCTGGCGGCGGGCGGCATCCATCCGGGCGATGCGGCCGGCGGTGGTGCAGATATCTCCCTGATCACCATTCCGCCGCCGCAGATGGTTGCGAATATGAAAGTCGGCAAGATGGACGGCTTCTGTGTGGGTGAACCATGGAACGCGCGGGCCATCGCGGATGACGTCGGCTTCACCGCAATCACAACGCAGGGTATTTGGAAGGATCATCCCGAGAAAGTGTGTGCTTTCACTGAGGAATTTGCCGCCAAGAATCCCAAGACGGTGAAGGCCGTGCTCAAGGCGCTGCATGAAGCCAGCGTCTGGCTCGACAAGATGGATAACCGCGAGGAGCAGGCGAATATTGTCAGCGCGGCGACCTATATCAATTGCCCGCCCGAGACCATTCTCGGTCGCTTGCAGGGAAAATATATCATGGGCGACGGGCGAAAATTTCGTGACCCGAACTACATGACCTTCAGCGACCGGAACACGAATTACCCGCAGCCGAAGTTTGCGAAGTGGTGGCTTACCCAACTCCGCCGCTGGGGCTTTACCGAAGGTGCGCCGGATTACGCCAACGTCGCGAGCCAGGTGATGCGTGCCGACATCTACGAGGAGGCGATGAAGGAAATCGGCTACAAACATGGCGGCTTGGACGACAAGCCGGAGACCCTTTTCGACGGCAAGACCTTTGATCCCAAAGCCGACCTCGAGGCCTACGCCGCAAGTTTCGCGGTGAAGTCCATCAAAGGATGAACGCCATGAATTTTACTCAGCGATTCAAGCTCGATAACATCTTTCTCCCGCTCATCGGCATTGGCGCCGTCCTGCTCGCGTGGTGGCTGATCGCCGGTCGGGTGGAGACGAGAAAGATGGTCGATGACTTCGGTGATCCGGTGACGAAGACCGTGAGAACCGGCGTCTCGCCCGACCTGCCCGGGCCGGTGGATACCTGGGTCGCGAGCAAGCTCTACGTATCCCAACCGTTTGCGAAACGCGGCGAACTCGACCGCGGCATCCTCGCCTTCACCGCGCTCTCGCTGGATCTCGTGGTCAAGGGCTACTTCATCGCGCTGTTGATCGGCACGCCGCTCGGATTCTTCCTGGGGCTCTCCAAGACTTTCACGAAGGCAGCCGATCCGATCATCCAGGTCCTGCGGCCCGTCTCGCCGCTCGCGTGGTTCCCGCTGGGGTTGGTGCTCTTCAGTTCGGTGAAGCTGGCCGATGGCGGCGGCCGAACTTTCTTCGGTCCGTCGGACGCCGCGGCGCTTTTCACGATCGCTGTCTGCTCGATGTGGCCCACGGTGATGAATACTGCGGTGGGCGTTCGAGCCATTCCGCAGGATTATCTCAACGTCGCGCGGGTGCTGAAACTTTCGCGCAGCAAGACGCTCTTCAAAGTCCTGATTCCGGCGACGCTGCCGTATATCTTCACGGGTTACCGGCTTTCGCTCGGTATCGCGTGGCTAGTGATCGTCGCCGTTGAGATGCTCACCGGTCGTCCGGGCGTGGGCGGATTTGTCTGGCAGGCCTACAACGCTTCGCAGTATGGCCAGATCATCCTGTGCATTTTGACCATCGGATTAATCGGGCTCCTGCTCGACCGCGCGATGTCCGTGGTCGAGCAGCGTTTCAAAACCGCGTGATGTCGTTTCTTGAAGTTCACAACGTCAGCAAAAGCTACGGCGCGACGCCGGTCCTGCGCGATGTCGATCTCTCGATCGAGGAGGGCGAATTCGTCGCGATCATCGGCTACTCGGGCTCTGGCAAGACGACGCTCATGTCGCTGCTCGCGGGCTTGATTAAACCGGATGCCGGCAGCGTGAAGCTGGAAGGGGTTGAGATCCAGGAGCCGGGACCGGATCGCGGCATCGTGTTTCAAAACTACAGCCTTTTGCCTTGGCTCAGCGTCTACGAAAACGTGGCTCTCGCCGTGGATCAAGTCTTCGCGACCTGGCCGCCCGAGCAGCGTCGCAAACATGCCGAGCGTTACATCCGAATGGTCAATCTTGAGCCCGCCATGCACAAGGTGCCGCGCGAACTTTCCGGGGGAATGCGCCAGCGCGTTTCGGTCGCGCGCACGCTCGCGCTCCAGCCGCGGATTCTCCTGCTCGATGAACCCTTGAGTGCCCTCGATGCGCTGACTCGCGCGACGCTCCAGGACGAAATCAGCCGCATCTGGCAGGAGGATCGCCGAACCGTTGTGCTCATTACCAATGACCCGGACGAGGCTCTGCTCATGGCGGATCGGGTGATCCCGCTCAGCGCCGGTCCCGGGGCGACGCTGCTGGAATCCATTCCCGTCCCGCTGGACCGCCCGCGTGACCGCCGGGCGCTGCTTGAAGACCGCGAGTTCAAGCGGCTGCGCAACGAAATCATCGATCGACTCATGGCGTCGAAAAGGAAGCCGGTCGCCGCGCTGACGCGGAAACTGGTCTTGCCGGATATTCAGCCCGAAGACATCTCGCTGACCGGGTCGCGATTCCTGTTTGGGACCAAACGGAAGCCGAAGCGGCCAGGTGAAAAGAAGATCGTAAAAGTGGAGATCGAACTATGAGCGCGTACGTCGAAATCTCCCAACTCAAGAAGTCTTATTCGACTGCCGATGGTGGCGAAGCGGTGATCGTGAAGGATTTCAATCTCAAGATCGCCAATGGTGAGTTTGTGACCGTGATCGGGCACTCCGGATGCGGCAAGAGCACCCAACTAATGATGCTGGCCGGTCTCACCGACGTGACGGAGGGAGTGATCGTGATTGGCGGCAAGGAAATCATGGGGGCGGGTCCGGACCGCGGCATCGTCTTTCAATCGCCCTCCCTGCTTCCGTGGATGACCGCGTTCGAGAATGTGATGCTCGGCGTCGACCAAGTCTTTTTTCCTGCGAGCAAGGAGGAGCGCCGGCAGATCGCTGAGTATTACCTCTCCGTCGTCGGTCTCGGTGAT
>JANPHH010000172.1:0-36844 GCA_031424375.1 Chthoniobacter sp. | reverse complement strand
GCTGAACGACGGACTTCCCTTGGAGCGGCTCTTTCCGTCCGGCCCCGCAATCGCCCGGCGCATTGCCACATACGCCTTCCAGTTCGTCTCGCCACCTTTCTTGACCTCATGGCCCTTGCGCTGCGTTTGCAGCTTCTCCTGAAAGCTCTTTCCTTCGGCCTGTGCGGACTTGCTGCGCACCCAATCCTGCCATTTGACCGCGTCAGCTCCGGTACTCATCGCACCAGAAATGTCGCGGCTGGAAATCCCGGCCAGCTCAATGCCCGAGCGACGAAGAGACGAATTTCCGACCGCCTGTTGCAGGCCCCTGCGGTCATCGGTGTAAATTCGGATCGACTCCTTGGCACGACTGACACTGACATAAAACTGCTCCCGCGAAGCAGCAAGGAAGGAATCGGCGCTCTGCGCAATCAGCACGTCCCGGACGCTCTTGCTCTGGGAGGAGTGCGAAGTCTGGCAGTAGCCATGCGTGAAGTGCCCGTGTTTGGCGTCCAGGACCGCCCCTGTGGTGAGAACGATGCTCCCGTCTTTCCCAAAACCTTTCACGGCGAAGACATTCCCGTTGCTGATGCGCCTCCCGTCCGCAGTCTCCCCGTTCCGCGTAATCCGAATCCTCTCCCCCCGCGCAATTTGGATCTCCCTCGCCTCATAGACGAGAAAGCGCGACGCGTGTTGTAACGGCAGTAGAACCTCGCGACCGCTGGACGACACTGCACGCACCCGCCCGTCTTCGGGGAAACCTTTGATATGGAACATCTCTCCCCGCTTCACGCCGGGCGCGTTCTGATGGAACTGGACGACATGACCCTCGCGGTAGTTCTCGGCCCGTTTCCGGTCCGCCTCCTCCCATTGCAGATTGTGCCAGCGGAGAAAACTCCGCTCGCCCTTCAACTGCCCCACTTCAAACCGCGCCGCGCGGATCGCGTCGGTGACCTTGGCCGCTTCCGCATGAGTCGGCGAAACCACCAGCGGCACCGATTTTCCCCGACTCAAATCGACAAAATCATGCGCGAGCATTCGGTAGCGCTCCTCGTCATTCGGCACCTCGACAATCGCCCCCAGATCATCCAGCCGCCGGAAGGCCGTCTGCAAATCGCCCTGGGCGAAGACCGCCTCGCGATAAACCTCCCGCTCCTGCCGGCGAATCTGCGTCACTTCCGCGACAGTCAGCCCGGCATATTTCTGAAGGAGTCGGAACGCGTCACCGCGCGCCACCGGCGCATGCTGCGCCGTGTCGCCGGTCAAAATCACCCGCGTCCCCTGACCCGCAATCTGCATGATTCGCCACATGTCGCGGACACCAAGCAGGCCGGCCTCATCAATCCAGATGACTTGCCCCCGTGTCTCCAATTGCAGTTTTTGGTTCTGGAGCAGATGCGCGACCGTCTCCGCATTCTCAAAACCCGCCTCGCGCAGCGTTTCGCGGGACGCCGCCGCCGAGGGCGCAAAGGCGAAGACTTTCAATCCCTTGGCCTCGATCGCGGCCACCGCCTCTTTCATCAACGTCGTCTTCCCGACCCCTGCCCCGCCACGAATCGCCATCACCTGATCGCGATTCGAAAGAAGATGCCGGACCGCAGCCCTCTGCTCGGCAGAGAGCTGCTCGCCGCCTTTCCACGAGCCGGCCTCAAACGGCACCGCCATGTTTCGCCCTCCGCGGACGAAGTTGATCAGCGACACTTCTTCCGCCAGCACCCCTGCCGAGGTGCACCAGAATTCTCCGCCTAGTTTGCGGGCGATCATGTCCCGTTTCCCGAGTTCTTCCCACACTCGCGCCGGAGCCAGATGCCCCACGCCGTAGCGCATTGCCTCCGCCACGAGCCGCTTCATTTCGATGACTGAGCTTTTGGCGAAAAGCTTCTCCTCCGCGTAGTCCAACGCCGCCGCCGGCGTGATCCGTTCGACCGCTTTTTGTGCGGAGGATTTCACTCCGAGAATGGCCGCAATCTCCGCCTCGGAAACCCGCGATTCCCATTCTTTCCGCAGTTCCTTAATCGCAACTCCCTTGCGCTTACCTTCCCGGCTCGAAGCCCCAAGCGCATCCTTTTTCTTCGCGTCGGTGATCCCCTTTTCGGCTGCCAGCTTTTCAATTTCAGCGGTTCTCCGGGAGAATCGCTCGACCACGGAACGCGGCACGCCGCTGATTTCCCAACCTTTCGCCGTGCGCTCAATCGTGTATCCGAGCGCCGCGACTTTGGCGCTCAGGCGCAAATGAAATGCCGCCTCGCTATACGGCGCATCGCGCTTGATCTGGTGAAACTTCGCAGCCTTCCAGCGGTCCTCGTTCGCATCAAAGGTGGCGTTGAAGGCAAAACAATGGACGTGCAAATGCGGGTCCGGTTTGCCGCCCACCGGCCGCGCCGTGAAATGCACGAACTCCGCCCAAGCGAGATTTCCGGTCACGCGATCGGCGTGTTCACCCCGCTTACGAATCCGTGTCGAAACCTGCGCTTCGATCTCCGACATCGTCTCAGAAACCGCGGACCGGAACGCCAGGAGCAAGTCATCATCGCCCGTAAATGCATGGACAATGGAGAGACTTTTCGGCGCATGGAAATTGAGATCGTAGCCAACGATTCGATCCGCCTTGGTTCTCGGCGTCAGCCGCTCGCCCGTGCCCGGATGGCGATTTTCCACCAGCGCCGCGAATGCATCCGGCGTCACCTGCCCGGACAATCCGAGCACCTTCGCTGCCTTCCCATGCCACTTGCCGGCGACCTCCTGCCCCTCGGAATAATAGTCCTCCCGGCGCAGGCCCTCCGTGTAGTATTGGCGGGCAGCAGCCGCGCTCTGGTGAGGCACTACCCGAAGCATTTTCCTATCATACCAGATCCGCGCAGCGAACGGAATCGCCCCGTCCGAAATTCTCACGACAGGGGAAAAACTTGCCGCATAGCGACCTCGCTTTCCAGCAATCTACCACGCTCGCCAGCCAACTACTTTGCCAGCGGCCTACCTCGCTTGCTGGCCGTCTTTCTCCCTCTCTCGCGAGCATGGGAGCGACCTTCCTTTCAAACTACCAAGCGAGTTTCCTTGCTACCTCGCAAGCCATCTTTGTTTCATTCAGACATCTACCCTAAGCAGTGCTTAGGGGGAGAGGATTTGCGCTCGCCGAGCGACGAGCCCAGGGCCTAGCATCACTCCCAGGACACACCCCCAATGATGGATTTTTCCCACGCCGGACGCCGGCTTCACTCGTGAAAAACTGGCCAGACAACGACGAGGCGCTCCTCGAAATTTCGTCGGGGAAGACGAAGATTTTGCCGGAGAACTACTGGTCCTTGAACGATGCTTTCCAAGGCGTGCAGGTCCTCGGGGGCACCGGGTCTGGAAAGTCTTCCGGCAGCGGCAGAGCACTGGCCGAGGCCTTCCTTGCCGCAGATATGGGCGGGCTCGTTTTGACCGCCAAAAACGACGAAGTACTCGCGTGGAAACAATACGCCGCCGGTGCGGGGCGAGGCAAAGACCTGCTGATTTTTGAGCAGGGCTCGCCATACCGATTCAACTTCCTCCAATACGAATTTGAGCGTCCGGGAGTCGGGGCCGGGCATACGGAAAACCTCGTCAATCTCTTCACCAATGTGCTGGAGGCATCGGAGCGCCGGCAGGGACACGGTGGCACGCAAGACGCCTATTGGCAGCGCACCCTCAAACAGCTTTTACGCAACGCCATCGACCTCTCGGTTCTCTCGATCGCGAAGCTGAGTTTGCCCGACCTCTACCGCATCATTACCTCCGCTCCACGGAACGCGGAGGAGGCCGCCAATCCCGAATGGCGCACCACTTCCGCCTGCTTTTCGTTGCTCGAAGTCGCCAAGTCAAAAGCCGTCGAATTGAATCGGGAAACGGACTACCAGATGACCGAGGATTACTGGTTACGGGAATTCCCAGGACTGGCCACCGAAACCCGTTCCGTAATCGTCTCGACATTCACCAGCATGGCCGACTGCTTCCTCCGCGGGATGCTCCGAACCATGTTCTGCAACGACCTCAATTTCCGCCCCGAGGACAGTTTTGACGGGAAGATAATCGTCCTGAATCTGCCCGTTAAGGAATTCAACGAGCTGGGGCAGTTCTCGCAAGTGCTTTTCAAATACGTCTGGCAACGTGCCGCCGAGCGCCGCATCGCGCCGGGCATGTCACGCAAGCAGGCCGAGGAGAAGATTCGCCCCGTGTTTTTATGGGCAGACGAGAGCCAGTTTTTCGTCACCAGCTACGATGCGATGTTCCAGAGCACAGCCCGCGCTTCCCGCGTTTGCACCGTCTATCTGACCCAGAATCTCCCCAGCTACTTTTCCGTTTTCGGAGGAGCGAATTCCCGCTCCGACGCGGAAGCCTTTCTCGGCAATCTCCAGACCAAGATTTTCCACGCCAACGGCGACCCGACCACCAACAATTGGGCGGCGGAGTCCATCGGCCGCAGACGCCAGATGACGTTTTCCACCGGAACGTCCGAATCCGTTTCTCAAGGCCGAAACCCCGGCATCAATCAGAGCGCGGGCGGCAGTCAGGTCATGGAATACGTTGTCCAACCGCAAATCTTCACCATGCTGCGGACCGGCGGAGAGGAATGCGATTTCGAGGTGGACGGCATCATCTTCCAAGGCGGGCGCCGCTGGGTTGTCCCGGAAAACGATGACCGCTTGACGAAGAATTTCGTCCGCCACGTTTTCACGCAAAAGCGTGAGGGACACGCAGGTTGACCACTCCGGGCGAATTCGCCGCGCTCCGCCGCCGGCGTCCGCGCGGTAGAAACGGACGAAGCTTTTGATTTATCGCTGAATCGACCCAGCCAGGGCGGGCGATTGCTTCTCACCCCGATTTTTGGTAGGTTTGCGCAATGATGATTTCAGTCGAAATCCCCGACCAGTTCGCGCGGCAGTTTCACTTGGATGATGCGTCGAACTCGCGCGCTTTGCTTGAGGCGTTTCTCCTCCAGCGTTACGCCGAAGGCGAGTTGACGGCTGGCCAGGTAGGCGAAGTCCTCGGTCTTTCGTTTCATCAAACCGAGCAGTTCCTTTACGATCACAACGCGCCCGGAATCACCCCCGAGCAGAACCTTCAAGGCGTCAGAAATCTGGAGCGATTGCTCTCCAGATGAGTGAGGTTCCGATTGTTTCGGACCCTACGACGGTTAAAAAATCGACGAAGCGATTGATTTCTCTCGCGATCTGCTTGGACAGTTCAGGGCTGTTGCTTTACCGAGCGAAATTTGATAACCTCCACCCATGATTCTTTCGGTGGACATTCCAGACCCGATTGCCGCCCAACTCCACCTCGATGGGGAACAGGGCACGCGGCGTGCGCTGGAAATGTTCGCGCTGGAGGGCTATCGAGCCGGCGAGCTTTCTCGCGGCCAGGTGAGTGAACTTCTTGGGCAGTCTTTTTACGAAACGGAATCTTTCCTCAAAACACACGATTGCGGCTTGGGCATTACCTTCGCAGAGCACGAGAAAAGCGTTGAGACCCTCAGGACACGGCTAGGTCTGTGACCGTCGTTGTTTCGGATACCACGCCGCTCAACTATTTAATCCTGATCGAACTGGTCGAGGTGCTTCCTCGCCTTTTCGGCTCGCTACTACTTCCGCCCGCGGTGCTCAGCGAGATGCAGCATTCAAAGGCGCCTCTGCCGGTTTCGGCCTGGGCAAAAAATCCTCCCGCCTGGGCGCAGGTCCGAACTCCCAAGACCAACCTCGGTTTGGCCATCGGTCGCGGAGAGAGCGAGGCCATCTCACTGGCCTTGGAATTCACTGATTCGGTTCTCCTCGTTGACGATCGGAAGGCACGGACCGAGGCGGAACAACGTGGCCTCACCACGATTGGCACGATTACCATTCTCGACCTAGCCGACGATTTGGGCTTCCTCGACTTTGAAACGGCGCTGGCCAGACTGCTCTCCACTAATTTTCACATTGAGAGCTCTCTCTTGGAACCCGTGCGCGTCAAAATTCGCGCCCGCAAAAGCCAGGCGGGCTGATTCACGGCTCCTCCTCAGTTTGCAGACCTAGCTCACTTGAAAGCATGAGGGACACGCAGGTTGACCAGTCCGGGCAATTCGCCCGAATTCCGATTCTCAGCACCGCGCTGCATTGCGTGGCAATGACCGTCCTCGTCTTCCTCCGCTCGTCTTTCGGGTACCTCTACCTCCGTCCTCGTTCCCTCCTTTTCGGCATGGGCTGGGCCGTCGCGCTTTTTTCTGTTTACGCGTGGCTGGAGCCAGGCATGTGGACCCGCTATCGGGCGGTTTGCGTTTACGGGCTGACCGCCTTCGCCCTCTACTGCTTCCACCTCGGTCACTCCGTCTGGCAGCAGACCCAAAGGAAGGCGGTGAACGACCAGCATTCTGGCACATCGCACCTTTTGCGGCTCCTCCCGACACCAGACGAGGGAAAGGCGCGGTTTGAGTTCATGGTCCACCTTTGGGGCGAACCGATTCTCGTCCTGGCACTCGCGACCGTCCTTCGCGTCTTCGGATTTTTCCGACTTCCGACATGGCTGACCGTTGCCGCGTTCTGTCTCTTCGCGTCGGAACTCACGAACTACTGGCTCACCCTCCGGCGAGAAAAGCGGCAGACGGACATGATGGAAGAAGCGGCCGAAAAGGGCGACGCTGGAACGGAAGGGATGGACATTCCGGCACCCAAGGCGACGCGGAAACCGCCCCGCAAGCGGGGGCCTTCAGGCTCCTGACGATTTCGAAACCGTAAATCTCAGCTCGGAGACCTCATGACCGACACTCTTCCACCCGGCAATCAGCCGGTGCCCGAAGGAAGAGCGGACGTGATCCGCGATGAATTGCGTCGGCGCATGGTAGGTGAGCCGGCCGTTCTCCAGCCCAACGAAACGCAGCCGGCCGATCCACGCATTGGCTGTGGCTTCGCCCATCTGCACCCGCATCGCCTCAAGGACATTTTGCCACGCTTCCTCCACTGGGCTCGCTTCGATCAGCACAAGCTGGCGCTCCGCAGCCGAATTCTTCTCCCGCAAGTTCTCCGCGCGTTGCATTTTCAGCATCGCCTCGCCCTTCCGTGTAGTGGTCTGTTCCAGCCGAAGGCCGGGCAATCCGTTTTGCTCCACCAGCTTTCGGAGCCGACTCGCGTAGTGTTTGAACGCCTGTTGCGAGGCGGATTTCTGGTAGAGGCTTTTGAAGGATTCCTTCCACACGCCATTGCCGCCACCGGTGGCCTTTCGCGCGTAGAGGTAGAGCCAACGTTCCGCGCTGCCCGGAATCGAGAAATACTCCCGGTCCAGCGTGAGGACATGAAAGTCTTGAATGCTGTCGAACAGCCACTCCGCAAGGACGACCTCGATCCCCTGAATTCGGCCCCCTTCCTCCGTCAGTTCCCATTCCGAGATCCACGAGAAGAGCTTCGTCCGGTGACGACGCGAGCCTGCTTCGAAATCGAGGGTCGTCTCAATGTTCGTCGTTTTCAGCCGAGTTAGCGCATCACGGAGACGCTGATAGGCGCTCCCCGTCGGTTCCCGATTGATCCACGTGAAGAATTGGTACGGCGTGAACTGGATGCGACGCGTTGCCGCCAGGCCGATTTTCTTCACTTCCACCCATTGCGAGATGACGAAGAGCAAAAGGTCCTGATCGTGGATCGTGGCAATGCCGTATTCCGCCGTGCCGGTGATGCGAACGGACTCGACCCGTTTGGAGCGCGAGTCCACGAAGGAATACTCGATCGGCTCCGCGCGCTTGGCCGTGTGGCTGAACCAGCACCGGCCCATGAGATCGATCTGGTCCTTGATCGGTAAATCTCCCGAGATTGCCGCGAAGCGCTGCACATCCTGATGTTCCGAAATCTTCCCGACCACCTTCCTTCCCATCCCGGATGCTTACCACAATTTTTGCTTCAGTACAATATCGTCGGAGCAGCGACCCTGAAGTTCATTCAAGCAGCGCCTGCACATCCCGCTTTCTTTGCAGCACGCCACAATCTCCAGCGGTCACCTTTTTTTCGAGGTCTTCCGCAGCGTCTCGCTCTTTCGCTTCAACTCCGCGAGAACCGTTGCGCCGTTGGTTCCCTCACCCCGGTCGAGTTCGTCGAGGCCAGCCTGAACTTTGCGGCGCACTTCTTCGAGCCGCATTTCCCGCAATCGGTCCTGATCCTCAAGGAGCCGCAGCCCCTCGCGAACCACTTCGCTCGCGGACTGGTAGCGGCCACTTTTCACTTTGCTCTCCACGAGCTTTTCGAGTTCTGGCGTGAGTGAGACGTTCATGGTAATTCTCCAGAGGAGTGGCACCGACCATCCGCAAATGACAAAGAATGTCAAAGTTCGTTGTTTCCATTTGGCTTCCATTGACGGGTCGAGCAGGACCGCACCATCCTCGCCGCACCCTCCCGCCGATGAGGGGGCGCGAAAGGGCACGTTCGTCGTTCCAGCGACCGGGTATCGTCGCACCAGCGACCCGATCGTCGGGGCAGCGACCAAACATCGTCGGAGGCGCGACCCGCGTATCGTCGGCGCAGCGATTCTACTGTCGTCGGAGCAGCGACCCGATGGTGCCTCAAACCCAAAGTGATCGCGGGCGACCGGACCCCTAAACAGAATCTTAAACAGAAACTTAAACCCTTAAACCCGCCGGAAGGCGGCCGAGCCCTCGTTGAGGCTCGCCTTCCGCCGGGAAGTGCAGGGCCTGAAAACCTTTCTTCGTCGCGAACTAGAAAGCTAGCTTGCTAGCTTTGTTGCACGCAAAGCACACGGCACCAAAAACTGACAAGCCGCCGAGATGTTTCGGCCGGCATCGTTGAACTTTAGCGTGAGGACAGTATTGCTCGGAAATCGAGGGATGAATGATCTACGGACTGACGAATTCGAAAGGTGGAGTGGGAAAAACGACGATTGCCGTTCACCTCGCCGCATGGCTTTCCGCCAAAAAGCGGAACGTGATTTTCATCGACGTTGACCCTCAGCAATCTGCCTCCACTTGGATCAAGGAACTCCGAACTCCCGTGCGGCTGGAGACGATCGATGCGCTCTCCAAGGAGATAATTCGTCGGATTGCGGAACTCGCAAGCGACGCGGATGACATTGTCATCGATGGGCCGGCGGGCCTGTCGGAAACCACCCGAGCAATCATGCTCCGGGCCGACAAAGTCTTTCTCCCCTGCGGACCATCAATTCTCGACCTCCGTGCGGCGAACAAAGCGGTTCATCTCCTGAGTGAAGCGCAGAGATCCAGAAAGGGTCCACCCAAAGGCGCATTGATACCAAACAAACTCCACAAGCGGGGCCGACTCAGTCTCGAAATGCTGGCCGCAGCTCAGAAGCTCGGCGTTCCCGTCCTCGCGGGACTTTCGCAGCGCCAAAGCTTTGCCGATGCTGCGGGTCAGGCGCGGACGGTCTTCGAAATGGGAAGCGCCGCATTCCTTGCCTCCCACGAAATGAAGCAACTGATGAAAGAGGTGACCCGTGGTTAAGCGAAGATCCCTTGATGACGCTCTTTCACCAGAAGAAGAAGCCTTCCTTGCAAACGGAAAATCGCCGCCCAAACGGAAAACGAAACCAACCCGAAAACCAAAGGAGAACGCCCAAATGCAATCACCAGCACTCAAACAGGAATTCAGTCCTGAGATTTCCACTTCTCTTCCGTCACCCTCCACTTTCGGCGGAGGGCCACTTGCACTCAACACACGGCTCGATCCAGCCATCAGCAGCGCCCTTTTGCGCGCTTCGATGGAAAGGAAAATCCAGCGAGTAACTCCCTTTACCCAGCGCGACATCGTAACTGAGGCGCTCACCCAGTGGCTGAAGCAAAACGGATTTTGGCCGGGATAGTGTAAGCGTCCGCCATCGCACAGCCGGCTCTCGCAACGCTCCGCTTCCTGCAAACGTTCGAAACGTCGAATGCAGGTCAGACGTTTGTGATGAACGACCTCTCGGCTCTGCTACCGTCACTCAGCTCGCGTGGCGCCATGCCGTCCGCGCCTGAGCCGGGAGAAACGTAAAACAAAACAGTGAGGGGGCCGCAACGCCCCGGCGGGGATTCGTCTCCGCCGGGGTGATTCTCCTCAAACCACACACCTACACCCATGCCCATCACAAACATGCTGGGTCAGGGCATATTCCTCATCGGGTTTCTCCTCGTCGCTTTCGCGCGGCCAGGATCTCAAAGACCTTCAGCAGTTCAGCATCAATGTCCCGACCGCGAAACCCTCGCGCCGGAGTCTCGCGAAAGAGTCCCGCTGGATCGGTTGCCTGACAGCACTCACCCATAGCGTCTCAAAGCTTCGCCGTCCTTCCATAAGGATAGCGACATGCGCGCACACTTTCCACCTTGACAAATTGAGTCGCTTTCAGCATCTCGTCGCGATTACCTGGCCATATTATGAAGTCACGAAGAGGATTTTTGAAATGCTCCCTGAGCGCTGCTGGGATTGGACTCTTGAGCGGTTCGGCGCGGGCAAACGATCTGATTCTCAATCCTGACCTGAGTGATGAGGTTCTATTTAGCGATCCGGAAACCCCGCAGACCGAGGTCGAAACGCTTAAAGACCTTGAACGGACTGATCTGGGTTTCAGCGCCTTTAGCTGGGGCTTTGCCGCAAATACAAAGGTACCAATGTATCCGAGAGTAGACGCCGAGAAAGTCGCGAAAAAGCTTGTGAATCTGAGCCTTGCCTTCGCTGAGGCTGGTGTCAGTCGGATAACTCACCCTACTACCGTGAGTCGATTTCTTCGAACTTTTGGTCTCGATTTGAAATACCCAGACGGGACTTACGTGCCGTATTGCGCCGCAGGATTAAACCATGCCCTATGTCGCGCCTTTTGTGAACTTAACGACCTTGAACACGACGACAATACTGTTCACCGGGTAATTCGCTCAGTCAGTGAGTATTATACTTTTCCCAGTTCTTCAGTCCGGGACATCAAGAATGCGGCTGAAGGCAAAGGGAGATGGATCCCGAACGGAAGTACCGTCCGTCCAAAGGAAGGTTGGCCAATCGTTTTCTCTTGGAACTCACGTGGCACCCCCAACCACGTTGGGGTGGTGATTGGCAGCGATGTTAAAAACATCGAAACGGTGGAGTACAATACGTCAATTACTACGGTAGGGTCCAAACGAAATGGCGGAGTTGTTGCCCGCCGAGTAAGGAAAAATGACAATACCATCCTAGGGTTTGTTAAAATTTATTGAGGTAACATGAAATCTTCAAAAAAGACAGTTTTATTAGTTTCGCTTGGCATCATGCTAGCACCGGTAATTTCGATTGCTGAGAACGGCGCTGGTGACGTGATGTGCAACGCGTTTCAAGGGGTTAATAAAGCTCCTCTTAATATCTCGGATCTGAAGGTATCGGAAAAGGAAGATCCCGAAGCCACAGCTATTGTTACCCGGGTCGTCAACTACTCTGGAATCCCCCAAGACTTTGTGGTTCGGGAAGCCAATGTAGAAAATGCCACCGCATACTACTCTGGGCGGAGACGCTATATCTTCTATAGCAAGAAGTTTTTAATAGATCTTAAAAATTCCACAAAGACGGACTGGGCTGCAACGAGTGTGCTTGCTCACGAGATTGGGCATCACATTGCCGGACATACTCTTGCTGCGGCCAGGCGAATCCAACAGGAGGTTGATGCTGACTATTTTTCCGGTTTCATACTTTGCAACATGGGAGCAAGTTCAGACGACGCGACCGCCGCGATGAAGAGATTCGCGCCTTTGGAAGCAAGGGATGGCTATCCATCAAGAGGTGACAGAATTTCGTCTGTCACCAACGGTTGGAATAAAGCTTTCAGTCTGCGGACGGGACGTATGTCAGAGCCGCCCCTGACCGATGCGCAGCCGCCGGCCCGAATCACTAACGGTTTCCATCCTCCGAAGCCAATCGAGCCCCCAAACAGAATAGAGCCGCCTGACGGGCGTGCGGGCAATCCGAACTTCCGACGGTTGTTCGTTCCCCAAGGAAATCTGAATGCTTCCCAAACGATTTCCAAACTGCAGCTTACAATTTCCGGATCCAGTTCGAACTCCTACGGACAGAAGCTGAAGATTAAGCTCTTGGCGAACGGTGAGGAAATAGCCGCTCGATCTATCGTTATTGGCGATTCAACAGATGTTCTTCTTAGGCCCCAATACCCTGTCGATAGTCGCGTAAAGCTTTGTGTCGCTTTTGGAAGTGCTATTCCTGACGAGCCAATCGGAATACTAGGTTCGCTCCTCGGGGAAGGCGTGCGTTGGTCATTTGACGCATCAGCGTCGGCGATTGATTCAGATGGAAACGCGATTTTAAAAATCCCAATTCAGCGGGTTAATCTAGGGGGCGGATTCTCGGAAATCTCCAAGAAAGTTTATTTTGGACGCTGAGAGACCGAGCTGCGGTCGCGATGTTCTGATGTCCACCCTTATCTGTAAGGATCTCGGGCCGCGAGGCGTTCGAAGAGATCGAACTGGATCTCGCCATCATCTTCGGGGGATCAAAGCCGCATTGATCCGGCGTCCCACCTTTTGATTCCCCGGCGTTCTGGGCGGCGATCACCTTGTGCCGAATCTCGTGGGCCAGATCGCGTTAGGTGTCATGGAAACGCCCGACGGGCAGCAGCACGTCCTTGTCTCAACGACGTAGCCGACGACGACTGCCGCAGCTTGGCAAGTTCGCGCCCGTGTAACAAACAGCCCCGACGGCGGGCACGACGGTATCGTCTCCGGCCCCGGAACGACCACCCAATGGCTGGTTAGAGGGCGCGACTTTCCCATCGTGGGCACGCCCTTCGGCGCCGGCTTAGGTAATGACCGTTCCGCCATAGGCGTGGCCGACGAGGAGTGAGAGCAAGGAACTTTGGATCCTTCGCCGATTTTTTCTACACCGTTTTTCTACACTCGTGGAGCATTTTCGGGCAAATCACTGCAAAGCCACGCAAAGCCTGATCGACCGAAGACCAAGTATTTATCGACCTCTCCGGGCTATTTGCAAAACTGTGCAAAACCGTGAAAAAGCCCGATTTCGAGTTATGAGTCCCCTGCTCTGACCATTGAGCTACAGGCCCTGGGGCGTTTGCGACGAGCGGTCCGCATGCCGTGCAGAACGGTAGCCGCCCGAGGCTATTCGACCAGCACGTTCCAACTCGATCGCAACAACGCCGCCCGCAACGCAGGCGGAACCGCCGCGGGGTCGAGGCCGATCAATCCGCGCACGGCGGCAACGAACATGTCGGGCTGCTGTGCCTCGGGAATCTCCAGCGTCTCGGGGAATTCCGCATCCACGAGCCACGTGCCGCTGCTCGTTGTTTCGCAAAGTTCCGCCGCCCAGCGCGCGATCGTTTCCAGCGGCGGACCGGTGAAGCGTTGCGCCACCATTTCCAGGATGGCGGGGCGGTCGGGGACATTCAGCAGGAGCGCCAGGAAAAAGCGGTGTTCCACCTCCGTAATCGTCCCGCGCAGCGCGGCGAGTCCGTCGCGGCGCACGATCTCATCGAGCGTCGGCGGCACGGCGTCGGCGAGGGCGCCGTGGCGGGATCGGAAGGCAGCGAGCGCGTCATTCCAGCGGCCCAGACCGCGCAGATACGACATTCCATTTTGCAAAATGAAAAAGCCGCGCTCGAAATCGAGCTTCCGGATCATCTCCAGCACCAGCTTCGCGTAACCTGGATCATCCATCCTCTCGAGCACATCGAGCAGTTGTTTGCGCCGCGCGGTCAGCGCGTCGTGGTGGAAAGGATCCACTGCCAGATGTGGCGGAAGATAGGTATATTGCGGACCGGTGCCTGGATCCGTATGCGTGCGGATCACGACGGTAAGCGATGGCATCTCGAGGTGAAACAGCGAATGAATGTATTCGCCGCCCGAGACGATCTGCACCGTGCTCCCCGTCTCCAGGAGTCGCGTGTCGGTCATCTGCAAGTGGCCCAGCTGGAGATGCGGAGTGACTGCCACCGCGTCGGAAAAGCGAAACCGCGAATGCAGGCTCGATCCTTCCATGACATGAAATGCGCCGGAAAACATGTGCTGATGAATGTCCGTCGTCCCTTCCAGCCAGAACAGGATCTGGATGTAAAACCGCGGGTCATCATAGACGACCAGCTCCGGTTGCCCGAAACCGCTCTGCGTTTGGAAGGGCTGCTCATCCTCGAGCAGAAACTCACGCATGAGCGCCCCGAGATCCACGTGCTCAGCCGTCGGTCGCTCCTCCAGCGCCCGCCGCGCGATTTCGGGGAAGCGGGCGAGCGTGAAATTCTCCGCCTGCCACTGCGCGCGCACCGTGCGCCCGAGTTCGGTAAAGAATGCGTTCATCGCGGTGCCCTCCTAACCGCGGTGCGCAGGCGCCCAGGATTCGCGCACATATTCGCGCACATATTCGCCCACGGCCTCGCGCCAGGGCCGCGGCGTCAGTTCAGTGAGCGCAGTGAGCAGGCTCGTGTCCATTGCCGTCCGCACCGGGCGTTTCGCGATGAAGGCTTTGAGATCAGCCATGGCTTGCGGGGCAACCATTCGCGCGCGGAGCGGCACGCCCGCTTCCGCCGCGACATCCAGCGCATACTGTCCATACTCCTGCCAGGTGCAGGCCCCGGCGTTGCAAAGATGCAGCACGCCACCCGCCGGGACGCGATCGAGAAAGGGGCGCAGCAACTTCGCGGCATCGAGCGTGTAGGTCGGCACAGCCACCTTGTCCGCGATCGCCGCCACGGTGTCCTGCTCCAGCGCGCGCTGGAGGATCTGATCCACAAAACTCGGCCGATCCGGCCCGAAGACCCATGAGACGCGAACCGCCAGATGCTGCGCGGAGATCGAAAGCAGCAGCTTCTCGCCCGCGAGCTTCGATGCCCCATACACGCTGATCGGCACCGCCTCGTCAGCCTCGGTGTAAGGTTCCTGCTTGAGCCCATCAAAGACGTAATCGGTACTAATGTGAATGCAGCGCGACTTCTTCCGCGCACACACATCCGCGATCGTGGCCACGGCTTCCGCATTGAGGCGATGCGCCTCCTCGGGATGCGTCTCGCAATAGTCCACATTCGTCAGCGCTGCGCAGTTCACCAGCGCGTCAAAGTCCTGCCCACCCAGCGTTTCCCGCACCGCCGCTGCATCGCCGATGTCGAGCAGTTGCCGATTGAAGCCCAGCACATGATGCCCCTCCGCGCGCCACTCGCGCACCAGCGCCGCACCGAGTCTCCCGCCACTGCCCACGACAACGATTTTCATGTGAGAGCGCGTCGGTCAGCCATCAGCCCTTCCGCTTCAGCAGCGGCTCCCACCACGCGCGATTGCGCACATACCAGTCGATCGTTTCGCGGATCCCCTGCTCGTGCTGATGCCGCGGCTTCCACTGCAGTTCGCGGTGCGCCTTGCTCGAGTCGATCGCATACCGGCGGTCATGACCGAGGCGATCGGGCACATACTTGATGAGCGACTCCGGCTTGCCGAGCTGCGCGAGGATCATCTTCACCACATCGATGTTCCGCATCTCGCCATCGCTGCCCACGTTGTAGACTTCACCCGGCTTGCCCTCGAGCAGCGCGGCGACGATTGCCGCACAGTGATCCTCCACATGGATCCAGTCGCGCACATTCATCCCATCGCCGTAGACCGGCAGCGGCTCATCGGCGAGCGCGAGGAGGATCATGAGCGGGATCAGCTTCTCGGGAAATTGATACGGTCCGTAGTTGTTTGAGCAGCGCGTGATGACGACTTCCTGGCCGTATGTGTGGTGCATGGCGAGCGCGAGCAGATCCGCGCCCGCTTTGCTCGCCGAGTAGGGTGAGCTGGGTTGAATCGGCGAGGTCTCCGTGAACAGTCCTTCCGGCCCGAGCGATCCGTAGACTTCGTCCGTCGACACTTGCAAAAACCGCCGCACCCCGTGCCGCCGCGCCGCATCCAGCAGCGTCGCCGTCCCCACGATGTTCGTGTGAATGAAATCGCCCGGCGTATCGATCGAGCGATCGACATGCGACTCGGCCGCAAAGTTCACCACGGCATAGAACTGATGCCGCTCCAGCAGCGCATCGACCCGCGGCCGGTCGCAAATATCCGCGCGGTAAAACTCGTAGCGTTCGCCATGGCTCTCCGCCACGCCCGCGAGGTTCTCCAGATTCCCCGCGTAGGTCAGCGAATCGACATTCGAGATGCTCATCTGGCCGTAGTGCTCGAGCACGTAACGCACGAAATTGCTGCCGATGAACCCGCAGCCGCCGGTAATGAGGAGTCGCATAAAGGAGCGCGGTTTCTAGCAGCGGAACACGGGAGCCGCTAGAGGGAATTCCCGACGCGTGAAGATCGCGCGGGCGCATCCGTCCGTCCGGCGCCCGGCGATCATGACGCGCCGCGCGCGGCTACCGGAAGAAGTCCTTCGCCTTGTCGAAGAAGCCCTTGTGCAGCGGGCTGTTTTCCTCGCCCATGAGGTCGGCGAGTTCCTGGAGCTTGCGGCGCTGCTCGCCGTTGAGCTTGGTCGGCACTTCGACGAAGACGCGGACGATGAGGTCGCCGCGATTGTTGTGATTGAGCGAGGGCATGCCTTTGCCGCGGACCTTAAAGGGCGTGTGGCTCTGCGTGCCGGCGGGAACCTTGAGCTGGGCCTGGCCTTCGAGGGTCGGCACGTTCACTTCGCCCCCGAGCGCGGCGGTGGCGAAGCTGATTGGCACGTCGCAGAAGAGGTTGTTCTCCTCACGCTCGAAGACTTCGTGCTCCTTGATGTGGACGACGACATAGAGGTCGCCCGGCGGACCGCCGCGGATGCCGGCCTCACCATTGCGCACGCTGCGCAGTCGGGAGCCGTCTTCGATGCCGGCGGGGATCTTCAGCTTGATGCGGGTGCTTTGTTCCTGGCGGCCTTCGCCGTTGCACTTGCGGCACGGCTTCTCGATGACCATGCCGGTTCCGCGGCAGCGCGGACACGTCTGCGAGACCTGGAAGAACCCACGCGAGCTGATGACCTGGCCACGCCCGCCGCAATCGCGGCACGACACGGCCTTCGAGCCGGCTTCGGCGCCGGTGCCCTGGCAGAATCCGCAGGCGTCGAGCTTCGAGACTTCGATTTCCTTGTCACAGCCGAACGCCGCATCTTCGAGCCGAATCTGCATGTCATAGCGCAGATCCGAACCGCGTTGTTTGCCGTCGCGATCGGGGCGCCCCCCACCCTGAGTGGCGCCGCCGAAGAATTGCTCGAAGATATTTGACGCACCACCGCCGCCACCGCCCCCTGTGGCGCCGAAGACTTCGCGGAAGATGTCGAATGGATCGTGGAAGCCGCCGCCCGCTCCACCGCGCGCCGGTCCGCCGCTGGCAAACGCCTGGTGCCCATAGCGATCGTAAGCGGCGCGTTTGTTGTCGTCGGAAAGGACGTCATACGCCTCGCCGAGTTCCTTGAATTTGTCCTCGGAAGTGGCGTCGCCCGGGTTCTTATCCGGGTGAAACTTCACCGCCAGCTTGCGGTAGCTTTTCTTGATCTCCTCGCCGGTCGATGTGCGCGTGACTTCGAGGACTTCGTAGTAGCAGCGTTTCGTCATGAGCCCGGCGTAACAGTCGGCGAACCTTTCGACACGACGACGGTCGCCGGCCGGAGCAGCCGGTCGCGCAGCTTGTAGCCCCGGCGATGCTGGCGAATGACGACGCCTTCCTCGACGCTTGCACTTTCCTCCTGCGCCACGGCCTCGTGCAGGTTCGGGTCGAACTTTTTCCCTTCGCCATCCACGGGCTCGACGCCCGTGCCGATCAGGAAGTCGTTGAGCTGGCGCGCGACCATGTCCATGCCGGAGATGATCGGGGAATCGGCGGCATTACCGCGGGCGGCACTCAGGCCGAGTTCGAAGTTATCGAGGATCGGGATCAGGCGCTCGAGGAAGGAAGCGTTCGCGTACTTGACCGCGTCCTCTTTCTCCCGGATGGCCCGCTTGCGGAAATTATCAAAGTCCGCCTGGCTGCGCAGGGCGAGATCTTTGAAGCGGTCGAGGTCGGCCTGCATTTTCGTCAGCAGCGACTCTTCGCTCGCAGGGGCGTCGGCCGTGGGGTCCTCAGTGGTCGTGGGTTCGGTGGTGTCGTTGCTCATTTTTTGCGGATCACAATCAGGGTAATATCGTCATGCTGGGGATAGGTGCCGACAAACGCCCGCAGGTCGTCGGTCAGCCGCGTGATGATCCCGGCGGCGCCCTCGGACGCACTGGCCTGGATCGACTGAATCACGCTCGCCATCCCAAATTCGTCTCCCTGGCTGTTGAGCGCTTCGGTCACACCATCGGTGTAAAGCACGAGGCAATCGTCGCGCTCGAGCGACAGGGAAAAATCGCCCGTGACTCTATTGAACACCCCCCCACTGTCAATGCCCAGGGCCATGCCCGGCGGGTTGATGCGGGAGACGGTTTTGTCCCGTGCCTTGTAGAGCAGCGGAGCGTCGTGACCGGCGCGGCAGAGGGTGATCGTGGCCGTATTTTTATCGAGCACCGCGTAGGCCATGCTGATGAACATGTCCTCTTTGATGTCGGGAAAGAGCTGCTCATTGACCAGCCGCAGCGCGCTGGCCGGAGAGAGCTGGTGCGGCGCCTGCGAACGGAGGACGCTGCGGCACATGGCCATGATCAGCGAAGCGGGCACGCCCTTTCCCGAGACATCGGCGATCGCGACCCCGATGTGATCTTCATCGATGCTGATGTAGTCGTAGTAGTCGCCGCTGACGAGTTGGGCGGGAATATTGATGCCGCTGATCTGGAAGCCATCGAGCTCCGGAGCGCTCGCCGGGAGGAGGATGCGCTGAATCTCGTGCGCCACTTGGAGATCCTGATCCAGGCGCTTCTTCTCCGCGGCTTGGGAGAAAATGAGCGCGGTGTAGAGCGCAAAGGCGGACTGCTCGACGATCGTGCGGAAGATTTGCACGTCGGATTCGCCGAAATCCTCCCCGGCCCCGCCACGGGCGACGGCGAGCACCGCAAGCCTCTCGTTACCGTAGACGAGCGGCGCGATCATCGCGCTGGCACTCCCGACCGGGGACGTGGCAAACGGCGCAAGGCGGGGATCGTCGGCACGGAGCAGCAGCGGTTCGGTCCCACGCCACGCCTCGCCGAGGAGGCCATCATGCGTCGGCACGGCCCTCAGCCGCAGGTAGCTCTGCCAGGAGAATCCGGACGCGTGGCGAACCGACTCCGGCACCTCGAAAAATGGCGGGCAGCTCCGCGAAACGAACATCGGCCGCAGCAAATCGCCTCCATGCCCCATCCCGTAAAGCGCGCCACCCGTCGCCTCGAGAATCCGCAGCGCGCCCTCGACGATGAGGGCGTGGAGATCCGTGGGCCGGCTGGAATCCGAGAGCGCGGTCCCGAGGCCATGGAGGAAGTCGAGGACGCGCTTTTCCTCCAGCCGGATTTTGTCGCGCTCGCGGTTCAGCGCCATGATCGCCACCCGCTGCCGCCGGTAAATGAAGATCGAGCCGCCGGCCGTGAGGACGAACAACGCAAAGAAGATGGCGGTCCCCATTCCCGTCAGCAGATTAGCGGACGAGATGCAGGTCCTGCTTGAGGAATTCGAGCACGTCTTTGAACTTCGCGGCGTTCTCCGGGTTCGCCTCCACCACGGCCTCATGCGCCTCCAGCATCGTCCGAGCCTGCTCCGTCTTGTCGGCGGGCACCGCCGGCAAGGGCTCCTGTGCGGGCTGAGCCACCGCCGACACGCTGACCTCGATCGAAAAGAGCTGGTCGAGGCCGAGATTGCTGAGCAGGTCCTGATTGCGCTCGTTCAAATTGATCACCCGCAACTGCCCCTGCCCCAATTCACGCAGCCGCAATGCCACGCTCGCCAGCGTTCCCATGAAGGTGGAATCCATTACCTGGCATTTCTGTAAATCCACCACAAATTCACGAAATCCCCGATTCACCATCTCCTTGGAGAATTCCTTCAACCCTGTGCTGTTCAGAAAGGTCCCCTTGCCTTCAACACGCACCCAAACCGTTCGGTTCGCGGTCCCGACGAGGATGGAAGATTGTACAATCACGGTTCAAAAAGTAGCTGGCATCCCTTATGGATGCGGAGCCCAGCAAGTCTGAGATGCACGGATCATACCGTCGCTTGGCAAAAAAATCATCACGCTTTCAGTTCCAGAGGAACGATTGCGTCAAACCGACAATTTTCCCGTTTTCAATCAGGACCGCCCGCCAGGCGGTCACCTTGCCTTCTTCCAAGTAATCATCACCGATGACCTGGAACTTCGATTCGGCACTCCCCTTGGCTCCGGGGTAAAAGATCTCCTTGGCCTGCACGTAGGCGCCCAGTTTCTCCTGGCGGTACTCGAAGCGGAGCGTGAGGTCTGCCTTCCGATCCGAGCGCCAAAAAAATGTGTAATAACCTCCATAACGCTGCTGGCGATCGAGCGCCGTGACGGCGCCGAAGTTCACCCGCAGCCTTTGGAAGGTGATCATGTTATCGACCGACGGTTTGATCAGCTCAGGCTCATTGAGGAAGATCTTGGTCTTGCGGAACTGAAACGCGTCGTCCAGCGCGAGCGGGAGCACATTCGCCTTGTCGAGTTGCCTGGGCGGCTCCTTGCAGAAGCCGGTCGCCGCGAGTGCCAGCGACACGAGCATCAGGAGGTGGGTTTTCATTGGGGATGGAAATTAAGCGGCGGGCGGAAGGAGTGTCAACGCTCGCGGGTTTGAACGGGGCACATGTCCCGGTTCGCGCGCGGGGCGCAAAATGGTCGGGTCGATCCGGCATTCCGCGGTGGCTTTGAGCGTCCGCATTGGACGGGAGCGCCAGGGCGTTGGAACGTGCTGCCCACTTTTCCATGATCGACGTCCGATACCACCGCGGCCTCCATCTTCCCGCCCACGATCTCTGGCTCGATCCGCACGATGCCCAGCCGTTCGCCTTCGTCTCCCATGCCCACAGCGATCACACGGCCCGCCACGCGGAGCTGATCGCCAGCGCAGGCACTGCGCGCCTCATGCAGGCCCGCGTCGGGGGCGAGCGCCGGGAGCATGTGCTGGCCTTCGGCGAAAGACGGGAGTTTCGAGATTTCGCCATCACCCTCCTCGCCGCTGGCCACATCTTCGGGTCGTCCCAGGCGTTCATCGAAACGGATTCGGGATCGCTGCTCTACACCGGCGACTTCAAGCTGCGGCCCGGCCTTTCCGCCGAACCCACCGAGTGGTGCCATGCCGAAACGCTGATCATGGAGACGACCTACGGCCTGCCACGCTACTGCATGCCGCCGACCGATGCGGTCATGGCCTCCATGGTCGCATTCTGTCGCGACGCGCTCGCCGATGGCGCCGTGCCCGTCTTGCTCGGGTATTCGCTGGGCAAATCGCAGGAAATTCTCTGCGCCCTGCTGGCCGCCGGACTGACCCCGATGCTGCACGGCGCCGTCTTCCAGATGAGCGAAATCTACCGCAAGCTGCGACCCGGTTTCCCGGATGGCTACCTGCGCTACGCCGCGGGTGACGTTGCCGGGAAGGTGCTCGTCTGCCCTCCGAGCGCCAGCCGCTCGCTGATGATCACCAAGATCAAAAACCGCCGAGTGGCGGTGCTCACTGGCTGGGCGCTCGATCCCGGCGCGACCTGTCGCTACCAGTGCGACGCGGCATTTCCGCTCACGGATCACGCAGATTACCCCGACCTCGTCCGCTACGTGGAACTCGTCCAGCCCCGACGCGTGCTGACGCTGCACGGATTTGCCGCCGAGTTTGCGCGCGACCTGCGATCCCGGGGATTCGAAGCGTGGGCGCTGAGCGAAGAAAACCAGCTCGAACTCAACCTCGCCGCACCGGCGGTGGCACCGATCGAGGCGACGGAGATGGCACAGAAATCGGTGGTCTCTCCTTCCGCGGATTCCGCATCCGAGTTCCATCGATTCGCCTCGGTGGGCGACCAGATCGCGGCGACGACGAGCAAGTTGAAGAAGATCGAGGTGCTCAGCACCTACCTTCGTTCGCTCGATCTGCAGCAGCTACCGCTCGCCGTGCGCTACCTCACCGGGCGCGCCTTCGCGCAAAGCGATGCGCGGGTCCTGCAGGTCGGCTGGGCCGTGATTCGCCGCGCGCTGCTCGCGCTCAGCCGCATCGGCGAGCAGCAGTTTCGCAACCTCTCCCGGCTCCACGCCGACGCCGGGCGCACCGCCTACGAAGTGCTCCTGGAACATACCCGCCCACAGCCCTTCAGCCTCGCGGAGTCCGGTGAGTTTTTTGCCGAACTCCAGCGCGCACGCGGCCCACTCGCCAAGGGAGACCTCCTCCAGCGCAGGCTCGCCACGCTTTCCGCGCTCGAGGCCAGCTATGTCGTCCGCATTCTCACCGGCGACCTCCGCATTGGGTTGAAGGAAGGGCTGGTCGAGGAAGCCATCGCCACGGCATTCGCCGTCTCCGGCGACGAAGTCCGCGAATCGAACATGCTCGTGGGCGACATCGGCGAGACCGCCGCGCGCGCTGCTCAGCAGCGACTCGGCGACACGGCGCTGCAATTTTTCCGCCCTATTAAGTGCATGCTAGCCAGTCCCGAATCAACGGCCGCCGCCGTCTGGGATCGCCTCACCGAAGCGGGGGCGACCACCGCGTGGATCGAGGATAAATACGACGGCATCCGCGCGCAGCTTCACGTGGCGGCAGGTCGCGTGGAAATCTTCTCCCGCGATCTGCGGCGCATCACGGAGCAGTTCGCCGACCTCGCCCGCGCGGCCGGCGCCTGCGGAGCTAGCGTCATCCTCGATGGCGAGATCGTCGCTTACGAAGACGGGCGACGACTCACCTTTTTCGATCTGCAAAAGCGGCTCGGCCGAAAAACGACGGACGATCTTTTCCTCGGTGCGAGCGATGTTCCCGTCATCTTCAAAGCATTCGACCTTCTCGCACTCGACGGCGTCTCATTCCTCAAAGAACCGCTCGCTCGGCGGCGCGAACACCTCGAGAAACTCGCGCTGCCCGCGGGCCTCGAACTCGCCCCTATTTTCACCGTCCACTCCGCGGATGAAGTCGAAGCCACTTTCCTCGCCGCCCGCCAGCGCCGCAACGAAGGCCTCATCATCAAGGATCCCGCCAGCCTCTACACCCCCGGTCGCCGCGGGCTCGCGTGGATCAAATTGAAACGCGAACTCGACACGCTCGATGTGGTGGTTGTCGGCGCAGAACTCGGTCACGGCAAACGCAGCCACGTGCTCAGCGACTACACCTTCGCCGTGCGCGACGACGCGACCGGCGCGTTGCTCACGATCGGCAAAGCCTACTCCGGACTGACCGACGTGGAGATCGAAGAACTGACCGAACATTTCACCGCCACCACCATCACCCAGCGCGGCCGCTATCGCGAAGTGGAGCCCGACACCGTGCTTGAAATTGCGTTCGATTCCGTGCAGCCGAGCCCGCGCCACGCCAGCGGACTCGCGCTCCGCTTCCCGCGCATCAAGGCGATCCGCCGCGACAAGACCCCGGCCGACATCGACCGACTCAGCTTCGCGCAGAGCCTGGTCGCGGACTCCGCGGCAGCGGCTCCACGTCGATGACCGCGAGCGTGATGTTATCCAGCCCACCCGCATCCATCGCGAGACCGAAGAGCGCCTCGACGGTCGCCTCCGGAGCGCGCATGACCCGCGTGATTTCCTCCAGCGCGACGCGTCCGACCATGTCGGTGAGCCCATCCGTACAGACGAGAAAGCGCGCGCTGCCGGTGAACTTCAGCGGCTGCGTGTGGACCTTGATTTCCACATGCTCCATCCGCCCACCGACTGCTTGGGTGAGCGCGTGGAGATAGCCCGGCCGGATTTCCGCGTCTGCGGGAAGCAGCCCCATCTCGATCAGTTCCTCTGCTTCCGAATCATCCCGCGTGAGCTGCGTCAGCTTCGTCGGCTCGATGTGGTAGACGCGCGAATCGCCGACGTGAAAAGCGAACACCCCCGACATGCCGCAGCCGATCCCGGCGACCGTCGCGCCCATTCCGGCGAAAGCCGAATCGCGCAGGCCGCGCTCGCAGAGGTCGTGATGCACCCGCTCCACGCAGGTCGTCACCGATGCCGGCGTGACCCGCGCGCAGTCCGCGAGCGCCTCACCCACCGCGCGGCTCGCTTCGTGGCCCGCGACGTGGCCTCCGATCCCGTCGGCCACCGCGACGATCCACGGCCCGGCGGGCGGCATGATCAACGCCGGCACCGCCGAATCCGCGGTCGAAAGCGCACGCACGGCGAGGCAGGTATCTTCGTTCTGCCGCCGCACTTTTCCCGCATGGCAAAGCCATGCACCGGACACAGTGTAACGGATTCCGCGTATCGGACGGCGGCTCGATTTTTGGGGGGGATGGGATGGTTTCGGAGTCAAGCGAGCTCGAAGACTAGCGGATTGCGCGAGAATGAAAACAGCGATACTTCAACCCACGTGGACAAACACCTCGGCAAGATCACCGAAGCCATCCTCAGCTCCTACGATACAGGCGGCGGGATGAACAACATCGACGGCACGAATCTGCCGTCGAAACGCGCCGTGGCCGGGATCTGCGAGGACCTGCTCCAGCTTCTTTTTCCCGGCTTCCACGACGCCGAGCCGATCCACTCGAAAGACCTGCGCCGCGTCACTTCGCATCGCATTTTCGGCATCGTCGAGCGCCTCGCCGATGAGGTCTGCAAGAGCCTGCGCCTCGGCGAACCGACCTGCCCGCGGGAGCGTGCGGATGCGGTCGTGCAGCAGTTTCTCGAAACCGTGCCGCACGTTCGCGAACTCCTGCGCACCGACGTAGAGTCCGCCTTTTCTGGCGATCCTGCGGCGGGCAGCTCGGAGGAGATCATCCTCTCCTATCCCTACCTCGAAGCCATCGCCATCCAGCGCTCCGCGCACATGCTCTACTCCCACCAGATTCCCCTCATCCCTCGCATGATGACGGAGTGGGCGCACAGCCGGACCGGCATCGACATTCATCCCGGCGCGCACATCGCGTCGCACTTCTTCATCGATCACGGCACCGGCGTCGTCATCGGCGAAACCTCGACCGTCGGCGCGCATGTGAAACTCTACCAAGGCGTTTCGCTCATCGCGCGTTCGCTCGCCGGCGGGCAGGCGCTCAAAGGCGTGCGTCGCCACCCCACGATCGAGGACCACGTCACCGTCTACGCGGGCACCACGATCATGGGCGGCGACACGATCATCGGCGCGGGCTCGACCATCGGCGCCAATGTCTTCCTCACCCACACCGTCCCACCGCGCTCGCTCGTGCTCGCCGAGGGGCACGGCGTGAAAGTTCTCGATAAGGACAAACGCGAGACCCATGACGATTCGAGTTGGATGATCTGAAAGACTCTTCGTCTTTTTCTTCATCTTCATCTTTTTCTCCCGGCGGATCGGCACGAGATGAAGGTGACAAAAAAGACGAAAGGGCCGCCGCCTTGCCGATGATCTACCTCGACCACAACGCCACCACGCCGCTCGCTCCCGCGGCTCTGGCCGCGATGCGCCCGTATCTCGAGCGATACTTCGGAAACCCGTCGAGCATCCACGCCGCGGGTCGCGAAACCCGTGCGGCGATCGACGACGCGCGCGACCGCCTCGCCCGCCTGCTCGGATGCAAGCCGCACGAAATCATCTTCACCGGCGGCGGCACCGAGTCGGACAATCTCGCGATCCTCGGCCTCGCCCGCAGCCGCGCAGCCACTGGGCGACATCTCATCACCTGCTCCACCGAGCACCACGCGGTGCTCCACGCCTTCGAGCACTTGCAGAAAAAGGAAGGCTTCCACGTCACCTGGCTGCCCGTCGACTCCACCGGGCGCATCGACCTCGATCGACTGCGTGACGCCTTCACCGCCGAAACCACGCTCGTCTCCATCATGACCGCGAACAACGAAACCGGCGTGCTTCAGCCCGTGCGAGAAATCGCTGCGCTCTGCCGCGAGCGCGGAGTCTTTTTTCACAGCGATGCCATTCAGTCTTTCGGGAAAGAAACCGTCACCGCGCGGGAATTCGACGCGCTGTCGCTCGCCGCGCATAAGTTTCATGGCCCGCTCGGCGCCGGCCTGCTCTATCTCGGCTCCGGCATTTCCATCGAACGCCTCCAGCACGGCGGCGCCCATGAGAACGAGCGCCGCCCCGGCACCGAGAATGTCGCCGCCATCGTCGGCATGGCCGCCGCAGCGGAACTCGCCGTGCGCGACCTCGCCGCCGCAGCGGATCGCCAGCGCGAATTGCGCGACCGGCTCTGGACCGGCATCCGGGCGAGCTTTCCCGCCGCGGTTCAAAATGGTGAAGCTGCCCCGCGACTCGCGAACACGCTCAACGTCAGCTTCCCCGGCCTCGATGGCGAAGGCCTGCTCATGAACCTCGACCTCGCCGGCATCTGCGCGTCGAGCGGTTCCGCCTGCATGGTCGGCTCCATCGTTCCCTCGCACGTCCTGCTCGCCATGGGAGTGCCCCCGGAACTCGCCGGCGCGACGGTCCGCTTTTCGCTTGGCAAGGAGACCACCGTGCCTGAGATCGACGAAACCCTCGCGCATCTGCCTGCCATCTGCGCCCGCCTTCAACCCGCACTCGTTTGAAAAAAATCCTCCAACTCGATTTCTTCACCCAACTGGTCGGACTCGCTCGCAAGCCGGCCCTCGACTCCACGACCGCGCCTACCATCGCCGCGCCGAAAGCACCGCCCTGCCTCCCTGTCGAATCCGGGAGCGACCTCGAACAGAAAGTCCACACCCTGCTCGCAGCCATCGGTGAAGACGCCCTCGCCCGCGTCGTGCGCGTCGCCTGGAACCCGCGCATGCGCAGCACCGCCGGCATGGCCTATCCGCGGAAAAACATCATCACGCTCAATCCACGTCTGCGCGATTTCGGTGACGAAGAAGTCGACCGCACCCTGCGCCACGAACTCGCCCACCTCCTCGCGCATCACCGCGCGGGACGCCGCCGCATTTCCGCCCACGGTCCGGAATGGGCCCGCGCCTGCCGCGATCTCGGGCTTCCCGACGAAAAGCGCTGCCACGATCTCCCGCTCCCGCGCCGCAAAATGACCGCGCGGCACTTCTACCGTTGCCCGAGCTGCGCGCAGGTGCTCAGCCGCGTCCGACCGCTCCGCGGCAAGAGCGCGTGCCTCGCCTGCTGCCGCAAACACAACGGCGGCCGCTACCACGATCGGTTCCGCTTCGTCCGCAGCACCGGCCCCAGCGCGTAAACGACGTCGCGGCTGCAAAATCCCCACGCGGAGCGCGCTCGAAAAAAGCCTGTCATCCTGAGCGAAGCTCCGGCGGGCCAGCGGGCGGAGCGCAGTCGAAGGACCTCTTATTTTTTCTTCGGGCGCAGGCGGTGTGGAGCACAACGTCGGCGGTTCCGTCTCGGGGAATAGTTAGAGGTCCTTCGACTGCGTTCCTCCCCGCCTACTCGCCCGATCACCGGCCCCCACTTGCCCCGAGCGCCGCCGCCTCGGCCCACGAGGAACTCCGCTCAGGATGACAGGTTTTTTGCACGGAGCGCCGCTCTCGGCACGCAAAAAGACACGGCTTGCGGCCGTGTCTTTTCAAAGGGCGGCATCGCCGCCACGGAATCTGAGGCGCTCGTTATTTGGTGGTCTTGTCCTCAATGTATTTCACCACGTCGCCCACCGTCTGGAGCTTCTCGGCGTCTTCGTCCGGCACTTCGACCGAAAACTCTTCTTCGAAGGCCATCACGAGTTCCACGGTGTCGAGCGAGTCGGCGCCGAGGTCTTCGATGAACGAGGCCGTGGTCGTGACCTGTTCGGGGTTCACGCCGAGCTGCTCGACGATGATGTCCTTCACTTTTTCTTCGATCGTTTTTTCAGACATAAAATTGGGTCGTTACTTGGTTGGTAGGGTTTGAGTCGGCATGCTTTAGAGTCGGGGTTTGGGGATGGCAACATCCAATTTACGACAAATTTCCCGCGCTCGCAGGCGCCGAAAAAATTCAGCGCTCGCATCCCCTGCAAAGCGCGATTACCAACAACCCCGCATGAGCGATTCGCCGCAAGAGTTTGATCTTAAGTTTCTCCCGGACTGGCTGAAAGAAGGCCCGTCCACGAACCGCTACGCCGATTTCGAAGGCGAGTCCGAACGCCCTCGGCGCGATCGCGACGACCGTGGCCCACGTCCTCCCGGACGTGGCCCGCAGGATCGCCGCGACTCCCGTCCTCCGGGCGGTCCGCGCCCTGGCGGCCAGCGTCCCGGGCCCGGTGGCCCGCGTCCAGGCGGCCCCGGTCGCGGTGCTCCGCGCCCCGGTGGAGGACCTGGCGGACCGCGCCGTGATGATCGCCGCGGCCCCGGTGCCGGTGGTGGTGGTGGCCGGCCTTTCGATCGGCGCGATGATCGCCGCGACGACGCCCGCCCGCCGCGCGAAGCCCCGCGTCCGGCGCTCGCGGAACTCCGCGTCGAATTTCTCCCCGAGCCGAACGCCGGTGCCGGGATCGCCCGCCAGATCAAAGGCGGCACCCGCGCCTACGCCGTGTTTGCCACCGCGAAACTCTTCCTCGAACGCCCCGAACGCCATCGCGTCCGCGTCACCTCGTCGAAGCCCGAAGTGCTCCTCTATCAGATCGGCGACGGTCCGATTTCCTTCGACGCCGCCAGCGTCGAGCGCGGCGCGTTCCTCCAGGCGAAGGATGAATATTACGCCGAGGAAACCGTGCAGGGTGAACCGATCAAGGGAAACTTCAGCAACGTCGCCCGCGTCCGCGGCACCGGCATTCTCCTCGGGCCCACGAACCACCACAGCTACCAGCCCGGCCTGCGCAAAATCTACGAAGAACGATTCAGCCGGCGCATGTCGTTCCCCGAATTCCAGCAGCACGAGATCGAAGTGGTCAGCGACGAGCAGACCGTGGCCGACTGGAAGGAACAGGCCCGGAATTCAACCACCTTCACGACGAAGAAGGAAGCCGAGCCGATCTCGTTCAAGACGCTCTTCGACGCCGAGCAGCACTTCCGGAAAGTCTACCTGCCCACGCTCGTAAAATCCGGCGTCACCCTCGAGTGCGACGGCCCCGCGAGCCGCGCCGCCCTCGATCGCCACGTCTCCGGCGCCGTCCGCGCCGCGTGGGAAACCGAGCGCGCCTTTCCCCAGGGCCTCGTCAACACGCTCCGCCCCTACTTCTCCGACGCCGGTCTGCATTTCTTCAAGCACCGCAAGCGCGTGCTGCATGTCTCGCCGATCAAGCCGGTGCGGCATCCGGAAAACCAGGTCTTCTCCGACGGGATCGCCGCGATCCTCAAGACTGTCGAGGCCCAGCCGCGGATCAAGCGCCCGCAGCTCGCCAACAAGATCCTCGGTCCCGGCCACGACGCGCCGGAAGCTGCGCCACGCAAAGAGCAGCTCGCCGCCGACCTGCACTACCTTATTCACATCGGATACGTCATCGAATTCTCCGATGGCGCCTTCGATCTGCCGCTGGGTCCAAAGCCTGAGCAGCCCGCGCCCAAAGCGAAAAAAGAATCTGCGCCCGCCGGGCAACCCTCCTCGAGCGACGCCACCGCGCCCGAGACTGAGGTCGCTGCGGAAACCGATGAGACGAGCGAGGCCGAGGCCCCCGCTTCCACCGAAGCGACCTCCCATACGTTGATCACCGAACCCGCACCGCCCGCCGAAGAAGAGCCCGTCCCCGGCGAAGAGGAAGGTGAGGCCGAGCCGTGCGAGGGCGCGGCGCACATGCCGATGCCGCCGGTTGCCCCCACTCCCGCAGCGGAGGCGCCCCCGGCTGCGCCCGAGCCGCCCGCTCACGCCTGACCGTTACGGCAGGGGTGTGACCGTCTTCGTCGCGCGGAGTTCTCCGTAGTTCGGGAAGAATCCCTCGATCGTGAACGGCTGTCCGGCGTGCAGGTCGCGCGTCGCCACGTTCGCCGTGTACTCCAGCCGCTCACCGGGATTGATCGCGACGAGCGTCGGCTCGTTTTGGAATGCCTGATCTTCCGACCAGCGCTCGATCACCTTGCCGGTCGCATCCTTCACCAGCACCTCGATCCGCTGCGTGGTCGGGAAGTCGAGTTGCGACAGTTTCTTGCCGCGGTTGGCGAGTTGCAATGTCACCTTCACCGTCCGCACGTCACTGAGTTTGAGCGGCATGGGTTCGATCAGGATCGTCGGCACGAGATCCTTCCAGCTCTTGCCGGCTTGCGCGCCTTTCGGCATCGGCGTGGCCGCGGGATCACCCGGTTTTTTGCCAAAGGGCCAGAGCGCATTTGCCGTCCGCTTGAGCCATCCGGGTTGCCCTTCGGCGGAAGGAGCCGCCTCGGCTTTCTTCTTCTCCTCGGCATGGAGCGGGACTGCGGCGAAAACCAGCACAGCGATCAACAGGGGGCGAAAATTCATCGCGTTGATGTAGACACCACCTTCGGAGTTTGCAAACCGCATCCCATGTCGGAACACTCGCGCCTCATGCGAGTTATCCGTCTGCTCCTCCCTCTGCTTGCGATTCTTTTTTCCGGCATGGCGGATCGCCCGCCCACGGTCAGCTTTCGCTTTTACGCCGAAGCCAATGCCCGTGACGGCGCCCCCTTTTCCACCCCGATCAAACTGGGCAATCCGCCGCGCGACGCCTTCCTCGAAAAGGTGCCGACCATCAACGAAGGGCAAATCAAGACGATCTACCCGTTCCGCGCCGAGGACGGCACCTGGGGTTGCTCGCTGCGACTCGACAACAGTGGCCGGATCAATCTCGAAGTCGTCAGCACCGAGCGGCGCGGCACGTTTCTCATCGGCTTCCTCGGGACGAAAAAGGGCAATCATCGGCTGCCCGACCTGATCATCGATCGAACGGTCAGCGACGGCATCATCACCGTCCCGCGCGGCCTCACCGACATCGAGATGGCCGTCCTCGCCAAGCAGTTCAAAGTCGTGGGAGATCCCGACCTGCCCAAGCTGACCATCCCCACCGAGAAGCGGAGCTGGAATCCGTTCCGCAAAAAGCCCGCCGCACCCGCATCGTGAGACGGGGCGGATCGCGGAACCCAATTCGCGCCCCGCGAGCGATGCGCCCCGCATGAGCGGCACCTACGCCACACTGCTCGGCGCCGTCACACCGGTCTTCATCGTCATCCTCGCCGGCTTCGCCATCCGCCGCGTCGGCTGGCTCACCGCCGAGGCCGATACCAGCCTGATGCGGCTCGTGGTGAATCTCCTCTTCCCCTGCCTCATCCTCGACAACATCCTCGGCAACTCCGCCGTCGAGCAGCTCGGCAATGTCATCCTCGCTCCCCTCGTCGGCGCCGGCACCGCCCTCCTCGGCTTCGGCCTCTGCTGGGTCGCCGCCCCTCTCTTCGGAATGCGCGAGCCGCGTGCGCGGCGGACGTTTGCCTTCACCGTCGGCCTCTACAACTACGGCTACATCCCGTTGCCGCTCATCCAGAAGCTCTTTCCCCAGCCCACCGTCGGCATCCTGCTCGTCCACAATATCGGCGTCGAAACCGCGCTCTGGACCGCCGGGCTCGCGCTGATCAGTGGCGGCGCCACCGCTGACGGCACGCCCCGCGAAACCAGTCGCTGGCTCCGCGTCTTAAATGTCCCGACGGTCGCCATCCTCACCGCTCTCGCGCTGCATTTTCTCGGTGCACGCTGGTGGATGCCCGGCGTCGTCCTCAACGCCGTCCACCAGACCGGCCAGGCCGCGGTGCCCATGGGCCTGCTCCTTACCGGTGCCACCTTCTGCGACCAGATCCGCTTTCTCTCCTGGAAGAATAGCGTCGCCGACAGCATCGGCGCGTCACTCCTGCGGCTCGGACTTCTCCCGCTCTGCATGCTCGCCCTCGCCCGCTGGCTCCCCTGCCCGCTCGAACTTCGTCACGTCATCGTCGTCCAGGCCGCCATGCCCTGTGCCGTCATCCCCGTCCTCCTCGCCAAACACTACGGCGGCGACCCCGCCCTCGCCCTCCGCATCATCCTCACCACTTCCGTGCTCAGCCTGCTCACCATTCCGTTTTGGTTGCAGTTTGGGCTGAAGTGGATCGGCGGAATGTAAAACCACCTCGCGGTATAGCCCGGACTCTCGTCCTCGTCCTCCTACTCCTACTCGAAACACTCCGAGGACGAGGACGAGGACGAGAACGAGTAGGAGGACGAGTAGGAGGACGAGTAGGAGGACGAGTAGGAGGAATAGAGCCGTCCGATTGTTTTCGGGAGTTGGTATCCGGAGTGGAGCGGCCCGGAAAAAATGCCTGTCATCCCGAGCGGAGTGTAACGGAGTCGAGGGACCTCGGCCTCCCTGCGATCATGGATCTCCGGCACTCCGCGGTCCCTCGACTCCATTCTGGTCGCGCAGGCTCACTCCATTGCGCGCGGGATGACCCGCCATTCTTGCGGTCCCGTCCAACCTCCCTGCAAGCGCCCTCAGTTCCCGTAGGCCCGAACCCGGCTCTTCCAGCCGGCGAGCCAGCGCCCTTCGCCGCGCTCCGCCGGCGCATTCTGCACCCGCCGAGCCAGCACCCGCGCGGCGCTTTCACCGAACTCCTTCGCCGCCCCGGCACCGCTGCCGTTCATCCCGGCGAGCACTTGGAGCAGACCCCAGCCTTCGCCGTGGTCGCGTTCGGTAGTTTTCGTCCCCTCGCCTTTGAAGTTCACGTAGTCGATCAGCGCAAACGTGCCGCTGCCACTCGCCGCGACCCGACCGAATTGCGCCTGCACATTCGCCCGCTGGCCGGACGGCGCGGCGCCGAGCATCTTCGGCAGCGCCTCGCGCATCCGCTGGGCGAGGAAGCGGCTCTGCAGGCGGATCGTCGAGGCGAGCAGGTCGCGCAATTCGTTGAGCCGCGCGCCGTGCAACTCGCCGATGAATGCAGCGCGCGTTTTCCACGGGCAGGCGCCCCTGCACCACTCCGGCACCTCGCGCCCATTCTCGCCGAGATACTTCACCAGCTTCGGAAAGCTCTCCTCGAACGGCCCATTCACACCCGCCGGATACCAGATGAAATGCCCGATCCCGAGCGATGCAAAATTCTCGCCAGTATTCCACGAGGTCAAACCCTCGCGGGTGCCGCCGCATTCATTCTGCCAGACCCGGCTACCGATGGAATCGAGCTCCGCATCCGAGAGCGCACTCGCGGAGACCGTGAAAACCAGCAGGACGGTGAAGAGGCGCGCGATCATGCGAAAAAATTTAGCTGACCCGGCAGCCTACGGTGAGCAGCACATTCGCCCACAGCGCCTGATCCGCAGTCTGCACGGTGAGCACGTGATCCGGCGATTCGACCGCCTTGTAGAAATCCCATTTCGAAATCGGTTCGACCGGGACGCTGATCCCCACCTCCGCGGTGATGCCGCGCAATTCCGCCCACACCGGCGGATCGCCCGCGCCCGCGTAGGGATCATCCGCCGGAATGCCCATCGTATTGATCGCATCCACCGGCACGGCGCTGAGGATCGCCCGCAGCACCTGCGCCACGGTCGGAATGCCGGGGATGAGTTGCAGCGAGACCAGCTCGGCATTTGGGCCGCGCTTGTTCCAGGCGGGATAGTTCCCATCGGCGATGAGGATGCGGCCGTGGTGGCCGGTGCGCGCGGCGATGCGGAGGATGTCGGGGTGAAGGAGCGTCGTTTTCAGCATGAGCGAGGCACAGCTACCGGAACGCGCGCCGGCTCGCAATCTTCCATCCGCGGGATTGGCTCAACCCAGCGCTGCACGAAAGCTCTCGATCGTCTGCCGCGCGGCCGTCTCGGGATTCGGGAGCGGCAGAATCTCCGCCGAGAGATAGCCGCGAAACCCGATCTCGCGCAAAGCATCGATCACCGGCGGCACCGCCGTGTGACCGAAGCCGATCGCCCGTCGATTCGAGTCCGCAAAATGCACGTGCCCCACCTTTGCCCCGGCGTCGCGAAACGCCTGCGGAAGATCGCACTCCTCGATGTTCATATGAAAGAGGTCGGCAAGCAGCAGCACATTGGAAGTGCGAAGCGAACTGAGAAAGCGCGCCGTGTCCCCGATTGTGTTGAGCAGATTCGTTTCGTAGCGATTGAGCGGTTCGTAGAGCAGAGGCACTCCGTGTCGCGCCGCGCGTTCGCCCAGCGCTTCGAGCGCATTCGAGAGCAGGCCGAGCGCTTCTTCCCTCGTCACCGCGCCTTCCCACCGTCCCTGCATCGAGCCAATGATCGCCGGCGCGCCGAGCCGCCCCGCGACGTCGATCATGTCCGCGATAAACTCCGTCGCCCGCGCGCGAATCGCCGGATCGGAATTCGTCAGAGTCCATTTGTGCACCACCCAACCGGCACCCGTCCCCACCGCCGCGATTGCGCGACCGTGCCGAGTCGCGAGTGCTTTCACTCCCTCCACATCGAGTCCGGCCGCTGAAGAAGGAAAGATTTCGACGGCATCGAACCCAAACGCCTCGGCTTGGGCGAACGCGTCTTCCAGTCCATTCCAAAATACGAAGGGACCTCCTTTGGCCTGCGGGACGAGGGATGCGGTGATGGCGGATTTCATGACTTGGTGCCGCCCGTTGTTGCAGGGTCTTGCCCGGAAACGAATCTGAAAACTGCGCCACGAGACCCAGCAAAACAAGGACGGGCGGCAGGCATCGGCTCGTGAGCTGATGCGCTGCCGCCCGTGTGTGCAGGGTGGCTGCTGGGAAGTGTATAGGTCAGCCGACGAGCGAGGGCGCAGGAATTACGCGAGGTCGAAGCGATCGAGATTCATCACCTTGGTCCAGGCCGCGACGAAGTCCTGGACGAACTTGGCCTGTGAATCCGCACACCCGTAGACTTCTGCCAGCGCGCGGAGTTGGGAGTTGGAACCGAAGACGAGATCGACGCGCGTGCCGGTCCACTTGACCTGTCCCGTCTTGCGATCGCGACCTTCAAAGAGATCCGCGGCTTGCGACACCGGCTTCCACTCCGTGCCCATGTCGAGCAGGTTCACAAAGAAGTCGTTGGTCAGCGTTTCCGCGCGCTGGGTGAAGACGCCGTGACCGTGACCGGCATTCGTGTTCAGCACGCGCATGCCGCCCACGAGCACGGTCATCTCGGGCGCGGTGAGGGTGAGTAGTTGCGCCTTGTCGATCAGCAGCGCTTCGGCTGGCACGATGTATTTGCCCTTGAGGTAATTGCGGAAGCCGTCGGCGATGGGTTCGAGCACGGCGAAGGAATCGACATCGGTCTGCTCCTGCGAAGCGTCCATGCGTCCCGGCGTGAAGGGAACCGTGACGTCATGCCCGGCATTCTTCGCCGCCTGTTCGATGGCAGCGCCGCCGGCCAGCACGATCAGATCCGCCAGCGAGACCTTCTTGCCGCCTGCCTGGGAGCCGTTGAAGGCCCCCTGGATTGCCTCCAGCGTTTTGAGCACGTTGGCGAGTTGGGCCGGCTGATTGACCTCCCAGTACTTCTGCGGGGCGAGGCGAATCCGCGCGCCGTTCGCGCCGCCGCGTTTGTCGGAACCGCGGAAGGTTGAAGCCGAGGCCCACGCGGCAGAAACGAATTGCGACACCGGCACGCCGGAAGCGAGAACCTTGCTCTTCAGCGCGACAACATCCTGCGCATCGATCAGCGGATGATTCACCGCGGGAATCGGGTCCTGCCAGATGAGTTCCTCGGCAGGAACCTCCGGCCCGAGGTAGCGCTCGCGCGGCCCCATGTCGCGGTGCGTAAGCTTGAACCACGCACGGGCAAATGCGTCGGCGAACTGGTCGGGATTCGCGAGGAAGCGCCGCGAGATTTTTTCGTACGCTGGGTCAACCCGCAGGGCGAGGTCGGTGGTCAGCATGGACGGCGCGATCCGTTTCGACGCGTCGTGCGCGTGCGGCACCGTCCCGGCGCCGGCGCCATTCTGCGGCGTCCACTGATTCGCACCGGCCGGGCTCTTCGTGAGTTCCCATTCGTAGCCGAAGAGGTGCTTGAAGTAGTCGTTGCTCCATTTCGTCGGCGTCGTTGTCCACGTCACCTCCAGACCGCTGGTGATCGCGTCACCGCCCTTGCCCGTGCCGAAGCTGCTCCTCCAACCCATCCCTTGCTCCTCGAGTCCGGCGGCCTCCGGATCATCGCCCACATGGGTCGCCGGGCCGGCACCGTGAGTCTTGCCAAAAGTGTGGCCGCCCGCGATCAGCGCCACCGTCTCCTCGTCGTTCATCGCCATGCGGGCGAAGGTCTCGCGGATGTCGCGCGCCGAAGCCAGCGGATCAGGATTCCCATTCGGGCCTTCCGGGTTGACGTAAATCAGTCCCATCTGCACGGCCGCGAGCGGGTTCTCGAGATCGCGCTCGCCGGAGTAGCGCTTGTCATCCAGCCAGGTGGTCTCCTTCCCCCAATACACGTCCTGATCCGGCTCCCAGACATCCTCGCGACCGCCGCCGAAGCCGAACGTTTTGAAGCCCATCGTTTCGAGCGCGACGTTCCCCGTGAGGATCATGAGATCGGCCCAGGAAATTTTGCGGCCATATTTCTGCTTAATCGGCCAGAGGAGCCGACGCGCCTTGTCCAGGCTGACGTTGTCCGGCCAGCTATTGAGCGGCGCGAACCGCTGCTGGCCTCGACCGCCACCGCCGCGCCCGTCGCCGGTGCGGTAGGTGCCGGCGGCGTGCCACGCCATGCGGACAAACAGCCCGCCGTAGTGACCGAAGTCTGCCGGCCACCAGTCCTGCGAGTCCGTCATGAGCGCGGCGAGATCGCGCTTCAATGGCGGAAGATCGAGGCTCTTAAATTCCGCCGCGTAGTTGAAGTCTCCACCCATCGGGTCGGACTTCGTGGAATGTTGGTGCAGCAGTCCGACTTTCAACTGGTTCGGCCACCAATCACGATTGGTCGTACCGCCGCCGGCGGTGTGATGAAACGGACACTTGGCGGCCGAGTCTCCTGCGGTGGGGGCGACTGCGGATTGATCTGTTGCGGAGAGCGGGGTTTCGTCGGGCATGGTGTGGGGTGGTTGAACGACGCGGAATGCGGCGCGGTATCTGGGAAGCTTGTATCCGGTCTCGTAGCGATAGTTGAAATACTTCCTCCCTACCACCACCATAGGCATTCCCTATGGAGATGCATCAGC
>JANPHH010000171.1:0-9642 GCA_031424375.1 Chthoniobacter sp. | reverse complement strand
GCTTCCGGGAGACCCGGCGGGCTGAGGTGGCGCGGAGCTCTTGCCGAGGGCCGTGCCGAATGAAAGTTCGTCGCGGCGGGACGCCGCGACCAACACGCGGGACGCGTGTGCTCCCCGGAGTTGCGCGGCGCACGCCATCATTTCCGCCGCGCCTGGAGGATTTTGAGGAACGAGCGCGAGCGGATTTCGTCCAGCGTCAATCCCGTCGCGAGCGCTTCTTCCTCCGTGATCGCACCGCAGGCGATGCCGCGGAGGAAGAAATTCAGCAAGCCCTGGCCGGTCGCCGCATCGTCGAAGACCTCGCCGAATAACGACGCGAGCGCGGCCTTTTCGACGAAGGATTTCAGCCGGTTCGAAGCGGGTTCCAGACCGGCAAGGAAGAAGGAATAGACAGCGGCGTAGCGCACCACGAGCTGCGCGGGATGCAGGTCCCAGCCCTGATAGATGCCGCTGCGCAGCGAATGCAGATTGTCGCGAAAGCCGAGCAGCCAGGCGCCGTGAACGGCGTTGCGATTTTCGCTGAGCTGGTCGGCCGTGAGGTGATCGCCGCGGTGCGGACCGACGGGCAGGATATTCGTCGCGCCGTCGGAGATATGGACGCCGGTGCCGGCGAGCGCCACGACCATCGCCGTGCGCGCGAAGTCGCACGCCGGGTGGCCCATCGCCTGATACGCGGCGGTGATGCCGAAGCTCGCGGTGTAATCGTAGACGCCGAAGTGAACGCTCGAGCAGCGCCCGTCCGCCGCCTCGATGAACCCGAGCAGCGGGCAGCGGCCATCGCGGTCGATGATCGATTGCGGCGTCTCGACCATCAGTTCGAGCCGGAGCGCACCCGTCGCCAAGCCGAGCTTCTTCTCGAGCACCGTGCAGACTTTCGCCGCGGCAGTGACGTGCGCGGCGATCTGCACTTTGGGAATCGTGATGACGAAATTCTGCGGCAGTTTCCCGCCCGTCTTCTCCACGAGCGCGGTGACGAAGATGTCCAGCGTCCGCATGCTCCGCGCGCGGTTGTCTTCGTTGAAAGGTTTCACGCGAATCCCGATGAACGGCGGCAGCGTTCCCGCGGCCATTCCCGCGGCGACCTCGGCGGCGCTGGTGGCCGCGTGGCCGTCTTCCTCGCTGTCCACGCGATTGCCGTAGCCGTCCTCGAAATCGAGGCGGAAATCCTCGGTCGGCTCACGCTCCAGCTTGGCGACCACGCGCCGGTAAACCAGTTCGGCAAAGTCGGGCGTCCACGGACTGCCGAGCGCCGCGTCCAGCGACGCGGCATCCGGCGCGTATTCCGCGAGCGTGCGCCGCGCGATCACGCCGAGTTTTGGCCCCGAGTCTGCCTTAAAGAGATGCGCGCCGCCGTAGACGACGTGCACGGCCTGCCGGCGATTGGATTCCCCCGGATAGCGCTCCATGAACGCGCGATTGGCCGCGGCGAGGTCGGCGCTAATCGGATCGAGTTCGGCGGCGGTGAGGTTGGGTTCGGTGGGCATGCGAAATGACTTCAGGATTGGATGACCGCGGATTTCACGGATTGACGCGGATTCCCGGAGGCGGGGCGCTGCGGAAAATCCGCGTCAATCCGTGGAATCCGCGGTCTCCCTTTCCGCTGAACGAGAACGCTCATAGCGGCGTGCGGTTCACGTCCTTGTAATAGATATATCGGGCCGGGCCGGGGCCGGCGGCGATAAACCACTGCGGGCAATACGGCGCGATCCAGAGCGCATCACCTGCGGTCACTGGATGCCAGTCGTCGCCGAGGCGGTAGACGCCCGCGCCGGTGAGAAAAAGCATCCCGTGCTCCATCACGTGCGTCTCCACGAAAGGCAGCGTCGCGCCCGGATCGTAGGTGAAAATATTCACTGCCATGTCCGCGCCGGGCGTGTCGGGAATCAGCACCTTCAGCCGCGCCGCGGGATCGCCGAGGAACGGCGTCTCGGCCACGTCCTTCTCCTCGCCGATGAAAAATTCCGGCGCCTCCGCGCCGTCGAGTGGTTCGTGGTTTTTGCGAAAAACGAGCACGCGAGTGCCGGCGGAGGCGCTGACAAATTCGTAGCCATCTCCAGGCGGGACGTAGCCGAAGCTGCCGGCAGTCATCGGTTGCGCGTTCAGCTTCCCGCGCCCGGCGACCACGTAGAAAAACAACTCATCCTGCTCCGCCTCGCCGACTCCTCGTCCGCCTTTTTCCAACTCGACCAGCCACTGCGAAAAACGCGCGCCGAGCGTCGCGGAGATGAGCACGAAGGCCTTGGTCTTCGTCCAACCTGGGAGCGCGCTCGGCACGTAGCCGTCGGGGGAAAGGAGCGCGTAGTTGCGGCGGATGACGTTTCGCGTGAGGCCGAGGCGTGGATACATGAAAGGGGCGCCGATCAGCGCGGCGATCAGCTTGCCTCGCGGGAACGGCGGTGTCTTTCAAAAACTGTCGCAGGGCGAAAAAGGCGGTAGCTTAAGCGTTATGCGATTTTTCCTCCTCCTCGCTTGCCTGATCGCGTCACCGGGTTTCGCCGCCGATTATTACGTCTCGCCAAAGGGCAATGATGCGAACGCCGGCTCGCTCGCGAGTCCGTGGAAGACGGTCCAGAAAGCCGCGGACACGCTCCAACCGGGCGACACGGTGTTCGTTCGGCGTGGCACGTATCGCGAGTTGGTCACGATCCGCGTTTCGGGAACGGCGGGCGCGCCGATCACCTTTGCGGCATTCGCGGGCGAGCGTCCGATCATCGACGCGACCCGCATTCCCGTGCCGGAGGACGATCGCGCGCTGATTTACATCGAGGACCGCAGCCATCTCGTGATCCGCGGCTTCGATCTGCGCAATTTCTCCACGGCGAAACCGCAGCTCCAGCCGTGCGGCATCTTCATTCGCGGCGCCGCCCATCACATCGAACTGCGCGACAACCGCATCTCCGGAATCCGGACCACGCACCGCGACGGCAACGCTTTCGGCATCGCCGTCTACGGCACCTCGACCACGCAGCCGGTCACCGATTTGATCATCGCCGGCAACGAGGTCCACCACCTGAAGACCGGCAACAGCGAGTCCGTCGCGCTGAACGGCAACGTGACCGGCTTCGCGGTGACGAACAACCGCGTCCACGATAACAATAACATCGGCATCGCCTTCATCGGTTTCGAGGGGACGTGCCCGGACATCGCGCAGGATCGCGCCCGCGATGGCGTGTGCCGTGGCAATGTCGTCTGGAACATCAGCAGCGGGCGGAATCCGTCGTATCGCGGCGAGTTTTCCGCCGACGGCATCTACTGCGACGGCGCGGCCCGCGTGCTCATCGAGCGCAACGTCGTCTCCACCGCCGACCTCGGTGTGGAACTCGCCAGCGAGCACCTCAATGGCAACTGCTCTGACTGCATCCTGCGCGACAACGTCATCCGCCACTGCCGCGTCACCGGCCTCGGTCTCGGCGGCTACGACGCGCAGCGCGGGGCGACGCTGCGCTGCACGGTGACGAACAACACCTTCTATCAAAACGACACGCGCCGGACTGGCAGCGGCGAGGTGCTGCTCCAGCACTACCTCACGGACAATTCCATCCGGCAGAACATTTTCTTTTCGGGCGCCCAAAACGTCTTCGTCAGCAACCCGGCGACGACGAACAGCGGCACCGTCTTCGACTACAACTGCTACTTTTCACCCCGCGCTGCGGCAGACAGTGGCTGGGAATGGAAGCAGGTGGCGGCCACGGGTTTCGCCGGTTGGAAAACGGTGAGCGGGCAGGATACGCACTCGATTTTCGCGGATCCGAAATTTACCTCGGCGCGGAAGGCGGACTTTCATCTGCTGCCGGGTTCGCCGGCGATCGATGCAGGCGACCCGGCGTTTGCGGCGGGAAGTGGAGAGATCGATATCGACGGCGCGACCCGGGTCGTTGGCGCGCGCGTCGACCTCGGAGTGGACGAGTTCGCACCGTGATCGCCGGCTGTTCCGGGCGAAGGAGGACGCACCCTCGCGGCTGACCGATTTTCCACAAATGTCGTCGCTGTGAATTCCCTTGGCGGAGCATAATTTCTCCTCATGAAATTTTCCCTCCGCTTCGCTTCCCGGCTCCTCGCTTTGCTTGCCTCGCCGATGCTTCCCGCCGCCGAGCCGCCGATCCCGCCAGTGCCGGACAAGCAGCCCGAGCCGCCCTTCGCCGCGCTGCCAGCAGGGCCGCAGGTACACCTGCTCGTGCCCGGCTTCACCGTGCGCGAGCTGCCGGTCCAGCTCACGAGCCTGAACAACATCGAATACGCCCCCGACGGCCGCCTTTTCGCCGGCGGCTACGATAGCCGCTTCCACGTGCTGCGCGATACGAACGGCGACGGCCTCGAGGACAAGGTGGACACTTTCTCGCCCGACTCGAACGCCAACTACCCGCTCGGCATGGCCTTCAAGGACGGCGCGCTCTACACCGTGCTTGCGGATGAAATCGTCCGCTTCACCGACACCGACGGCGACGGCGTGCCCGACAAACGCGAGACGGTGCACAAAGGCTTCGACGACCCCGCGCTCGTCGCCGCGTCGTATCTCAACCACCGCCGAGTGGACAGCTCAATGGCCCTCGCGCTCGGCCCGGACGGCTCGGTCTACGTCACAATGGGCAACGCCGGTTTCAGTAACCCGTATTGGACCGACAAGCAGGGCGTCGCGCACTACTCGCCCGACCAGCGCCGCGGCTGCCTGCTGCACTTTACGCCCGATGGCAAAGTGGAGCAACTCGCGAGCGGCCTCCGCTACATCATGTCGCTCCAGTGGAACGCGCGCGGCGACCTCTTCGGCACCGAGCAGGAAGGCGCGACGTGGGTGCCGAATGGCAATCCTTTCGACGAGCTGCTGCACCTCCAGCCGGGCCGGCACTACGGCTTCCCGCCGCGGCATCCGAAGTGGCTGCCGGGCGTGATCGACGAGCCGAGCACGTGGAACTACGCGCCGCAGCACCAGAGTACCTGCGGCTTCCGCTTCAATGGGCCCGCGCCCGGTCGCGGACGCTTCGGGCCGGAGTCGTGGGCGGAAGATGCCATCGTGACCGGCGAATCGCGCGGCAAGCTGTGGCGCACGAAGCTCGCGAAGACCGCCGCGGGCTACGTCGCGCGCACCGAGCTCTTCGCGGGGCTCGGCATGCTCGCGGTTGATTGCGCCATCTCGCCGAACGGCGACCTCGTCGTCTGCTGCCACAGCGGGAAACCCGACTGGGGCAACGGGCCGCGCGGAGCGGGCCGCATCTTCAAAATCAGCCACACCGACCAAGCCGCGCCGCAGCCCGTGCTCACATGGGCGGCGAGCCCGACGGAGACCGTCGTCGCCTTCGACCAGCCGCTCACCGCCGCCGCGAGCGCGAAGATCGAAGCTGGCCGCTACATCGATGCCGCCGATCACTTCGAGACCATCCGTCCCGGCTACGCGGTCGTGCAGATGCAGCAGCGCCAGCCGCGCGACGTCGTCGCGGTGAAGTCCACGCGGCTCAGCGACGACCGGCGCTCGGTCATCATCGAAACCGCGCCGCGCGCGCAGGCGATCAACTACGCCATCTCGCTCGACTCGCTGAACCTCGCGCACGGCCTCAGCGGTCTCGCCGCCGACTGGCAGGGCGGCGGAGCGAAGTGGGCTGGCTGGCTGCCGCACCCGGACTTCGTGGCAGCGCGCGAATTCACCCGCGGCAGCAGCGTGCACGACGCGCTGTGGAAGCAGCTCGCGCAGCCCGGCACGCTCACGCTGCGCGGCCAACTCGCGCTTTCCAACATGCTCCAGCCGGTCACCCAGCCGATCTCGCAGCTCGACTATACGCCCGCGCCGGAAGTCGTGACCGTCGCCTTCCGCAGCGATGCCGCGCTCACGCTCGACGCGCCCGGCGCGAAGATTGATCGCGTGAGCGAGCACGAATCGCGAGTGACCGTCACCGGCGCGACGGAGGACGCGTGGAAAGCCTTCACGCTCACCGTGGCCACGCCGGCGCGCACGCTCGACGTCTCCTTCACCACCACGCTCGACCCGCAGCCGCGCCCGCTCGGCATCGCGCGTTTCCTCGTCCCTTTTGCCACGCCGCCGATCAAGGATGTGATCAGCCGCACCATCCCGGAGATCGCCGGCGGTGATTGGGAAGCCGGCCACGCCCTCTTCCGCGGCAAGGCGGCGTGCAGCACCTGCCACGTGCTCCGTGGCGAAGGCGTCACGGTCGGCCCGGACCTGAACAACCTCGTCCACCGCGACTATGCGAGCGTCGTGCGCGACATCGCAGAGCCGAACGCCGCCATCAATCCCGACGCCGCCGGCTACACCGTCACGATGAAAGACGGCGCGGCCTTCATCGGCACGCGCGTGGGCGAGAATGCGGACGAGTTTCAGCTCGCGCAGCCCGGCGGCGCCGTCGCCAAGCTCAAGCGAGCCGACATCGCGAAGACCGAGCCGATGGAGCAGTCGCTCATGCCCGCCGGCCTGCTCGAAGCGCTGACCCCGCAGGAGCGCAAAGACCTGCTCGCCTACCTGCTCACCGAACCGAAACGGAACTGAGGCGATCGCCAAAAATCATTTCCGGCTCCGCCGGTCGAGGTGGAGGGCATCGCTCCGTCGATGCCTCGGCGGCCGGCCTCGGAAGCGACGGCGCGCTTCCCTCCGCGTCCACACCCGGAGATGAGTTTTGGCAAGGCGCCTAAATCAAGTGCTCGCGATTGTCCGAGCGGAGGTGGATCGTCTTGTGCCGTAGATCGTGCTGCGTGGTGATGAACCGCACGGTGCGGCTCTTCGCGCGCATCAGGATGGAGTGGGTGATGGCGATGTTTTTGTTCACCTGCACGCCTTTCACGAGCGGGCTGTCGCTGATGCCCGTGGCCACGAAGATGATGTTCTGCCCGTTGGCAAGATCGTCGGCGACGAAGACGCGGCCGAGGTCGGCTTCGTAGCCATTGGCAATGATCTCCTGCCGCTCGGCATCATCGCGTGGCCACATCATCGTCTGCATGTCGCCGCCGAGACACTTCAGCCCCGCGGAACTGAGCACCGCCTCCGGCGAACCGCCGATGCCGGCGTAAAGATCGACGCCGCTGTCGAGGATCGACGGCGCGATCGCCGCGGCGATGTCGCCATCGCTGAACATCCGCAACGCCGCGCCCGTCGCGCGGATTTCCGCCACCAGCTTGGCGTGCCGCGGGCGATCCATGACCAGCACCACCACGTCCTTCACCCGCTTCCGCAGTGCGCGGGAAACGGCGATGATGCTTTCCTCGATGGGATTGCGCAGGTCCACGGAGAGCACGCCCGTGCGCCCCATGTGGCGCACTACTTCCGGACCGTAGGCCAGCTTCATCATGTAGAAACTCGGGATGTCCTTGAGCGAATACTTCACCCCGTCCTCCGGACTCGCGGCGGAGATACAGGCGATGGAATTGGGCGCGCCTTTCGCGATGTTCGTGGTGCCGTCGATCGGATCGAGCGCGAGGTCGAACTTGCTCGAACCCGGCGTCCAGGTCCCGAGATGTTCGCCTTTGAAAATGCCGGGCGCGTTGTCCTTGATGCCTTCGCCGATCACCACTTCGCCGCAGATATTCATCAGATCAAACATGCCGCGAATCGCATCGCACGCCGCGGCGTCGGCGAGTTCCTTCTCACCGCGGCCGAGCCACTGGATGGAGTTCAAGGCGGCGTGTTCAGTCGCCCGGACGAAGTCCAGTTCGATGACTCGCTCCATGTCGTGATACTGGTCGCGCGGGGATCTCATGGGTTTATTTCAAGCGGCGCGCGCGGGAGTGACAAGACATTCGCCCGCGCGTTCTGCGTGCTTCGGCTTGCGTCGCTCTGCGCGCGCGGCCAGTCTGGCGCGGCAGCAGTCCTTAACTCTCCTACTTCACATGGCAGAAAAAATCGCAGTCGTCGGTGTCGGTCGCATGGGTGCAAACATGGCGCGCCGCTTAAAAGATCAGGGCTTCGAAATCGCGGCGGTCTACGACGTGAATCGGGACGCGGCCACTGCGCTCGCCGCGGAACTCGGGACCGTGGCGCCCGACAGCCTCCCGGAAGTCACCCGCCTCGCCGAGGTGGTGGTCACGGTCGTGACCGACGACGAGGCGATGGACAGTGTCTTCGGGGCCGTGGGTTGCGGCAGCGATTCGCTGCTCGCCACCGCCAGCGGCGTGGAAGTCGCGCAGGGCACGCTCTTCATCAATTGCGCGACGGTTTCACCCGGCACTCACGTCCTCGTGGAGAGTCGCGTGGAAGAAGCAGGCGGCGAGTCGCTCGAAGCCTGCATGGCGTCGAGCATCACGCAGGCGCGCGAGGGGTCGCTGTATCTCATGTGCGGTGGCAGGGAGGAAGTCTTTGCGCGCGCGCAGCCGATCCTCGCGGCGCTCGCCAGCACGGTAAAATACATCGGCGCCGCGGGTCAGGCGGCGAAGCTGAAGGCGTTGGTGAACATGGTGATGAACATCAACACGGCTGGCCTCGCCGAAGGCCTCGGCCTGGCGCAGGAGATCGGGCTCGATCTCACGCTGGTGCGCGAAGTTTTCTCCCAGACGGGGGCGAACTCGCGCGTGCTCCAGACCGACGGTGAAGACATGCACAACCGCGACCATTCGTGTTTTTTCAGCGCGGCTCACGCGGCAAAGGACAGCGGGATCGCGCTGCGACTCGGCCGCGAAGCCGGGCTGACGCTGCCACTGGCCGAGGCGACGAAAGCGCAATACGACAAGATGGTTTTCGAAGGCCTCGGCGAACTCGACAAGAGCGGCGTGGCGGAACTGACCTTCAAGGGCCGGCACACGGTGGACTGAGCGGGCGACCGGGAAGTCTTCCGGCGCGCAGCGCTCCACCCAAAAAAACAAGCTGTCATCCTGAGCGGAGTTCCGAGAGGGCGAAGGTGGGGAGGAACGGAGTCGAAGGACCTCTAACTATTTCCCCGCCGCGGAGCCGCTAAGTGCTCCGCACCGCCTGCGCCCAAAGAAAAAGTAAGAGGTCCTGCGACTGCGCTTCGCCCGCTGGCCCGCCTCCGCTTCGCTCAGGATGACAGGGTTTTTTCGATGGGGCGCTGCGCGCCAGAAGACCTCCAATCCACCTTCCATCCCGCGCGCCTCAACGCCGGGCCATGGCGGGCACCGGTGTCGTGTCGAGACCACGGTCGAACGGCGCGTTTTCACCCCGCAGAAACGTTGCGAGATCGCGGCGGGCGCGCTCCGCATCGCCGAGACCTGTCCCGTGGAAGAATGCGTATCGATAGCGCAGGAACTCACCGCTCCAGATCGGCCAGCGCTCAAAAGGCTTGTAGGCGTCGGCGGTGACCTTCCCACCGGTGCGCCATTCGCAGAGGGTCAGTTTGACCAGGGCATCAAGCCGGGCTTGCTCCAGGAGATAGCCCGGAAACGGCCCGGCGGAGAGTTCGCGAGCGAACGGTGTGGCCGCGGCGGGCAGGGCATTCGCGATGGCGAGTGCGAGGTTGAAACTGCGTTCCTGAAGGGCTGGGTCCGCCCAGGTGTCGTCGCGGTAGGCGACAAACGCCGCGCTCAGCGCCGACTGCGCGGCAGCGAGATTACTCAGACGCTGCCGCAAGGTCGCCTCGATCACTCCGGCGTCGCCGGGAGATTGGGTGCGAACGCGTTCGATGAGCGGGAGCGCTTCTTCGCTCCCCGCTTCGGCGAGGGCGAAGGCGAAGACCAGGGTGTCCCGCGGATTCA
>JANPHH010000170.1:0-5839 GCA_031424375.1 Chthoniobacter sp. | reverse complement strand
GCTCCAGGAGTTTTTCCTGCGTCAGGTCGAGTAGGGCGTGTTCACGAATTCTGCCCCACTTGTAGCGGCGGTCTGTGACCGCCGCACTTTTCCGTGGGCGGAGGTGGCGCGGAGCGAGCGGACCGAATGCTAGGCCACCTCCCCTGAGCGAAATTGGCGACGGTCACAGACCGCCGCTACAACGTGGATTGCTCCGCTGCGCAATTCGTGAACAGAACCTAGTCGACGAACGCGAACTCGTTCGTCTGGAGCAGCACCTGCGCGTACTGCTCCCACGGTTCGAGCTGCTTCGGCGGTGGCGGCGGCGGGCCGGCGAATTGTGCCTTGGCGTCCCACGTTCCGTCGTCACTGCCCACCACCGGGCTCCAGGCGAAGCTGTCGCTCACATCATCGCCGCGCGGCTCCACGATGAAGTCGAGGTTGTCGCCAGCCTTGACCTCGATTTTCGCTACCTTGGTTTCGACCGTCTGCTTCGGCGCCACTTCGATTTTCATCAGCTCGCCGCCGCGGCTCGAGATCACGCGGCCGAGCAAGCCGTCGCCCGTGTTTCCCAAGCTGGCGAGACTGCCACTCACCGCCACCACTCCGTCGCGCGGCGCGGTCCAGCGGCGGATCGCGGCGTGCATGGCGTCGCGGCCGGGGTGCCCCGACTCGGCGCCTACGCTGACATATCCGAACACGTCGGGCGCAGGGAATTTCGGCTCGGCCTGCCAGGTTTTTGATTTGGTGCTGAAGTGAGGCAGCGCGGTGAAGTTCGTCTTTTTCGCCGCCTCATCGTAGCCGCCCCAGCCATATTGCCACGTCGGCACCTCGGGCGTGCGCGCGGCGGGATTGGTGATTCCATTCATCACGAAACGCAGCGCTTTATCCACCTCCGCGGGTTCAGCCGGACGTCCGAGCACGCGGCGGTAGAGGCTCTGCACTTCTTCTTCGTAAGCATTCGGCTCGTGATACTTCGCCGGCGTCACCAGCGCGCGGGCGCGGTCGATGACGAAGGGGCTGTTCATCATGAAGAGCGCCTGCTGCGGCACGGTCGTGACGAAGCGCTGCGGACTGCTCTGGTCGGGCGTCGCAAAATCGAACGTGCGGAAAACGCCGGGGAGATTCTGGCGGTCGATCGTTCCATAGACGGCGCGGCGGGTCGCGAAGGGCGGCGCGGCGAGTTCCACTCCGCGTCCTCCCATTTGCAGGTCGAGTTCACCAGCGCACGCGAGCAGGGAGTCGCGCATCGCTTCGAAGTCGAGGCGGCGTCGGTTCATCTTCCAGACGAGCCGGTTCTCCGGATCGGCGAGCGCCGCGTCGGGTCGCTCGTCGCTGGTCTGCTGATAGACCGCGCTGAGCATGATCGTGCGGTGCAACTGCTTCAGCAACCAGCCATCAGCCATGAATTTCGTGGCCAGCCAGTCGAGCAACTCGGGATGCGTGGGCGGCTCACCTTTCACGCCGAAGTCGCCGGGCGTGCGGACGAGGCCTTTGCCAAAGTGCAGGTTCCAGACGCGGTTCACGATCACGCGGGCGGTGAGCGGGTTGTCCTTGCTCGCGATCGCTTTGGCCAGTTCGAGCCGGCCGCTGCCTTGCTGGAAGGGCTGCGGATTGCCGCCGCTCAGGATGGTGAGAAAGCGCCGTGATACCTGCTCGCCGGGGCGGCCCGGATTTCCGCGAATGAATACGCGCGGCTCGACCGGCTTCGGCAGATCGAAGAGCGCGTGCGCGCGCGGCGGCGCGATCTCGCTCGCGTTAAGTTGGTCAATCTTGTTTTTGACCTTCGTCAGCTCCTCGCGGCCCGCGCGGTCGAAGAGCGCCGTGCGGCGATCGAGCGGCAGCACCGGCAGCGCGGCCACCGCGCCGAACGTGAGCCGCATCCGCCACGCGAACAGCTCCTCCTTCTGCTCAAAGAATTTTTCGACGTCGGCATTCCGCTCCGCGAACTGCTTCGCGTATTCCGCCGCGTCTTTCGGATCCTGCTTCGCTTTGAGCAGCGGCAGCTCGCCGCTCGGCTTTTCCATCGAGGAAGCGAAGACGCCGTAGAGCGCGTAGTAGTCCGTGGTGGGGATCGGATCGAACTTGTGATCGTGGCAGCGCGCGCAGGTCACGCTCAGGCCCATAAAGCCGCGGCTCACCACGTCGATGCGGTCGTCGATGATGTCGGGCTGGCTGTTGAGAAAACGCCGACCGAGCGTGAGAAAACCCTGCGCGGCCATCGGCGAAGGATCGGCCTCCGTGGCCACCTGATCGCCAGCGATCTGCTGTACGATGAACTGATCGTAAGGCAGGTCGCGGTTCAGCGCGTCGATCACCCAGTCGCGATACGTGTAGCTGAAGGGATAGCGCCGCTCCTCGCCGCCCGCGAGGTAGCCGCGCGTGTCGGCGTAGCGGGCCACGTCCAGCCAGTAGCGGCCCCAGCGTTCGCCGTAGCGCGGCGAGGCGAGCAGGCGGTCGAGCAGCTTCGCGTAGGCATCGGGCGCGGCATCTTTTTCGAAAGCGACGGTCTCCTCCGCGGTCGGCGGCAGCCCGGTGAGGTCGTAAGTCGCACGGCGGATCAGCGTCTGCTTCGAGGCCGCTGGCGATGGCGCGATCTTTTTCCCCTCGAGCTTCGCGAGAATGAAACGATCCAGCTCCGCGCGTCCCCACCTGCCGGCATCCTGCACCGCGGGCGGCGCGGGATTCTTGATCGGCTGCCAGGCCCAGTGCGATTTGGAAAGTTCGCCCGCCCCGGCCGTCGTCGGCTTGTCGCTCTCCGGCCAGGGCATCCCCATCTTCACCCACTCCTCGAGCGCCGCGATCTGATCCGGCGGAAGCTGATCGGACTTCGGCGGCATCTTCGAGTCGCCGCTGTGGCGGATGCTCTTAATGAACGCGCTCTCGTCAGGCTTGCCGGGCGTGGCGATCGGGCCGTCATCCGCCTGCTTCAGCATGGCCGCCCGCGAATCGAGGCGGACGTCGCCCTTTTGCTTCTCCGGTCCGTGGCACTTGTAGCACTGCTCCGCGAGCACCGGCCGGATCTTCTTCTCAAAAAACTCGGTCTGCTCCTGCGTGATCGCGGCTTGAGCGATCACGGGCAGGCTGAGCAGGGCAAAGGTGGCGCGAAAAGTGAGCATGCTTGGTTGCCGAATGTAACCGCGGCTGTCTGGAATTCATTAGCGGAATCGGCGCCAGAGTTCGCCCCACGCTCTCACGGTGGCGGCGGACGGAGAGAGCTACAACGTCTTGGTCCCGGCGACGGGCCACGCGCTGACGTTTCGGACGCGCGAGAAGTAAATTCTGTAGCACTTAGACGTCTAGACGTCTATGGTCGGCGTATGCCGAAAATGCCGCCACCCAAGCGTTCCCCTGGTTCTGTCCGCGACGCGATCATCGACGCCCTTGGCGATTCCCAAGGCCTGTCGGTCGCGGCGATTCGCCACGAGGTCGAGCGGAGCCTTGGCGAGACGTCGGCTTCTTCGATTCGCTCCTATCTGCGCCTGAATACGCCGGAGATTTTCGAGCGACTGGATCGCGGGCGCTACGCCCTCGCAGGGTCCGCGCGAGTCCGGGAGGAGAATCAGGCTACGCTGGACTTTCCAGCTGCGATCACACCGAAACGGCGAGCCGCTTTTCCCAAGCAGAAGATCGGTCAGGCGACGCTCGTCCATGCAGACTGCTTCGAGTGGCTGGAGACGCGCGAGCCCGTGAGCATTCATGCAGTGGTGACCGATCCGCCATATGGGCTGATCGAGTATACGGACAGCGAGCAGGCCAAACTCCGCGCCGGAAGGGGGGGCGTGTGGCGCATTCCACCGAGCTTCGATGGGCACCAAAGGTCGCCCCTCCCACGTTTCACAGTACTGACTCCGGCGGACCTCACCGCACTGGATTTTTTCTTTCATCGCTGGGCGCGGGCCATCCTCCGCGTCCTTGTGCCCGGGGGAAATGTGCTCGTTGCTTCGAACCCATTGCTATCTTACGTCGTCGCGGGGGCCGCCGTGCGCGCGGGACTCGAAAGGCGCGGTGAACTAATCCGCCTCACGATGACCATGCGAGGAGGTGATCGGCCAAAGGATGCTCACGAGGAGTTTGACGGGGTCAGCGTGATGCCGCGCTCGATGTGGGAGCCGTGGCTGATCTTCCGCAAACCCCTGGAGGGCCGGGTGCAGGACAATCTGCGCAAGTGGCGCACGGGTGGATTTCGCCGACCATCAGCCGGGCAGCCTTTCGGTGATGTGATCGAATCCAGCCCCACCCGCGCCGTCGAACGGAAACTCGCACGGCATCCTAGCCTCAAGCCTCAGGCCTTTATGCGCAAAGTGGTGCGAGCGGTACTGCCGCTCGGTGACGGAGTGATCCTTGATCCGTTCGCTGGTGGTGCCTCGACGCTCGCGGCTGCGAATGCCGTCGGCTACGAAAGCATCGGCATCGAGCGCGACGCCGCTTACCACGCACTCGCTCTGGAGGCGATCCCGCGGCTAAGCGCTCTGCACCTTTGATTCGAGATAGATCCAGTTCTTCCGCATCTTGCAAATTCCTTCTCGGTGAAGGGTTGCGGTGCGGGTGCCAAGTTCGCCGCGGGCATTCTTTCGAAAGTCTTCGATCGTGACATGGCTGAGATACACTTCGGTGAACCGCAGTGCCTGCCGGTCGCGGGCCGGCTCCGTGATGTTGTCGGTCGCATGGACGAAAACCGCCATCCATTGCTCTCGCGCTCCATGCGTATCCACTGCGCCTCCCGCTTTTCGGGTGGTCTTGATCTCCACTCCTTTCACGCCAGCACTTACTGCATCATTTGGGTATTCCCCTTTGACGATCAGGTCCGGGTGGCCGTTGAAGTGAAGGTTCTGCGTCAGTGTTCGCGAATGCTTCGCGAGACTCGACGTCAGGAGATCGGAGAGTAACCCCGACATGATGGCAGGCCGGACGATGTCATCAAGGCGCTGGAGCCCTTTGTTGAGAAGGAACGAGTTTACGTCGAAGAAGAAGTCATAGACATCCTGCAAGGCGAGGGAGAAATCCTCGATTCGAAGCGCGAAGGGGAGTTCCGCGGCGGGATTAAAACCGTCGTGTTTCGGGCGCTGGCGTTCGATGGCCATGGCTTACCCTACTTCGCCGCGCGGTGGACGCGGCTTGCGACCTTGAGCCGGAGCGCGTTCAGGGCGATGAAGCCGGTGGCATCGTTCTGGTTGTAGGCCTTGGTCGGGTCGGCCTCCATGGTCGCGATGTGCGGATTGTAGAGACTGAGCGGGGACTTGCGGCCGGCGGCGATGATGTTGCCCTTGTAAAGTTTGACGCGGACGACGCCGGTGACGTTCTTTTGGCTCTCGGTGATGAGGGCCTGGAGGGCTTCGCGTTCGGGGGCGAACCAGAAGCCGTTGTAAACGAGCGATGCGTATTTCGGGATGAGGGAGTCGCGCAGGTGCATGACTTCGCGGTCCATGGTGATGGACTCGATCTGCCGGTGGGCGAAGTGGAGGATGGAGCCGCCGGGAGTCTCGTAGACGCCGCGGCTCTTCATGCCGACGAAGCGGTTCTCGACCATGTCGACGCGGCCACAGCCGTGTTTGCCGCAGAGTTTGTTCAGCGCCTTCATGATCCAGAGCGGGCTGAGGATGGCGTGGTTGTCGGCGTTGAATTGCAATTCGGAGGGACGCGCTCCCGCGTGTCCCTGATCTCCTCCGCCTTCGCCCGCGGAAGTTTGGGACGCACGGGAGTGCGTCCCTCCGAGTTCTCCGAGCAGTGCCTCGATGTCGTTGTAGCCGATCGCGGTGCAGATGCCTTTCTCGAAGGTCAGCTCGACGTGCTCGGCTTTATCCGGCGCTTCCTCCGGCGAGACGCTGAGGACGTACATGTCGCGTGCTTTTTCCGCGGA
>JANPHH010000169.1:0-8730 GCA_031424375.1 Chthoniobacter sp. | reverse complement strand
CGAGTCGCCGTAAATGCCGTCCTTCGATTTGCCGACAAATGCGGACGATGCGTATTGCGGGATGTGCGGCATGGTGTGGGCGAGGTAGAGGAAGAATGGCCGCTCGCGATTCCGGCGGATGAAGTCCACCGCGCGCTCGGTATAGCGTTGAGTCAGCATCGCCTGATCGACGGGCGATTCGACGACACGATCGCCGTCGCGGAGTTGGAGCGGCTCGAACATGCTGAGCTGCAGGAATGGCTGGCCGACTTTCCATTCCTCGGTGTCGTTGGTGTGCAGCAGGCCGAAGAACTCATCGAACCCTTGCTGCTGTGGACGCAGCTCCTGACGCCAGCCGAGGTGCCATTTACCGACACAGGCGGTCGCATAACCGGCAGGCTTGAGGACTTCCGCGATGGTCACCTCACTGGCTGGGAGCCCGGTGTGCTCGCTGGGAAACAGGACGTAAGGCACGCCAGCGCGTGCCGGCAGACGCCCCGTCAGCAAGGCGGCGCGCGATGGACTGCAAAACGGCGATGCCACGTAGAAGTCGGTAAAACGCACACCCTCCCGAGCCATTCGATCGATGCGCGGTGTGGCGATGACTTTCGAGCCGTAGCAACCGAGATCGCCATAGCCGAGGTCATCCGCGTTGATCACGACGATGTTGGGGGGCGATTTGGCAGAGGCGTGCAACGTGGCCAGCGACGCGAGCAGCACAACGGCATGTGCGAGGATCGTGTGCTTCATCATGCGGAATGTGGTGTTGGTCTTGGCAACCTCAGTCCAGCTTGTCGCCGGTCTTGAGGTATTCCTTCGGCAGCGTGCCGACCCACGCTTCCACTTTCGCGGAGAGCTTCTTCACGATGTCGGGATGCTGCGCGGCGAGGTTCTTCGACTCGGCGGGATCGGCAATGATGTCGAAGAGTTCGAGGTCACCGCCGTTCTTGCGCGTGGGGTGAGCGAGTTTCCACTGGCCTTCGCGGATGTAGGAATCGCTGCCGGGCGAACTGGTTTTCCAAAACAGCGGCTTCGTGCGCACGTGCGGGCCTTTGCCGAGCCAGGCGGCGGACGCATCCTCGCCGTCGAAATCCGCGGCGTTGATTTTCACGCCGGTGATCGCGCAGAGCGTCGGCAGCCAGTCCGCGCCGCTGATGACCGATTGCGCGTCCGTGCGCCCCGCAGGCACATGGCCGGGCCAGCGTACGATCCACGGCACGTCGAGGCCGCCCTCCCAGTTCGTGTGCTTGCCGCCGCGCTGCGCGCCGTTGCTGCCCATCTGGTTGAAGCGCAGTCCGCCGCCGCCCGCTTTGGTCATGTCCGCGCCCTGGTCGCTGTTGAAGACGACGATCGTGTTCTCGCGCAGGCCGAGTTGATCGAGCTTTTTCAAAATGCGGCCCACGGCGTCGTCGAGCGATTCGATGTCGGCGAGATAGCGGCGCATCGCGTCGTCCACATCGCCGCCGGCCTTCCGCACGTCGGCAAACTTCGCGAGCATCTGCGGCGGGAAATCGCTGTCCTTCACTTTCAACCCGCTCCATCGCTTCACCAGCCCGTCGGTCGGATTCACGGGATTGTGCGGGATGTGGCCCCACACGTTCACATAGAACGGGCGCGCGTTGCCAGGCGCCTCCGCGCCTGCCCTTCGGGCTGCCTGCGGCAGGCTTTCTCGCTCCGCTCGAATGTGCTTCTCGATGAAACTGATGGCCTCGTCATAGACGTGCGCGTCGCGCCCGCGCTCATCGGCCTGCTTCTATTTCTTTCCGCCTTCCTCCTCGCCCGCTCCGATGGAATCAATGCCGTAGGTGCCGTTCTTCTGCTCCGGCCCGATGTGCCATTTGCCGAAGTGCCCCGTCGCATAGCCCTGCTTCTTCAGCAGCTCGGTGATCGTGACGCGGCTCGCAAAACCGCCATTCGCCGGGTAGGTCGGATAAGTCGCGGGAAACTTCGCGGTCATCAGCCCCGTGCGCGACGGACAGCACGTGCAACCCGTGGCGTGGTATTGCATGAAGCGCGTGCCGTCGCGCGCGAGCGAATCAATGTTCGGAGTGCGGGCATACGGATGCCCGTAGCAATGCAGGTCCCCGCAGCCGAGATCGTCGGCGAGGAGAAAGACGATGTTGGGCTTGCTCCTGTCAGCAGCGAAGGATGGGCTCGTCATGGCGAGCAGCAGGGTGCAGATGAGTCCGAGGAGGATGTGTTTCATGGAGGTGGGTTGGGACGTTGGGTCAGTGCTTGTCTGGCGGGTATTTCCACGAGCCGAGCCGAGCGTAACAGAAAAGATGAGGCTGACAGAAAATGGGAGGGCGCCTGAAAATACGGGATCTATGCACTTCGTTTTCTGCCCCACTCATTCTCTCAGCGTTCCGGGTTGGCCATCCGTAGAGGCAAGCCATCGGCAGTGAGGGGTTCGCCAGCTTGGAAGCCTGCCTGCTTCAGCGTGCGTGCGAGCGACGGTTCATCCTTCGCGGTGGGAATGTGCGGCGAGGTGTTACTCAGCGCACCATTGCGAAAAAGATAGCGCCCCGTGTTGAGCGTCGTGCGCGACGGGCAGCACAGCGGCGGCGCGAAGCCATGCGTGAACCGCATCCCCGTCGCGGCGAGCGCATCAATGTTTGGCGTCTTGCCTTTGAACCGGTCCGAGCCATAGCACCCGACATCGCTGAGCCGTTCGTCATCGGTGAGGATGAAGAGGATGTTGGGTTTCGATTTGCTAATAGGCTTCGACGCATCAGCGGCGCACCGCGCGGCCAGCGGCGCGAGCAGCAAGGCGGCGATGAGGAAGGCCAATGGGATCGTCTGTTTCACGATTTGGTTTCCGCATGGTATGAATCAACGCCACCACCAGCGCGGCATAGCATTGCGACCCTCACCGCTCAACTCACGAGGCTGGGTATTTGTCGGATTTTGCACCCCGGTTCCTGACCCCGGTTCCTCGCTTTCCCGAACAACCTGCCGGATTCCCCCAAGGTCGCTAACTGCATGAGGGAGCGAGGCTTGGTTCTATCCTGATGATTGATGTTGCCCAGTGAATCAGCGAGGAATAGAACATTGCAATCACACACCATGCCCAAAGGAGCGAATATGAACCATTGGAATCTATTACTATTGACCGCTGTTGCCCTTCTGAGCACCTGCATGTCCGGCTTTGCCGAAGACAAGAAGCCTACCAAGCCAAATATATTGTGGATTGTTGCCGAAGACCTTGGCTGTGATCTGGCGTGCTACGGAGTCAAAGGCTCATATACCCCGAACTTGGATCAGTTGGCAAAAGAGGGTGTGCTTTTTACCCATGCTCATACCACAGCGGCCATCTGCGCTCCCAGTCGGTCCAGCTTCATGACGGGGCTATACCCTCACCAGGTCAATGCGAAGTATATGAGACCGGGGCCTCCGTTCGTGAAAAAGAACCTGCCGGAAGGTGTCGATGTCTTCACCAAATACATTCGCGATGCCGGATACACCATCGGGCTTTGTGGGCGTCCAAAGAGAGACTGGGGCTTCGAAAACCCGCGCATCAAGCCCTATGACGAAACGGATTGGAATGTCGTTTCTGCTAAACAGCCCTTCTTTTGTCAATTTCAGTATTACGAGACCCATCCCGCCTTTCATCCCTGTCCTGAGCACCCTGTCGATACGGCCAAAATTGATCTTCCGCCTTATACGCCTGAGACACCGGCGGCACGCAAAGAGTTCGGGCTGTATTTGGAATACCTGACTGTCTTGGACACCAAAGTCGGCGATCTGATAGCTGACTTGAAAAAGAGAGGGCTGTATGAAAACACGATCATTTTCTTTATCGGCGACAATGGTCCCGCATTGTTCCGAGGGAAATGTTTCGTGCACAAACGCGGCATCGAGATGCCGCTCATTGTCCGAGTGCCGGCAAAGTATGATTTGGGGATCAAGCCGGGCACGGTTAACGATGAGCTGGTGTCCTCCCTCGATCTGGCACCCACCTTTATTGATCTCGTGGGAGGCAGTGTGCCGAATTATCTGGAAGGCCGCATCTTGTTTGGCCCCCACAGGCGCGAAGAGCCCGAGTTTCTGTATGCGCAATGGGACAATCTCGATGTCGTCACCGATCGCGTCCGCAGTGTCTTCTCGAAAAAATGGCAATACATCAGAAACTTCACCCCAGAAATCTCATACTATGAACAGGGCCATCGAAACGTAGAGGCGGTCAGAGCGGCGAAAGAGCTTTACGATCAGGGCAAGCTCCCGGAGCGCTACAGTTCCTACTTTAAGCCGAAGCCTGCCGAAGAATTGTATGATCTCGAGGCAGATCCATTTGAGCTGACGAATCTAGCTGATGAACCATCAAGAAAGACAGACCTGGAGAAGATGCGAAACGCCCTTCAAACCTGGATAAAAAGGACCAACGACAGCGATCAGCTTGAAGACCCGGCTATGATCAAAGAAATGCTTCGACTACAGGAAGAGGAAAGAAAAGCAGCCGTCATTCAAAGGCGCAAGAAGGGCAAGGCACCGCCAGAAGACTAACGGCATCTGACCCTCGCCGTTCGCACCAGAGGCCGATGGCGTGGTAGTCCTAGAGTGACATGCTTTAATCTCAGAAGATCACTCCTTGGATTTTGCTCCCAACGGCTCCGGCTGGCCCTTGTCACCGCCATTTGCGATCATGGTTGGATAAATTTCATCCCACCATTTGTCGTAGGCTGCGGCGAGCTTCTTGGTGAGGTCGGGTTTGGCTTTGGAGAGGTCGCGCTCGCACTTGATGTCGGTGCTGAGGTCAAACAACGACCACTTGCCCGGCGGCGTGACGCCCCAGTGGAAGGCGGCGTTCTCCTTGGTGTAAGTGGCCCGTTTTGCGCCGCTCTGCACCTGGCGCAGCGTGGTGCACTGGCTGCCGTATTTTTCGCACTCGGGATCTCCGCAGGGTTCACTGCGCACGAGGAGGTAGCTGCCGCCTTGCACGGAGGCCATGGCGTATTTGTGACTCGCAGCGAGTCCGCTGGGCCATCGACCGACATGGTGATAGAGCAGGCGGTCGTCGTGCCACGGGAGCGGCTTCGTGGATTCGAGCAGCGGGCGCAAAGACCAGCCTTCAAGCTTTGGCGCGAGGTCGGCGGGGATCTTTGCGCCAGCGAGTTCGCATAGCGTGGGCAGCACGTCGAGATGCGCGGTGAGGTTACTGACGGTGTGCGGTTGCCATTTGCCCGGCCATTTCCAAAATGACATCGCTCGTGAGCCACCCTGCCAGATGGTGGCTTTGCAGCCGCGCATGCTGGCGTTATAGACATCGAGCCCGTGCGTCTCGCCGTTGTCGTTCATCCAGACGATGATGGTGTCTTTCTCAAGCCCGCGGTCGCGCAGATGCTTTGTGATGCGGCCGAGGTTGTAGTCGAGATTGGCCACCATGCCGAGGAAGTCCGCCTCCTCCGGGTCCACTTTGCCGACGAACGGCGCTTTGAATGCATCCGGAGCCTTCACCGGCGCGTGAGGCGAGTAGGTGGCGAGGTAGCAGAAGAAAGGCGAGCCCTTCGCGTCGTCGATGAAGGCCATCGCCTCGTCAAAGAGGAGGTCTTCGCGATACCCGGTGCGTTTCTCGCGCACGCGGTTGCGGATGATGACGGGATCAAAATGCACCGTGGCCGCGCCGCCGTTCGTGGAGTTCCAGTCGAAGCCGCGATTCGTGGGATTATACTTGCCGTCGTTGCCGAGGTGCCACTTGCCGATGAAACCCGTGCGATAACCGGCGCTTTTGAGCAGTTGCGGCAGGATGACTGCATCCACATCCATGTGCTCGCGCGGGTCGGTGGTGTGTGTGACGCCGCTGCGAAACTCGTGCATGCCGGTCATCAATGCAGCTCGTGTCGGCGAGCACGATGGGCTCACGTAGAACTTCGCGAACCGCACGCTCTGGTCGTGCAGCGCGTCCTGGTTTGGTGTCTTCAGCAAAGGATGCCCGTGCCGCGCGACATCGCCGTAGCCCTGGTCGTCGGTGAGGATGAAGAGGATGTTCGGCTTTTCCGCAGCGGTGACGTGCGCCGCCGCAAGCAGGGCAATGAGGAGAGTAGCGAGGCGGTTCATTTGGACGGTGTCTTGTCGAGTTGCTGTTTCAGAAAGGTCGCGGTCTTTGCGACGATTTCATCAAGCGACGGGCTCAGCACACCGCCTGCTTCGCGCCAGTTATGTTCCGAGTTGCGGACGATGATGATCTCGACGGGCGCCTTCACCGCTTTGGCGCGCTGCTGCATGTAATGTGCGTGATGCACCGGGATCGTTGTGTCCTTGTCGCCTTGGATCATGAGCAGCGGCGGCCCGTCGGCGCGGAGATAGTTCACGGGACTTACCTCGCGAAAGGCGGCGAGCTTCTTCTTTTCATCCGTGCCGGCGAGGGTGATGCGCGGGCCGAAGCGATCGCGGAAGTTCGGGCGTCCGTCGGGATTGAAGAGTTCCGTCTTCTCGAAATCGCATGGGCCATACCACGACACTCCGGCGACGAGGCGATACTTCGCATCCGCGAGCGCGGGATCGCCGGGAAAGGACTGCGGCGGCGAGAGCAACATCATCTGAGCAATCTGGCCGCCGGCCGAATCTCCGAATGTGAACACGCGGCTGGCATCCAGCGAAAACCGCTGGGCGTTCTTCGCGAGAAAGCGCAGCGCGTCCTTCGCATCGGTCACGCAATCGCGAATCACGATGTTCCCGTCTTTCGACCAGAGCCGGTATTCAACCGACGCCACACAGAAGCCCTGAGCCGTGAGCGCACTCGCACCCTGGAAGCGCACCCCACGGTCGATGGACTTGTCCCCCGTGGTCCACCCGCCGCCGTGCGTGAAAATGACGAGCGGATACTTTGCACCCGGCTTCGGCGCGGCAGGGTAGTGCAGGTCGAGTCGCAGGTGCCCCTGCGCCGTGATCTTGTAAACGATGTCGAGCTTGGTCTTGTCCGAGCTTGGCACCGCAGCGTCTGAGGTTGGGCCGTGAACCAGCAGCAGTGCGGCGAGGACTATGAGGGTGTATTTCATGGTGGTTCGCTTTGCTTTCATTTGATTCGTCAGTTCCAGTCATTGGAAGTCATCACACCGGGAATTTCCAATGGCTGGAAAGAGCCAGCGCGGAGTATTCCAAACCTTGGAACTTCCGGCAAGTCGCGGCCCGTGTGCAGCGTGGCCAGCGGCGCGAGCAGCAGGGCGGTGAGCAGGGTGAGGGTGGGTTTCATTCCGGTTTACCTCCAGTTATTGCGGGCGTTTTTCTGTTCGATATCCACAAACACGGACGCATGCTCGAACTCGCGCGTGTATGTATAGCCCGCACGGACAGCCGGGCCTTTCGGCGCGCCCAGGGGGCGCTCAAACTCCGGACGCGGCCTTCGCCAGAGCGTGCTGTTCTTCACGTCATACCCGTCATGCGCGCAGAGGTAACTGTGCTTTTCCGCGCAGATGAGAAAGAGCGCGAGCAGATACTGGAACCGGCGATCAGACGCGTCCTCCTTCTTCAGCGCCGTGCGGATCTCATCCGTGCGCGCCTCGTTCGCCTTCCCCGCATCGCCGCTCTCTTCGCCCAGTCCGGCAGTGAAGGCGATGACGGTCCCCTGGCGCGCAGCCTCCTGGAAGGCCGCGATGCCCTTGGCCACATAGTCCTTCACTGGGACATTGCCCACCGCAGTCTCAAACGCCTCAATGTACGAGCCGTCAAACGCCCGCAGGCGGCTCTTCCCTGAATCCGGGAAGCGCGCTCGCAGCACGTTCGCGAGCATGAGCTTGTCCGGACCCAGGGCCCGCCGGGTCTCCTCCACCAGGGCCGTATAGCCGTTCAGTATGCCCTCCTTCTTCGCCTTGCCGATCTCGCCCAGGAGATAGCTCGGCTCCAGCACCTTCGCATTCCCGTCGAGGAAGAGCCCGTCGATCGCCCGATCGGCGCAGACATGCTTCGCGTTCGCGACCCACCACTCGCGGACTTTCGAGTTGGTCAGGTCATACGCCTGAACAACCCCGCGCACGAGCTTGTCGTTGCCGCCCTTGCCGACGAGAAAGGCGCTCGGGACATCCTTGAGCGCCGCATTGGCAGCATAGCCCCCGTAATGCACCAGCACATTCCGGTAATACAGCACCTTCGCCGTCGGGTTGAGGGCTTTGACCGCCCGCGCCGCAGCCAGCGTTCCGGCCTCGGTCGAGCCGCTGTCCTTGCCGCCGGTGCCTTTGTCGAAGGTGATCAACGGAAAGCTCGCGAGATATCGCAGCTCTTCAGGTGAAAACGCCGTCTCCTTGCGGATGTGCATGTAGCGCGGCACGCGCTCCCACGAGAAGGATGGTAACCGGTCCGAGTTGGCCGAAGGATCTGCAGCATGCAGCACGACCAGCGGCGCGAGCAGCAGGGCGGTGAGGAGTGCGGCTGTGTGTTTCATAGATGATGTTATATCAGTGACTCCTCCCGCGTGCGATGTCCGCCTTCAGCACCGCGAAGAGTTCCTTCGCTTTATCGGGCTCTTGCGCGAAGAGGTTCGTGGCCTCGCCGGGATCGGTGCGGAGGTTGTAGAGCTGGAACTTGTCGTTGGGGCCTTTGCCTTGGGTCTCGACGATGTGATCCGGTGTGACGGTGCCGACCTGCACGGCATAGACTCATGAGAGCAGGATGAGCTTCCAATCGCCATCGCGGATGGCGAGCGTGTAGGAGCCGTAGTTCACATGCACCATGCCGTTGCGGACGGGCCGTGACGCAGACACTCCTGCCTGCGGCTTGGACGGACCAGACAGGAGTGTCTGGTTCACGACAGCGCCGTGC
>JANPHH010000168.1:0-13155 GCA_031424375.1 Chthoniobacter sp. | reverse complement strand
CTTGCGCGCAGACTCATGGAGTCATGTCGCACTCTCCCAAGTTGAAATCCGCCGCGGAGCTTTCCGCGTTGCGCGACGAATTTGCCGCGCGCGGCCAGCGCCTCGTCTTCACGAATGGCTGCTTCGATCTCCTGCATGTCGGACACGTCCGCTACCTCCAGGCGGCGCGGGGGCTCGGCGACGCGTTGCTCGTGGCGGTGAACAGCGACGCGAGCGTGCGCGCTCTGAAAGGTCCCTCGCGCCCCTTGAATGCGCAGGATGATCGCGCCGAAGTGCTCGCGGCGCTGGGTTGCGTGGATTTCGTGACGGTCTTCGAAACCGAGCGCGTCACCGAACTGGTGCGCGAGATCCGGCCCCAGATCTACGCGAAGGGTGGCGACTATACGGTCGCAACCATGAACCCGGAAGAGCACGCGGCCTTGCGGGACGCGGCGACCGAGATTCACATCCTGCAACTCGTGCCGGGAAAATCGACGACGGGGACGATCGAAAGGATGAAGGAAGAAGGCGGAAGGATGAAGCAGAGTGAGTGATCGCAACGATCCCGCCCCGTCGATGAATCCTGACTCACCGCAGGCCACTTCTCTTCATCCCTCGCCCCGCCTCCGCCTCGGGGTTCTCGGTTCGGGCAAGGGTTCAAATTTCCGCGCGATCGCCGACGCCGCCGCCTCGGGAACCCTGGCCGCCGAGACCCGCATCGTGATCTCGGATGTGGAAGGTGCGGGCATCCTCGGGCTGGCGCGGGAGCGGAGAGTGCGCGCGGAGTTTGTCGCGCCGGGACGTTTCAAGACGAAGCTGGAACCGGAAGCGGAAGCGCGCGTGGTGGCGTTGTTGCGGGAAGCGGGGGTCGAACTGGTGGTGCTCGCGGGTTACATGCGGATGATCAAACCGCCGCTGCTCGAAGCCTTCCCAGGCCGCATCATCAATATTCATCCGTCGCTGCTCCCGGCCTTTCCGGGGCTCGAAGCGTGGAAGCAGGCGCTCGCGGCCGGTGTGCGCGAGACGGGTTGCACCGTGCACTACGTCGATGCCGGCATGGACACCGGCGAGATCATCGCGCAGCGCGCCGTTCCCGTGCTCGCCGGGGATAGCGCGGAGACTCTGCACGCCCGCATCCAGGTCGCCGAGCACGCGCTTTACCCCGAGGTGATCGCGCGGCTGGCGCGGGAGCGGCACAGGTAGAATCATTGCGCGATCGCGTTTCATTGGCTGCGTCAAAGCGTGCGCAGCGTCACGTCACCCGGAGGTGAAAGGAAGAATCCGATCGAACTGCGGATTGTTGCCCGCGGCGTTCACCGCCCGGCTCGGCGACCGCCTGCACATCCTGATCAACAACGCGGGCATCAACCTCCGCAAAGCCATCACGGACTTCATGCTCGCCGAGTGGAACGGCGTGATGACCACGAACGTGACCAGCGTCTTCCTGCTCTGCCGCGCCTTTGTCCCGATGCAACGGCGTCCAAAATTCTGGGTAAAAATGATCGATGCTTCGGTGGGTGCGGTGGCGGGAGTGACCTGGCCGAGGCTCACTGCGGTCTGGGGGCTCCGGCGACGAGCCATTTCTTTGCGATCCTCAATAAGCAAGACAATGAGCCAGGCGAATCGTAAGATTTTGCCCGTTCCGGCCTTGCGTCGCCGCAACCGCCACCCGGAAGTTTCACTTCGCTGACCGCCAACGCCCCCAACCCCAGACACCGACTCGTGATGAAATCCCATCCGCAATCCATCCTCGCCACGTCCATCGCCGCCGCCGCGGCGCTCCTCTGCCTCGCATCTCCACTCCACGCCGCCGATCGATTCTGGATCGACTCGCTCGGCGGTTCGTTCTCCGACCTCGCCAACTGGTCCGCGACGGACGGCGGCGCGGGCGGGGCCAGCGTGCCGGTCGCGGCGGACGTCGCGAACTTCACGCTCAACAGCACCTACACCGTCACTTTTTCCAGCGCGCCGACGAACCTCGGTCTCGATGTGGAAAACGGGAACGTCACCTTGGATCTCAATGGTTTGACCTACACGTTGACGAGCGGTGGCGCGGTCTTTGCAGGCAATGTCTCCGGGCAGACGGGTCGGTTGACCGTGCGGGATGGCATTTTGGCGGTGGATACCAATGGGGATAATGTGACCGTGGGGGTGAACGCGGGTGGCACGGGGTTCCTGACCGTCACCACCGGGGGGCGCATTGGCGACGGCACGATCCGTCCAAACGTCACCGCAGGCTCCGCCGGGACGGGGACGCTGACGGTGAACGACAACGGCCGGATCGACGGGGCCATTTTCATCGTCGGGAACAGCTCCGGCGTCGCGGGCACGGCGACGATCACCGGCCCGAACGCTGCGGCGGACTTTAGCGGTACGACGACCGTCGGGAACGCCGGCACTGGCAGTGTGACCGTGACCAACGGCGGCACGCTCACGAGCACTTCGACCGCCACGCTGGGCAGTTCTCTGGGCGCGGATGGCACGGTGGCGGTGAGCGGCGTCGGCTCGTCGTGGACGATAGGCTCGACCGCAACCATCGGCAGCGCTGGGGACGGCACGCTCACGGTCTCCGCCGGCGGGCTGGTCTCCGCGACGGGCGGGGTGGTGCTCGGCAGCGCCGCCACGGGCTTTGGCACGGCGACGGTGACGGGCGCAGGCTCGCGGTGGAATCTGTCCGCAGCGCAGACGATCGGTTCGAGCGGACTGGGCGTGATGACCGTCTCCAGCGGTGGCCAGGTCGTCTCCACCTCCTCCGCCAACTTGGGCTCGGGCGCTGGCAGCCAAGGCCGCGCCACGGTCACTGGCGCGGGCTCACAGTGGACGACCGGCAGTTCGATCACCGTCGGCAGTTCCGGCACGGGGGACTTGACGGTCTCCGGCGGCGGCGAAGTGGCCACGTCGGGCGTGACCCTCGGGGGCGCCGCGACCGGCATCGGCGTGGCCACGATCACCGGAGCGGGCTCGAAGCTGACAACTACCTCGGTCTTGACCGTCGCCAACCTCGGCACCGGGACGCTCAATGTCAGCGGCGGCGCGGAGGTCTATGTCGGGACGAATTTGAGTGTGTTCGACCCCACCGGCGCGGCACAGGTCGGCACGCTCAATCTCGACGGCGGCTCGATTTTCGTGGCTGGCAATTTCATCAACAACAGCGTCTTCAATTTCACCGACGGGCTGCTCCGGGTGGCGGGGAACTTTCAACCCCGCGGGACGGTCAGCGCATTCACCATCGACGGCACCGACATCGGCGACCTTCCCACGGTGGACCTCATCGCCGCGGGCACGACGACGAACGTCGCGGGACTCAACGTCGGCAGCAGCCACCGCGGGCAACTCCTGCTGCGCGAAGGCCGGGTGTTGAATGCCGGCGGTGCCATCGCCATCGCCAACCTCGTGGGCAGCGAAGGCATCGTCACGGTGCAAAGTGGGGCGCAACTCCTCACGACCACCGACTTCTCTGTCGGCGGAGGCGGAAGCGCCGGCGGCACCGGGACGCTGAACATCGCCAGCGGCACGGTGGATGCCGGCACGCTGCGGATTTTCAACGGCGGCACCGTCACTCTCAGCAGCGGCACGCTCGCCGTGAACACCGCGCCGGTGCTCGACGGGCAGTTGAACTGGACGGGCGGCACGCTGCGCTTCGACTCGGCCCTCACGCTCTCGAGCACGACTGCGCCGAAGCTCCTCGGCCTCGCCGGCACGCTCGGCGCAGGGCGGGCGCTCGCGACCAGCGTCGGAGTGTCGATGACGCTGGATACGCCCGTGATCGTGGACGGCGGTACGCTGAGTGCGGGCCAGATGACGAACAATTCCACCTTCGAAATCCGCGCCGGCTCCGCGAACGTTTCCGCGACGATCATCAACAGCGCCGGCGCGCAGATTTTGACGCAGCGCAACCTCACGCTCGGCACCACGCTGACGAACAACGCCGGGGCGCGGCTCGAACTCGCGGGCGGCACCGGCCAGGTGCTCGGCGCGGGCTCGATCAGCAATCTCGGGCTCATCACCGGCGACGGCACCATCGCCGTGACGCTGAACAATTTCGCGGGCGGCGAAGTGCGCGGGGAATTCGGCAAGACGCTCGCCTTCACCGGCACGAACGGCCCGAACACCGGGCGCGTGAATCTGCTCGGCGGCACGGTGAGCTTTGCGCAGCAGTTCACCAACTCCGCGACCGGCCAGATCAACGGCCAGGGCGCGCTCTATTTTCCCACCACGCCGGTCCCGTCGAGCGGCAGCCCGACCGCGGGGCTGATGAACTCGGGCAACATCAATCTCAGCGGCGGCGACTCGCAGATTTACGGCACCGCGCAGATGCTGGCCGGCTCGCGGGTCATCGTGAGCGGCGGCGCGTCGGCGACGTTTTTCGATGTCTTCCGCCACAGCGGCCTCGACGTAAAGGCGAGCGCGGGCTCGGCCATCGTCTTCTTCGGCGAAGTGCGCGGCGCGGGCAGTTTCAGCGGCCCGGGCACGGTCTTTTTTGAAGGCGGCTACTCGCCCGGCAATTCGCCCGCAGCAGTGACGCTCGGCACGGTCACCGTCTTCGGCAGTGCGAACACGCTGACGCTCGAACTCGGCGGCCTCAATGCGGGCTCGCAATACGATCAGCTCATCCTCGGCGCGAGCGGTTCGCTCGCGCTCGACGGCGCGCTGGTGCTGGACTTGATCGATGGCTTCGTCCCGCACTTCGGCGACACCTTCCAAGTGTTCGCTTTTGCTCCCGGCCAGGTGAGCGGCGCGTTCGGCGCGATCACCGTCGCCGATCCGCTAACGGGCGGCCTCAGCTTCGACACGAGCGGACTTTCCACGGCGGGACAAATCACCGTCGTCCCCGAGCCGGGTGCGATGAGTCTGCTCGCCGTCGCGCTGGGGATGCTGGCGTCCCAACGGCGTCCGTCCCGCCGGCGGCCCGCGCTCGCTCGCAGCAGATCATTGACCTGACCCTTTCTCCCTCTTTCTCCCTCGCCCTCACCCGAATAAATCCCGGCGGTTTTGGGGGCGGCCACGCCGGGTGGAATGAATGCCGAATTCCATCCGGAGGTGGCGGTCGATCGAAAAGCGGATTGTTGCCCGCGGGTTCACTTCATAGGGTCCGCCGTCATGTCCCAAACACTTCATGACAAGACCGCGCTGATCACCGGCGCGAGCAAGGGCCTCGGCAAGGCGATGGCGATCACCCTCGCGCAGGCCGGTGCGCGGGTCGCGCTGGTGTCGCGCGACGAAGCGAAACTCAACGAAGTTGCAGCGGAGATTCGCGACGCGGGCGGCGCCGCCGAAGTCTTCGTGGCGGACGTGAGCGATGAAACGCAGGTCGAAGGATTGCGCGCGGCTCTCACCGCCCGGCTCGGCGACCGCCTGCACATCCTGATCAACAACGCCGGCATCAACATCCGCAAAGCCATCACGGAGTTCACCCTCGCCGAGTGGGACAGCGTGATGACCACGAACGTGACCAGCGTCTTCCTGCTCTGCCGCGCCTTCGTCCCGATGATGAAGGGGCAGGGCTACGGACGGATCATCAACATGACGTCGATGATGTCGCACGTCTCGCTGCCCGGCCGCACGGCGTATTCAGCGAGCAAGACGGCGCTGCTCGGGTTCAATCGCGCGCTCGCGCTCGAACTGGCCGGCGAACAGATCACCGTCAATGGGATCAGCCCCGGAGTTTACGACACGGAGATCAATGCGCCGCTGATGCAGAATCCGGAGCTGCGTGCGCAGTTTCTGGCCAGGATTCCGGTCGGCCGCTTTGGGCAGCCTGAAGAGATCGGGAAACTCGCACTTTATCTCTGCTCGGAAGACGCGGGTTTCATCACGGGAACGGACTTGGTCATCGACGGCGGCTGGACGGCTCAGTGAGCCCGCCGCGCGGTCGGGCCGGTCTGATCCGCGGACGGGAAAGGGCGGGACCCTTGCGAGTCCCGCCCTTCCGTTAATCCTCCTCATCCTCGGAGCCCGCCCACACTGCCTGCCATGCCGGGGTTCAGAGTTCGCTTCGCTCTGTTACCGCCATGAAATCTTAGAATTGGACGATCGAACGGGGTCGTGACGTCTCGATGGCGATCTTTTGCACGGCGCTCCACGGGCCGCCGATCGTCATGCGGTCGAAGTAGCGGGCGCGGTATTCGCGCACGGCGGTTTCCGCCAAGTGGCCGGGCGGGAGCCGGTCGAGGTGGGCGCGTTCGAGCGTGAGGGCGAGGAATTCCCATTCTCCCGTGCGGCTCCGGCATTCGATCCACACTCCCCGGAGGCTGGCGGAGGGGAAGCGGATCCACACCACTGGGCCGGTTTCGTCGCGGCCCTCCTCGAGGCTGAAGCGGGGAACGGGCCGGACGATGGAGGGAGACTCGCCGGGGGTTCGCGAAAGTGGAGCGCTCTCTGCGCGCGACGATGGGGAACAGGTGAGCGATGGGACGATCATGGTGAACGGGCAGCGAGGTTTCACCCAGTCCATGCGCTTTTTCGGGCCGAAGGATTCGCGGAAAATGATCTTTTTTTTGCGGCTCAGGCCGCGCGTTCGCTCAGCGTTCCCCGGCGGGAGGAGCCTGCCCGCCCGAGGCTTCCTTCCAGGCGGCGCGGACTTCCGCCGCGGTGAGCGGGACGGTCGCGCCGATGCCGCTCGGAGCGAGTGCGTGAGCGGAGAGCAGGTGCGCGAGCGCTCGCATTTCGGCGACGGGCCGCGCATCGGCCGAGACATTCCAAAGCCGCACCGTGCTGCGGCCACCGACGCTCGCGAACCATCGCCCGTCGGCGCTCCAGGCTGCCTTGCGGACGCTTTTCGGATGATGAAGCGGCGGAGTCACGGGTGCGCCGGTGGCCGTTTGCCAGACGCGCGCGTTATTCCCGCAGAGCGTCCAGAAGAACAGGCCGCCCGGCGAAAAGCCCGCGCCCTCCACCGGGCCCGAATGCGGGACGGGCACGGTGACGGGTTCGCCGGTCTGACCGTTCCAGACCCTGGCGGTCTGGTCTTCACTCGCGGTGACGATGCGGGCGCCGTCGGCGCTGAACGCGGCGTTGATGATGCCATCGCGGTGAGTCATCGGCCGCCCGATGGGCGCGGCGGTCGTCGCATCCCAAAGCCGGGCGGCGCGCGGTTGCTGGAGATTCCGATCGCGTCCCCAGGTGAGGATTCTCCGGCCGTCGGGGCTGAAGCAGGCCCGGGTGCCGTCGCCGTCGCGGATCTCCGGCGAGCGGGGTTCGCCCGTGGTCGCATCCCAGCTCTGGGCGGACTCGCCGCCGCTGACGAGGAGCGCCCGTCCGTCGCTGCTGAAGACGCAGTGTTCCAGCGCATGACCGAAGGGCTGGCCGAGTCGCTGGCCGGTCACTGGATCGAAGAGCACGGCGGTTCCGTCGGCCAGCACTGCGGCGATCCGGCGCCCGTCGGCGCTCAGCGTGGCAGAGAGGAATCCCCCGGGCGCCGTCACCTGCACGCCATCCGGCGCGCCGCTCGCGAGATTCCAGCGCTGCAAAGCGTCGCGGCTGACGGTGAGCAGGGCATCCCCGGCGATGCGGATGCCGCCCTCGTCGAGCAAGCCGGCTTGTTTGATCGCGGAGGGGAGCGTGGCGCCGGTGGCCGCGTCCCACGCGAGGACCCGCCCATCTTTGCAGGAGGCCACGAGTCGCTGCCCGCTGAACGACACGCCGCGCACTTCGCTCCCGGTCTCAAATTCCCGCTCGGCACCGTCGCGCTCGCGCCGGCGCCACAGGCGGGCGGCGGGTTCGTCGCTATCGAGGACGAAGGACATGCCATCCGCGGTGATCGCCGCCGTGTGCGGAATGCCCGCACACCGGAGCAATGGCGTGAGCGGCTCGCCATCTTTCGTTTTCCAGATCCGGGCCGTCCCATTCCAGCCGAGCGTGAATGTCTCCGCGGCTGCGCTGCTGAAGCCGGCGCCGTAGCCGCGTGAAGCATGAGGCGCTGAGAAAATGGCGAAGCCCGTGGCGGCATCGCGCACCTTCACCCCCTCGGCGGACCGCTCCGCGTAGATCCAGCGCCCGGCGTGGGTCCAGTCGGTGGCAAAGACCGAGTTACTCGCGTGGACCGTCGCGAGCGGCGTGCCGGTGAGAAAATCGAGCATCGTCAAATCGTCGCCGCTGCGCAGGGCGAGCCAGGGCTGCGTCTGGCTGACGGCGCGGAGGGTGGTGCCGGGATCGAAGGCGAGGGGCGGGGCGACGAGCGCGTCGACGTCATTCCAGAGCCGCAGCTTTCCGTCCTCGGTGAAAGTGACACAGTTTTCCCCGCCGCGGAGTTGCGCGGCCCATTTCACCTTTGCCTCGTGGCGCAGGGGCGGGCCAGCGGGGAGGCCGCTGTCGGTGTCATAGCGATGCACCTCCGAGCCCTGCCAGGCGAGTAGTTGAGTGGCGATCACCTCCAGACCCAGGGGCTGCGTCGCGGACCCGTGCAGGGTCTTCGGCAGCGAGCCGGGGTTCTCCCGGATCGGCGTTCCCGAAGGCATGTGCCAGAGAGTGAAGCGGTCTTCGTCTTTCGTGCCCGTGTCGCCCACGAGCCGATTACCGAAACGGTTGATTCCTCCGTCGAACGGGTGGCCCGGAGCGGTGCCCAGCCAGATCGGAACGGCGGCGGCCCCGGCGAGCGGAACACCCCTGGCCGCATCCCACAGGCGGCTGCCACTTTCATCCACCACCAGGAGCACCGGGATCTCACCATCCCCGCTCACGAGCCGCAGCGGCACTCCGGTCGCGCCCGCGGGGGGAAACCACATCTGCGCGAGGCGTGGAGCCAGCCGCACGAGCGTCTCGAAACGAAGGCGGTTGGCCTGATCGAGCCCGGGGTCCCCGGTGCCGATCCGCACGGCTTCGGCGAGCGGCAGTAGGGCGAGATGCCAGTCGCCCGCCTCCACCATCTGCTGGCCGGTCTCTGCATACTGCCAGGCGAGCAGGTGCTGGCTCTCCTCCGCGCTGGCGAGAGCCGCGCGCCGCTCGCGATCGATGCGGCCCCGTGCGGTGATGAGCAGGACGAAGATGGCCAGCACGGCGGAGGTCGACACGACCCACAGCGCGGCGAGGAGCGGCCGGCGGCGGGTCCATTTCCGCACGAGTTCGAAGTTCCCGAGGGGCCGGGCCAGGATCGGCTCGCCGCGCAGCCAGCGTTCGAGATCCTCGGCGAGCGCGAGGGCCGAGCCGTAGCGGGCGGCGGGAATTTTCTCGAGGCACTTGCGGCAGATCGTCGCGAGATCGCGGTCCTGCGTCGGCGGCGCCGCCTCTTCCTCGCAAACCCGGCGCAGCAACTCGACGGCGTCGCTCGCGGCGAATGGCGGATGGCCGGAGAGCAGCTCGTAGAGGATCGCGCCGAGGCTGTAGAGATCGCTCGTGGTGGTGACCTCGCCGTGGCGGCCGCGCGCCTGCTCGGGGGACATGTAGGCCGGGGTGCCGAAGATCGCGCCCGCCAGCGTCAGATCGCTCTCGCTCTCGACCATCTTGGCCACGCCGAAATCCGCGATGTGCGGAGCATCCGCGCGGTCGAGCAGGAGATTGCCCGGCTTCAAATCCCGATGCAGCACCCCGCGTTCGTGAGCGTGCTGGAGCGCGCGCGCGAGCTGCGCCACCAGCGCGACGCTGTCGCGGGCGGGCAGGGATCGTTCGCGCAACCGCTGGGCGAGTGACGGCCCATCGATCCACTCCATGCTGATAAACCACACGCCGTCCGCTTCGCCGACTTCATGCACGGCGACGATCTGGCGGTGGCGCAGGCGCGCGGCGGCTTCGCCCTCGCGGCGGAAGCGGCGCGCGGCTTCCTCACCCGGCAGCCAGTGGTCGCGCATCAGCTTCAGCGCGACGACCCGATTCAGGCCGCGCTGGCGTGCCTTCCAGACGGTACCCATGCCGCCTTGGGCGATCCGTTCGAGCAGTTCGTAGTCGCCACAGCGCTGCGGTGCTTCTGCGTCCCTTTCACCCGGCCCCGGGTCGCGAAACATCGCGACTGCGAGGCAGCCGGGGCACAGGCCGGCACACAGCTCTCCGTGCGTGGGCTCGCCACATTCGGGGCAGGAGGGCGGGGGAGTGAATGCGGGAGAAACGATCACGCGGGACGGCGATTCAGCGGGTCTGCTCGCGGGGTGAGGGGATTCATCGCCCCGCGAGCGTGGCGAGCAGCCAGCGGAGTTCGTCGTCGACCTCGCCCGCGTGCTCCACGGTCGCCGCGATTTCGTCGCGGACGATTTCGCGGAAACGCGCCCGCAGCCGGTGGATGAGCGATTTCACCGCCGGGAGGGACAGGCCGAGGTCCCGCGCCGCTGCGGCCTGTGGCTTCTCGCCGCGTTCGCCGACGAGGAAGTTTTTCAGCACGGCGAAGCGCCCGGCGTCCGTCGCGCCGTCGCACTCCGCGCCCACGCGGGCTACGGCCCGGTCGAGCAGCGTCGTGGCCCAGGCGCGGTCGAAGAGGGCGGCGGGCGTCTTTTCGTGCGCGAGTTCGTGCCGCACCCGCGCCTCGATCGCGGGATCGTCGAGGGCGAGCATCGCTCCGCCGCCGCCGCGCTTCTCGCGGGTCGCGCGGCGCCAGTCGTCGATGAGAAAGTGCTCGAGCCGTCCGAGCAGAAAGGAACGGAACCGTCCGCGGCCCATCTCCGCCTCGGCGATCGAACCGTGGGCGAGCAGCCGCGCGAAGAACGACTGGACGAGATCTTCGGCGTCGGCTGCCTCGTAGCCCTTGCGGCGGACGAACAGGTAGAGCGGGTACCAGTAGGCCTGGCACAATTGCTCGAGAGCCGCGTCCGCCTCGGGCGTGCCTGGGCCGCCGGCGGCCACCACGAGGCTCCAGTGGGTGGTGTGAAACAGTCCGGCACCCGTGGGGAGGTTTCCGGGGAGTGGGGCGGACATCGCGGACCTTTTATCGTTTGGCCCAGGGCGCGACAAGTCCTGCGCGACCGGCGTTTTCGCGGCGGGCGCAAGCGGAATATTCGCGGCGGAAACTTTACCCACGCGGCGCTTGCGCGGTCGGCGCGCAGCGGCATCCTGTGCCCGCTTTTCATGTCCGGCTTTTCGCTTTTCGATCTCAATCCCGAACAGGACCGCGCGGTGCGGACCACCGAGGGTCCGCTGCTCATCCTCGCCGGCGGCGGCACCGGCAAGACTCGCGTGATCACCGCCCGCGTCGCCTTCCTCATTTCGCAAGGCGTCGATCCCTCGCACATCCTCGCGGTTACTTTCACGAATAAAGCCGCGAACGAAATGCGCGAACGGCTGCTCACGCTCGTGGACTCCGACCGCGCGAAGAAGGTGACCATGTCCACCTTTCACGCCCTCTGCGTGCGCATCCTCCGGCAGGACATCGGCAAGCTGGGCTACAAAAAAAACTTCTCCATTTACGACGAAGGCGACACCACCGGGCTGATCAAAAAAATCATCACCCGCACCGCGGCCAAGGACGAGAAGCTCGACCCGGCGGTGGCGAAAAGCCTGATCAGCAAAGCGAAGAACAACGGCTGGCGCGAAGTCTCGCCCGGCGACGAACAGTCGCTCGCGGGCGCCGTCTTCGCCCGCTACCAGGCCGAGCTGAAGACGCTCAACGCCGTGGACTTCGACGATCTGCTCTGCCTCACCGTGCAGCTCCTCGCCGAGCATGCCGATGTGCGTGAGCGCTGGCAGCGGCGCTTCCGCTACTTGATGGTCGATGAATTTCAGGACACAAACCGGCTCCAGCTCGAGCTGGTGACGAATCTCGCCGACGCCCGCAAGAACGTGGCTGTGGTCGGCGACGATGATCAATCGATCTACGGCTGGCGCGGCGCGGAGGTGAGCAACATCCTCGAGTTTGAAGCGCACTTTCCAAACCCCGTGGTGGTGAAGCTGGAGCAAAACTACCGCTCCACGAACGCGATCCTCAATACCGCCAACCATCTGATCAAAAACAACCCGCGCCGCCGGCCGAAGCAGCTCTGGAGCGCAGCGGGCGACGGCGCCAAGATCCGGGTGCTGCAGATGAAGGACGACCGCGAGGAGGCCGAGTTCATTGCCAACGAGATCCAGCAACGCTGCGTGACCGAAGGCCGCCAGCACGAGGACTTCGCGATCCTCTTCCGCATGAACGCGCAGTCGCGTCTCATCGAGACGAACCTGCGCGCGCTGCACATCCCGTATCGAGTGATCGGCGGCAAGAGCCTCTTCGACGCCCGCGAGATCAAGGACCTGCTCGCCTATGCCAGCGTTCTCATTAACAACGACGACGACGTGTCGCTCCTCCGCATCATCAACACGCCGGCGCGCGGCATCGGCCCGAGCGTGGTGGAGAAGGCGACGGAGTGGAGCGCGCAGCGGCAGTGCAGTGTCTTCCGCGCGCTGCTCGACGCGGAGTTTCAGGAAACCGTGACGAAGAAAGCCGCGGACTCGATCAATAAGTTCGGCACCTTCCTCGACCAGTGGGAGACGCGTCTCAACACGCCGCTCTCCGATCAGCCCGCAGTGCTCCGCGCCTTTCTCAAAGAGACCGGCTACATCGAAGACCTGCACCGTTCCTGCAAGACGCCCGAGGAGGCGCTGAAGCGTGAGAGCAAGGTGATGGAGATGATCAAGTGGTTCGAGCAGGACGCGCCGCAGAGCGACAAAGGGTTGCGCGGCTTCATCGATGACATGCTGCTGCGGCAGGAGAAGGAGGACGATGACGATGAAGCGAAAGGCAGCGGCGTCACGCTCATCACGCTGCACGCCGCTAAGGGTCTGGAGTTTCCGCACGTCTATCTCATCGGCCTCGAAGAAGGGGTGCTTCCGCACGATCGCTCAAAAGTCGAGGGCACCGTCGACGAAGAGCGCCGCCTGCTCTACGTGGGTATCACCCGCGCCCGCGAGACGCTCGCGCTGACGTGGTGCGGCACGCGGATCAAGTGGGGCAGCCCGAGCGGCTGTGCGCCGAGTTCTTTCATCAAGGAACTGCCCGCCGAGTGGGTGGAACACCGCTCTGCCACGGACATCCTCAACGCCCCTGTCGCCGAGACGTCCGCGAAAGATCGCTTCGCCGCGATGAAGGCGCTGCTGGCGGGGGCGGGGGAGTAGGCGAGCGAAGGTCAGCTTCGCGGAGAGTGGCGTTCCCAAGTTCAACTTGGGAACGAGCGGGAAGTTCCACTTGGGATCGAGCAAAACCGGCGACTACTGATAGCCCATCGCGTTCAGCGCCCCGATCAACCGAGCCCTGCCCTGATCCCTCGTTTCCATCCCGTCGTTTGC
>JANPHH010000167.1:0-9113 GCA_031424375.1 Chthoniobacter sp. | reverse complement strand
GATGCCAGGGAAGCGGTCGCGATAACCACCGAAGTCCACCTGCTGCATGTGCGGCGCGTGGAGCGCGAGGTAGATGAAGCAAGGCTGCTCGTGATGCCGCTGGATGAAATCCGCCGCCTTGCGCGCAAACACGCGGTCATCGTGCGCGTGCTTGGCCGGGGCGATGTCGCTGCCTTTCTGCGCCACCTTCTCGTAGTCGGGATAGCCGAAGCTCTCATCGAAACCGTGCTGCGTGGGCAGCATCTGATCTTTGCTCTCGCGAATCTCCTTCGACGCGCTGCCGAGATCAGAGAAGCCGAGATGCCATTTGCCGAAATGTCCCGTGGCATAACCCGCGCCCTTCAGATGATCGGCGATCGTCTTTCCGCCGCCCATGAGCATGAGCGGAAAGTTCGGATTCCCTTCATGTCCGAAGCGCTGCTGATAGCGACCGCTCATCAACCCCGCACGCGATGGCGAGCATTGCGGCGCGGTGACATAGCCTGCGGTGCAACGCACCCCATTTGCCGCGATCGAGTCAATGTTCGGCGTCTTCACATCCGGTGATCCCTGGCAGCCGAGATCAGCGTAACCGAGGTCATCGGCGAGGATGACGAGGATGTTGGGCTTCTTTGCTGGCGCGTCGGCGGCGTGCAGCGATGCCATCAGCGCGAGCAGCAAGGCGGCGAGGACTGTGATCGAGTGTTTCATATTCGATGCATCCGTTGTCTTCACCTCGTTCTATTTCGTGCGCAGTTCGTTCAGTTTTGCGGCAAAGCGTTTGCCGATCTCGCTCTGCGCGGGCGTATCGAAGTGAACGCTGTCGCCAATGTGCGTTTTCAATTCGCGGGCATCGACGCACGCGGTGTGGGCGCGCTTCGAGGGTAGAGTGAGGAGGAGTTGGTTCATCGCGATTTTGTCGGCGAGCTTGGACGCGTCGCCCATCTCCCCGATGGTGCATGCGATGAAGGGCAGGTTTGGCTGAGCGAGGTCGGTGCGAAGGTCATCGACGAGCTTGAGAAGTTTGGCTTCGTGAACCGCGAGACCAGCGGTGTTCGCGTTCGCTTAGCCTTGCAGCCAAAGCACGCCACGAATGCGTGCTTGGACAGGCGCGGTGGTTTGCAGCGCGACCTTGGCGCGGCGAAGAGCTTCGTCGTAGAGCTTGCCACCCTTTTGCCAGAGGTTGATCGCCGAGCCGCCGACCGCACAAGGGACGAGGCCAATGGCGATCTTTGGGTTCTGCGAAATTAGAGATTCAGCAAAGGCGAGCCCGGGGCCAACGCCAGCGTTGTCGTGCCCTGCGAAGGTCTTCGCGTCGCCAACGAGATGCAGCGGGTGACGCGCGAGATACCACGAGTCATCTTTGAGATGCATCATCACGATGCGCGGATCGCGCTTCGGCTCCTCGGGCATGATGCCGCGGCCCTTCATGTTCGACTGGCCCATTAGCAGGTAAAGATCGAGTTGCCCGGTGCCCTCGAGCAGCTTCGTGATATCCACAGACTGCAGCGGTGGATGTGTAGGCGCGGGCGTTTCGACTCTGCTGACTTTGACTTTGGCAGTGGCCTTCGATGAAGGTTCCTGTGCACCGAGGATGGCTGCGGATGAGATGAATGTGGCAATGAGGAGCGTGAGCGTGTGTTTCATGGTTCATGAATCGGGTTGATCTTAGTTATCGCACTGCCTTCCGCAGTTCATCGCAGCGTGCGCTCATCGCCGGCAGGGCCGCGGCGTTTGCGGGCTCGTTGGCGAGGTTGTGTTCTTCGAGCGGATCGTTTTGCAGGTCGAAGAGTTCTTCCTGCAAGGGCTGGGTGTCCTTGTAGCGGATGTATTTCCAGCGCTCGGACCGGACGCCTTCGCAGCGGGGCAGTGGCTTGCCATTCTCGCCGTCGAGCAGGACATCGTGCTCGTAATACCAGTCGGCGCGGCCTTTCGCGGTCGGGTCGCGCAGGATGGGCTGGAGGTCGCTGCCTTGCATCGCGCCGGGAATGGGCAGGCCGGCCAGCGCGAGGATCGTGGGGGCGAGGTCGATGTTCAGCGCCATCTGGGTGCGGCGTCCGCGACTGCTCACCGGCAAGCGCGGATCGCGGATGATCAGCGGCACGCGCAGGCTCTCCTCATACATGTTCCATTTGCCCACGAGCCGGTGCGCACCTTCGATGCTGCCGTTGTCCGAGGCGAAGAGGATGACCGTGTTGTCGTCGCAACCCTTGTCCCGCAGCGCCTTCACGACGCGGCCCACCGCGATGTCCGCACGGCTGATGTAGCGGTAGGTCTGCGCGATTTCTTCCTGAAACTTCGCGTCGTCCTTGAGGAAGGTCGGCCCCGGCGTGACGCTGTTGCGGCTCTCGCGAATGGCCGCGGGCAGTCGCGCGAACGATTCCGCAGTGAGCGTCTTGGGCCGTGGAATCGGCCCCGGCACGAGGTTCGCGGGCAACTCCGGATCTTCCATGTCACGCGGTCCATGCGGCTCCTTCAAAGCCAGGACCAGCAGGAAGGGTTGGTCCTTGGGTTGCTCCCGGATGAACTGCGTGGCCTTCTCCTCGATGATGGTGGTGAGGTAACGGCCTTGCTGGTTGAACTTGAAGCTCTGCGGAAAGCCATACCAGAGGTCGAACTGATCCGCAGGCAGACAAAGGCTGGCCGGTTGCGTCTTCGGATCGCCGACCGCGAGCTTGCCAAGAAACGCCGTGCGAGAACCCTCCGCGCGCAACAGCATCGGATAAGTCTGCCCCCATTGCTTGGCGGACAGCGGCTTGCTGAAGCTATTGATGCCATGCCGCGCCATGTGCTGTCCCGTAAGCATTGAGGCACGGCTCACGCAGCAGATGGACGTGGTCACAAAGGAGTTCTCAAACAACACCCCTTCACTCGCGAGCCGATCCATGTTCGGCGTCCTGAGCTGCCGATTGCCCATGCAACTCATCGCCGCCTGCGGCTGGTCATCGGTGAAGATGAAGACGATGTTGGGTTTGCTTGGTCGTGATGATTCGGCCCGCGATGCAGACGCGCCCACGAGCAGCGCAACGACGATAAGGCGGAGCGATTTCACAGGCGGATGAAGATTCTCCGTTGATAGAGAAAGCGGACGAGCAGCACGGGGAGCAGCAGTCCCACCATGGCAATGAGCAACTCACCGATGCCCTTCGCAAGATGCGCGTCGAGAAACGCTTTCACATCACCACCGACGAAGCGGGCAGCGATGGCGTTGAACTCGACGAGGTTCACCGCGAGATAGATCGTGAGCGCATTGGTGCCGATCCACAGGAAAGGCACGCACCATTTCTGCCAGTGCCATACATCCACGATGAGGTAGAAGGTGCCTAGCATGAGCGCCGAGCAACCGGTGGCCACGAGGCAGAACGACGAAGTCCAGATGCGCTTGATGATCGGGAACTGCAATCCCCACAGCAATCCTACCGCGACAGCCGCCGCGCCCGCGCCCAGCAGCCACGCGACCTTCTGTTTTCCGGTCCAGCGCGCGCTCACCAGGAGCCATCCCGCCATGATGCCAAACAACGTCGTGGCGATAGCCGGGATGGTGCTCAGCAAGCCTTCATTCGTGTAGTAGAGGTTGCGCTTCTTCCCCGGCAGCCAGCGATAGTCCACGTAGTGCGTGAGGTTGTGTCCTTCCTCAAAGGTGCCGCTGATGGTTGTTGTTACGCCCGCGAGCAACTCAGCGGGCGGCTTCGCATCGGCCTGGGTCGTCTTCTTACCGCCGCTTGCATGGGCCAGGTTCAGATCAGGAAACGGTACGAACATCATTATCGCCCAATACCCCCCGAGACAAACCGCCGCCGCGATGACGATGCCTTTGCGCGGCAGCAAGACATAGAGCGATGCGGCGACGAGATAACACAGCGCAATGCGTGGGAGGACGCCGGAGAGCGCCACATCCGGCCAGGCACGGGCGAGGCCACCGTAGTAGAAGATGCCGATGACGAAGAGCAGGGCACTCCGGCGCGCAATGCGGATCAGCGCTCCCGGACGTCCGGACGTCGCGAGGAGGCGATCCATCGAGAGCACGATGGACACACCGACGAGAAACAAAAACAAGGGGAAGATCGCATCGAAGAAGTGGAAGCCCGCCCATTCGACATGTTTGAGCTGCGCGGTCACGGCCGAAACGACCGCGCCACCGCCCATTGGTTCCAGCGCCTTCGCCACCTCCTCGCCGCCAATGATCCAAAACATATCGAAGCCCCGCAAGGCATCGACGGAAACGATCCGCGGTGGATGTGGCGCAGGTGCTGCGGAGTTTTTGACCTGCGAGTGCGAGGGGGAGTCGGGCATGGGAAGAGACTGAACTGGCGGGAAGTGGATTGGGGAGCCCGATCTTTTCGCGCCGGCTACTTCAACTTCCAGACCTTCAAATCATCCACCCACACCGACTTGTTCACGGCGAGGGTGATCATCCGTTTGGTCGGATGCGCGATCGCCATGCTGGCGACCTTCGCCTTGGTCACGTGCCACTTCCTTTTCGGGCACGGGTTCGTCGCGATTGAAGTCGTCTTCCAGGAGCAAGGTTCCGCGCGTCCCGGCGGGCGTCCCATCTTCGGCGCTGGCGGCGAACGAGGCGAAAGCGAGGAACGCACCGGCGAGTTGTGTTTTCACTAAAGTGGGGAGTTCAAGGCTTCGCGAATTGCACGGGCGTCGTGACCATTGCGCCGCGTTCGTCGGTCAGGGAGATGAACCAGGTATTCGCCTCCACGGGTGGCCGGGGCGCGGTGATCACACTATCGGCGATCGTCGCCGGGCGGCTCTGCCAGGCGCGTTTCGAGCGGAGACCGTTATCTGTCGTGAAGTGCAACGTCGCGGCCTTCAGGGGCACGGCGCTCCGGAACGGAACGCGTACGCGGTCGCCGTCGAGGGTCGGTGTTTCCGGCACGGGCAGCGGCACGCCGGCGCGGCATTTCGAGTCGATGAAAAGCCCGATCTCCTGCGGTGCCCAGCCGGGCGGATGGCCGTGGCGCATGTTCACCTCGATACGCAGTTGCTTCTCGCCGGGCACGACGGCGAAGGACTTCATGTAGCTATCGAGCACGTAGTGGACGTCGTTGGTGCCGTTCACGAAGAGAATCGGCACGCGGCAGCGCGGGAGCAGACTGCCGGGGTCGTAGGCGCGCACCCACTCCAGGCGCCGCTCGCCGAGCGCGTCGATGCTCGGCTTCTGCACCGACTCGCCCTCGTGCAAAAACCCGCAGCCATACACCGGCACCGCGGCCTTGAAGCGATCATCGAGCGACGCGACGAGGCACGTCGTGTAGCCTCCCCAACTGATCCCCGTCACCGCCGTGTGTTCCGCATCCACCTCGGCGAAACTTCGCAGCAGCGAGTGCGCGCGGATGACACTCGCCGCAGCGTGAAACGGCCAGTCGTCCGACGTGGTGCCGCCGATCGAGCCGAACTTCTCCGTCGCGCCGTGGTCGGGTCCGCCATTCGGCAAACGGGTGCGCGTCTCCTTCTTCGCGGTCTGATTCAATACCGGCACGCCGGTCCCCGGATCGTAGATCGGATCGCCCGGACGGCACCCCGCGAGATCCATGGCGATCGCCGCGTAGCCACGCTTCGCCCACAGCCACGCCCACTCGGCGAAGGCCGTTCCGCCGCCGCCGTGGATGAGCACGACGCCGGGAAACTTCGCGCCCGGCTTCGCCTCGCCGAGCGTCGCGGGTGAAGCGTAGAACGCGAAAACTTCGGTCGGCTGATCGCGATAGACTTCGCCCGAGTAGAGGAGCGAGTGAACCGGCCCGGTCTGGCTGACCCAATGCATCGCCGGCGCTTGCCTGAGGGTGTCGAGGTTCCACGGGCCGACTTGCTCGGCGCGGGTGGTGTCGGCGAAGACGAGACATCCAAGAGCGAGGGTGAGGTAGCGGAGGAGGCGGGAGGTGGTAAACACGGATGGGAGAATGTTTGCCGGGCTGGCGGGGCGTTCGTTACGCGGTCACTTCGAAGCGCCGGACCTGGATTCCATTGCGGCCGGTCTTCGCGAGCGGTCGGGGCTCGGGCTGCGCGAAGCCGTTAAGATCCACGGCACGCGCGCGGAGTTCATACCTGCCCGGCGCGAGATCGCGGAGCGTGGCGGACCACGAGACCGTGCTGTAGCGCAAAGGCCAGCTCAAGGGCTGGCCGGTCTTGCGGTCGAAGCCGAGGAGGTCCTGCGCAGCGATGCCGACGGGCAGGACGGTGCTCCAGTCCGCCGGGGGCGGGGCGAGCTGGCAGGCGATCCATTTCGCCGCATCCCACGCAGGATCGTCGTCGGCCAGATCGGGCGAGGCGGGGCGCAGCCAGTATTCCACGCGTTCCAGGCCCGACCACCCCGCGATCGCGAGTCCGTCGATGTTCACCGCTTCGCGGGCGGAGAATTTCGGAGCGAGGTCCGCGATGTAGGCCGCGGTCTTGAGGTGCGATTCCGGGTCGTTGTTCTTTTCCGCGTAGGTGTCGTTCGCGCGGTAGTCGTTGGTCAGGACGATATGCTGGAGCCACTTGATGGATTTGAATCCGTGCGCCCACGGCACCACCATGCGTACCGGCCCGCCACGCTCGAGGGAGAGCGGCTCGCCATTGAGGCGATAGGCGAGGAAAGCGGGCAGTTCGCCGGGTGGCGTCTCCATCGCTTGCGAGTAGCTCAACGACGACTGGAAGAGCTGCTTCGGATCGTCGTTGTGAAAGCCCCAGTAGTAGATCCGCCGCACATTGCTCATCGCGCCGCAGAGTCGCAGCACGTCGCGCAATGGCACGCCTTCCCACAGCCCCTGGCCGAGCGGCGCTGCGATGTTCAGGCACTGCATGGCTTTGAGAAATTTCACCCCGCGCTTCTTCCCCAGCTCGGTGAGCGCGGCGAAATCGAGTGTGAGCGGCCGGGCGATCTTCGCGACCTCCTTGATGCCTTCCTTTGGCGCGTCGTCCGCCGTCACCTCCAGCCGCCACGACGCCGGCGTGAGGCGTGCGCGCACCAGCGCGTCGCCGGTGAGCGTGAAGGGCTTTGGATTCCCGCGCGACACGTCCTGGAATTCACCGGCTGGGGTGAGAAAGGGACGCCCTGGTTCGGCGGCTACCGCGCGCGGTGAGAGACCACGCCCGAGGCCCGCCGCGGCGAGGCCCGCGATCCCCAGCTTCACCGCGTCGCGCCGCGAGAGATTCTCCGTGTTCATCGCTTTACTCCACGCCCTTCCTCTTCCGCCGTGGCTTGTCGGGAGCGCCGGGCTCGGCGCCGTCGCTGTCGCCCGCGCCCTTGCCCCAGAGCGGCTTCACGAGCGTCGCGTTCCAGGCGTCCCACTTCGCTTGCAGCTCCTTCAGCTTGTCCGGCTGGGCGGCGGCGAGGTCTTTGTCTTCGTGAATGTCGTCGCGCAGATTGTAGAGCCGGGCCGCCGTGACGGGTTCGCTGCGCCCGGTCTGGGTGTCGGCGTTGCTGTCGTAGCGCACGAGTTTGAAGTCGCCCATGCGCAGCGCCATCTGCTCGCCGAAGCGCCAGTAGAGAGCGTCGTGCGGCGCGCCGGACTTTTCGCCGGAGAGAAAGGGGAGCAGGTTCACGCCGTCGAGTTTCCAGTCCGGCTTTGCCGCCACCCCCGCGGCCGCGAGCGCGGTGGCGTGCAGGTCGAGCTGAATGGCCGGTTGCTCGAAGACTCCGGGTTTCACATGACCCGGCCAGGAGACGATGAACGGAACGCGGACACCGCCTTCGAGCGTGGTCCGCTTGCTCCCACGGAGCGGCAGATTCGACGAGCCGTTCACGGTCACGCCCTTCATCGTGGGCCCGCCATTGTCGCTGATGAAAGTAACCAGCGTATTCTGCTCCAGCCCGGCTTCAGTCAGCTTCTTGCGCACGGCGCCGATTGCTTCATCCATCGCGAGCATCATCGCGTCATAGGTGCGGCGTTGTTTATCGGCGACATTGGGAAACTTCGCCAGCCGGTCATCGGTCGCCTGCATCGGCGTATGCACCGCATTGAACGCGAGGTAGAGAAACCACGGCTCGGCCTTGTGCCGTTCGACGAAGGCCACCGCTTCGCGACCGAACGCGTCGGTCGTGTAGTCGAGTTCCTTCACCGGCTCGTTGCCCCGCAGGATCCCCGCCGATTGAAAGTAACTGTGCGCCCCGCCGAGGAAGCCGAAGAACTCCGCGAAGCCGCGCTTCTGCGGGTGCATCTCGGGCAGCGCGCCAAGGTGCCACTTGCCGATCAGGCCCGTCGCGTACCCGGACGCCTTGAGCCGATCGGCGAGCGTCGTCTCGGTCAGCGGCAGCCCCTGCCCGCCGCCACCGGGATTGAACTCATGCCCGAAGCGCTGCTGGTAGCGGCCGGTCAGCAAGCCCGCGCGCGTCGGCGAGCAATACGGCCCGCTGACGTAACCATTCGTAAAGCGCACGCCCGACGCCGCGAGCGCGTCGAGATTCGGCGTGGGGATGTCCTTGCACTGGTGAAAGCCCACGTCGCCGTAACCCATGTCGTCACCGACGATGACCAGGATGTTCGGATTGCGCTCGGCGGCTTGGGTCGGGCAGAGAGCGGCAGCGAGGCAGACAGGAATGAGGAGACGGAGTCGGTTGATCATGGGGTGGGGGCGATGGGAGGAAGCTTGGCGGCCAGTAAACCGCGCAACTCGGCAAGGGTCGCGGCGTGTCGCGGGTCGGCGGCGAGATTGATGTATTCGTGCGGGTCGGCGGCGTGATCGTAGAGCTCGATCCCGCTGCGGCCTTCATCCCACTCCGTGCAGCGCCAGCGCGCGGTGCGTACGCTGCGACCCCAGAATTCCGCGTTCGCTCCCCGTCGCGCCTGGGTGAAAGCCGCGTCGTGCAGCTTCGCCTGCGGATCGTCGAGCAGCGGGCGCAGGCTTTTGCCTTGCAGGATCGGCAGCGGCGGCACGCCGGTGAGGTCGCAGAGCGTGGGGAAAAGATCGAGCAACTCGACCAGCCCCGCGCTTCTCTGCCCGCGCGTCTTCATGCCAGGGATGCTCACGATCAGCGGCACGCGCGCGCTTTCCTCGAAGAGGCTGCGCTTGTGCCACAGCCCGTGTTCGCCGAGGTGCCAGCCGTGGTCGCTGGTAAAGATCACGATCGTCTTCTCCGCCACGCCGAGCCGCGTCAGCGCATCGAGCACGCGCCCCGCCTGTGCATCCATGTAGCTGACCGTGGC
>JANPHH010000166.1:0-3735 GCA_031424375.1 Chthoniobacter sp. | reverse complement strand
TCGGTCTTGGCGTGCTCGGCCCGGGCGCGCGCAAAGTGCCGCGCGCGCGAGGGCTGGATGACGCTCACGGGCCGCTCCGCCGCGTGCAGCGCGGCGACCAGCGCGGCCTCGTAGCCGCCGGTCGCCTCGAGGACGACCTGGAGGCGGGTGCCGGGCGGCGCGGCCGCCTCGGCCTGTGCCAAAAGGCGCAGGATGCGGGCGTGATCTTTCTGGGTGTTCTCCAGGCGGTAGGCGACGCCACACAGGTGGAACTGGAGAGTGGCCTTGGCAACGTCCAGGCCGGCGTAGAGGATGGTGGGGTTGTTCTGACTCATGCTTGCTTAATGCGAGCCCCCGCGCGGTGCAGACCGTGCGGCGCTCAATCAACGGTTCGAGTTTGGAGCAATGGATGGAGAGGTCGCAGGCTCCTTGACGCAGCACGTCCCGAAAGACGTCTGCCAGCGGCGCGCGCGGCTCCTCGCCATCACCGCCGCGCGGGATGCAAGCCCGCGCGGCGGCCTCGTTTTACCACCTGCTTTTCACCGGCAGTGCAACGAGCAATTCCAACATACAAGCGGTGAACTCCAGTTCGCCGAAGAACCCCGCGGCGCGGGAAGCGTCCACGGTTTAGAAGTGGCGCGTCGCGCGAGGGGTGGCTCGGCGAAGTGGACTTCGCCGCTCGGGTGCTTGCGAATCCGCATGGCTTTGGAAATCCGCCAGGTTCATTGGGAGCGGAGTGGAATTAAGCCGAGGGATCTCAGCCCTCCGGGGGATCATGGATCTTCCGGCACTCCGAGGTCCCTCGGGTTCATTCTGGTCGCTTACGCTCCCTCCATTCCGGTCGTGATGACACGTTGATTGGAATTGCGATGACCCCACTTCGGGAGATGCGGATAGGCCAGGCGGCTGATCGACCGATGAAAAGGGCGGTCGATCAAACGGCCGCCGGTCGATCGAACAAACGGGCGGTGCTGACTGTAGGGCTGACGGTAGGGCGTTTCTGTAAAACGCCTCGGCACGCCGCCGCAGGCGGTCAACCCCCCCCCGCGGCGTCTGGCACAGACGCCGTTGGCTGACCCTCGGATTCCACCCCTTCGCCCGCCCCCATTCAGCTCCCGGTGACTTTTTCCAAACTATTTTCAACTTTGGCAAAAATTCCCTTGCCAGACCTCCAAGCGGGCACCAATTTCGCCGTCCATTTTGTTTGGCGGGTCTCGACCCGCCTCTTTTGTCTTTGAGCAAACCCGCCGCCGCCAGCAACCCAATTTTGCCGCAGAGACACCGCGACGCAGAGGATTCCCAGAGTCCTCTGCGTCGCTGTGCCTCTGCGGTTTTTTCGCTGCCGACGACTCAATTATTTTAATCCCGGAGTTCTTTTTCCCGTGGTGCGCGCCTGCTGGTTGGCGCGCGCGACGCACCGAGCAGTATCCAGCGCACCCGAGCCTCATCCATGTCTGAACGCAAATATTTCGGTACCATCCGCGAAGGCGCCGAGCCGCCCAACCTTATCGAGGTCCAACTCGACTCCTATGTGGAGTTTCTGCAGACCGATGTCACGCCGAGCAAGCGCAAGGAGACCGGTCTCCAGGCGGTCTTCAAGGAAGTCTTCCCGATCGAGAGCTACGACGAGAAAGTAACGCTCGACTTCTCCACCTTCGACATCGGTGAACCCAAGCTGAGCATCCGCGAGGCGATGCGCGAGGGGCAGACCTTCTCCGCGCCGCTGCATGTCACTTTCCTGCTCGAGGAGGAAAAGGGGACCAAGGAGGAAAAAGTCTACATGGGCGAAATTCCGCTCATGACCCCGCAGGGCACCTTCGTGATCAATGGCGCCGAGCGCGTCGTGGTCTCGCAGCTTCACCGCTCGCCGGGCATCTGCTTCGAATCCTCGATCCATCTCAATGGCAAGGTGCTTTACAGCTTCCGCATCATTCCTGACCGCGGTTCGTGGGTGGAAGTGCAGTTCGACACCAACGACCTGCTCTACGTTTACCTCGATCGCCGCAAGCGTCGCCGGAAGTTCCTTGCGACTACCTTTCTCCGCGCGCTCGGTTACGGCTCGGACGAAGACATCATCAAGCTCTTCTACTCGGTCGAGAAGCTGAAGCTCAGCGAGAGCCTCGAGGAAGAAGAGATCGCGACCAAGGTGCTGATCACCGACGTGCGCGACGGCGAAATTACCGTGGCTCGTGCCTTCGAAGTCCTGACCAAGGCGACGATTCGCCAGATCATGGCGCTCGGCATCAAGGATGTGCAGGTCGTCGATACGAAAGCGGACGACACCGTCATCAAGGCGCTGAAGAAAGATCCCGCGCACGACGAAGAAGAGGCGTTGAAGGACATCTACCGCCGTCTGCGGCCTGGCGACCCACCCACGGTGCCGAACGCCCGTGGCCTGCTGAAGCGTCTCTTCTTCGATCCGAAGAAGTACGATCTCGGCCGCGTCGGTCGCTACAAGCTGAACCAGAAGATGGGCATCGACGTCTCTCTCGACGAGCGCACCATGACCAAGGAGGACTTTATCGCCGCGATGAAGTATCTCATCGGTCTGCGCCGGGGCGAAGGCACGCTCGACGACATCGATCACCTCGGCAGCCGCCGCGTGCGGACCGTGGGCGAACTTCTCGCCAACCAGTGCCGCGTGGGCCTCGCCCGCACGGAGCGCCTGGTGAAGGAGCGCATGACCCTCTTTGATGTGAACATCGAAGGCATGACGCCGCAGAAGCTGATCAATCCGAAGGCGCTGTCCGCGGTCATCCGCGACTTCTTCGGCCGCAGCCAGCTCTCGCAGTTCATGGATCAGACGAACCCGCTCGCCGAGCTGACCCACAAGCGCCGTCTTTCGGCCCTTGGGCCAGGCGGTCTCTCGCGGGATCGCGCCGGCTTCGAAGTGCGTGACGTTCATCCGTCGCACTACGGCCGCATTTGTCCGATCGAGACGCCGGAAGGTCCGAACATCGGCCTCATCTCGTCGATGTCCACGTTCGCGCGGATCAACGACTTCGGCTTCATCGAGACGCCGTATCGCAAGGTCGTGAACGGCCGCGTGACCGAGCAGGTCGACTTCCTGACCGGCGACCGCGAGGAGAACTTCCTCGTCGCGCAGGCGAACTCGGAAATGGACGCGAAGGGCAACTTCACCAGCGACAAGATCTCCGTGCGGTATCGCGGCGACTTCCTCGAAGTGGAACCCGCCAAGGTCCACTACATGGACGTCTCGCCGAAGCAGCTCGTCTCCGTCGCCGCCGCACTCATTCCGTTCCTCGAACACGATGACGCGAACCGCGCGCTGATGGGCTCAAACATGCAGCGCCAAGGCGTGCCGCTCCTCATCTCCGAGGCGCCGCTCGTCGGCACCGGCATGGAAGCCAAGGTCGCCCGCGACTCCAAGGCGGTCATCGTTTCGATCGCCGACGGCAAGATCGCCAGCGTCTCCGCGGACGAGATCATTGTCACGAAGGACGGCGAACTTCCCGAAGGTAAACGCAAGCTCAAGCACGACCCGGAAGAGGGCGTGTATATCTACGAGCTGCGGAAGTTCATGCGCTCGAACGCCGGCACCTGCGTCAACCAGAAGCCGATCGTGAAGAAGGGCCAGAAGGTCAAGAAAGGCGACGTGCTCGCCGACGGCCCGAACACCGACAAGGGCGAACTCGCCCTTGGCCGCAATGTGCTCGTCGCGTTCATGCCTTGGAACGGCTATAACTTCGAAGACGCCATCACGATTTCCGAGAAGGTGGTGAAGGAAGATATCTA
>JANPHH010000165.1:0-5592 GCA_031424375.1 Chthoniobacter sp. | reverse complement strand
GCCGCGCAATTCTTTGCGGGCGATGGCGACCCGAACCGCGTCTTTTTCAAAGCAAAGTCCGACTACGCGACCGGGGCGCTGACCCCCGCGGGCGTGAGCACGTTCATCAGCGCGCTGCGCAATTCCCCGGTGCCGATCAGTGCGATCTTCGAAGCGTATGGCGGGGCGATCAATCAACTCGGCGAGGCGGACACGGCGTTTCCGCACCGGGGGAGTACGCGCTTTTGCCTGCAATACTTCCTCCAGTGGACTTCGAGCGCCTCGACGACGGCGAACGTGGCGGCGATCCGCGCGCTGTATGCCGCGATGCGTCCGCATTTCCCGGGATTCGCCTACGTGAACTATCTCGACCTCGACCTCACAGATTATGCGCCCGCTTACTACAAGGGGAACCTCCCGCGCCTCCAGGCGGTGAAGCAGCAGTACGATCCCGACAATTTCTTCCACTTCGCGCAGAGCATCCCGCTGCCGCCGTGAGTCGGCCGGGCCGTCGCGCGGCGGTGCCAGGATTCAGGGACTGTGAACTAGGCCGGCAAGGAGGGGAACTGTAGGGCGTTTCTGCGAAACGCCGCGGCGGCTCGCCCGGAGAAACTCCCCGCTCCGGCGTCTGACACAGACGGCCTACAGCCCCGCCGCCCAACGGGTGAATGTGACGCTCGGTCCAAGTGCCAGGCAATCCGTGTCATCCGTGCAATCCGTGGTTTCCATTTCTCGATTGAGGCTCAGCGTTTTTTGGATTGGCGGAGCGGATCATCCGGTGACACGCTCAGGTGTCGTCGTTGCTGGGTTTGTCACAATGATCAGCGCTCCCGAACTCCCCCATGAGTCCGAAAGACTCACCGCCCTCCAGCGATACGAGATCCTCGATACGCTGCCGGAGGCGGAATACGACGACTTCACGCGGCTCGCGTCGCAGATCTGCGGGACGCCGATCGCGCTGATCTCGCTGATCGATGCACGGCGGCAGTGGTTCAAAAGCAAGGTGGGAATCGACGCCACAGAGACCGAGCGCGAGATCGCATTCTGCGGGCATGCGATCGCGGGCAAGGAGCTTTTTGAAATCCCCAATGCGCTGGACGACGAGCGCTTTCATGACAACCCACTCGTCGTCGGCGCGCCCGACATCCGCTTCTACGCGGGGATGCCGCTCACTTCATCCGATGGCCACAATCTCGGCACGCTCTGCGTGATCGACCGGGTGCCGCGGCACCTCACCGCCGAGCAGCGGGAGGCGCTGGCCATCCTCGGGCGGCAGGTGATCGCGCAAATGGAGCTGCGCCTGGCCAAGCAAGGGCTCGAGGACCGGGTGGCGCTGCATCGGAAAATGCAGATGAAACTGACCGCCGCGCTCAAGGAATCGAGCGATCTGAAGTTTGCGTGCGACCAGCATTCGATCGTCGCGACCACGGACGCCCAGGGCCGGATCACGTATGCGAACGATAAATTCTGCGCGATCTCGAAGTATCCGCGGAGGGATCTGCTCGGGCAGGATCACCGCATCATCAATTCGGGCTATCATCCGACGGAATTCATCCGCGAAATGTGGGCGACGATCGGGGCGGGCCGGGTGTGGAAAGGCGTGATCCGGAATCGCGCGCGCGATGGTTCGATCTACTGGGTGGACACGACGATCGTCCCCTTTCTCAATCCCGACGGGGAACCCTACCAGTATGTGACCATGGGGGCCGACATCACCGAGCGCACGCGGGGCGAGGAAGCGCTGCGGGTCATCTCGGACCGGCTCGAAGCGGCGACCACGGCGGCGAAGGTGGGCGTGTGGGATTACGACGTCGCGAACAATCGCCTGGTCTGGAATGACCAGATGTATCGCGTCTACGGGATCAGCCCGGACCGCTTCTCCGGCGCGTATGAAGCGTGGGAATCGGCCGTGCATCCGGAGGATCGGCCGGTGGAAGTGGAGAAGCTCCAGATGGCCTTGCGCGGCGAGCAGGAATTCGACACGGAATTTCGCGTCGTCTGGCCGGATGGGTCGTGCCATTACATCCGGGCGAAGGCCACGGTGCAGCGCGACGCCTCGGGCACGGCGGTCCGGATGATCGGCACGAACTGGGACATCACCGAGCGCAAGCGGATGGAGGAGCAATTGAAGAAAGCGGTCGCCGATCTCGAACAGTCGCGAGCGCAACTGATCGCCTCCCAGGGGCTGCTGATCAACGCGGAGAAAATGGAAACCGTGGGCCGCCTCGCCGCCGGGGTGGCTCATGAAGTGAAGAACCCGCTGGCGATTCTGATGATGAGCATGGAGTACCTGTCGCAAGCCCTTCCGGAGGTGGATGAAACGACCACGGGGGTCCTGGCGGAAATGCGTGACGCGATTCGCCGCGCGGATCTGATCGTGCGTGGGCTGCTGGATTTTTCCGCGTCGGAGAAAATCAAACTGGAGGCCGTGGAACTCAATCCCGTGGTCGAAAAGGCCGCGCTGCTGGTGAAGCACGCCCTGACGACCAATCGGGTGACGCTGGAAACCCATCTCGCTCCGGGGCTGCCCCAGGTCTTGATCGACCCGAGCAAGATCGAGCAAGTGCTGGTCAATCTTTTCACCAACGCGATCGACGCCATGCCGGGCGGCGGCAACCTCACGGTGCGGACCTGCTTCAAGAGGCTCGCGGAGGTCCCGCGTGATCCGGGTTCCCGTTTGTTCGAACGCTTCCGGGAAGACGACCCCGTCGTGCTCATCGAGATCGAAGACAACGGCAGCGGAATCCCGCCGGAGAAGCTGGCCAAGATTTTCGACCCGTTCTTCACCACCAAACCGACCGGAAAGGGCACCGGCCTGGGGCTGACGGTCTCGCGCAAGATCATGGAACTGCACGGCGGCCGCCTGGAAATCACGAACCGCGCGGAAGGGGGAGTCCGGTCCGTGTTGCAGTTCCACGCCTTGGCTGGGAACGAGGCGGTCCCGGCGTAAGCGGCTGCGGGGCAGCGCCTGCCTTGCAAATTCAGGCACGGTCCCTACTTTCCCCGTCCTCGCATGTCCCAGGAACAATCAATCGACGCCGCGCGTCAGCGCATTCAGCGGCTGGTGGATGAGATCGCGCAACTCAGCAAAAAGGAGCTGCGGAGCGAGGAATATTTCTCGGAATTCATCGTGCGGGTGGTGCAGGCTTGCGATGCCAAGGGCGGCGCGGTCTGGCTCGTGCAGCAACGCGGCACGGAGGGCAAGTCGTCGTTCGAACTGGCCGCGCAGGTGGAATTCGAATCCTCCCTTTTCCAGAGCGACGAGGCGCAGCGCGCGGTGATCCTGCGCATGCTCACCGATACGGCGGTGAACAAGCAGCCGCACGTGCTTCCCCCCGCGCATCAGGCACCGCAGCCGCAGCCGGGTTCGCTCGAGGCGCAGCTCGCGTCGATCGCTCCGCAGCCGACCCCGCAGAGCCCGAACCGCACGCCGTATCCTTTCCTGCACGTCCCGCTTTTCCTGAAGGAGCAGGTGCTCGGCGTCCTCCAGGTGTGGATGCAGCCCTACGTGGTGCCGGACCATTATCAGGAATTTGCCACCTTCCTCGCGTCGCTCGCCGCGCATGTGGAGCAGCATCTCCAGAGCCGGCGGCTGGGCACCCTCGTGGTGGAAGTGAACCGGCTCCAGCATGTCCTGAAATTTTCCAATGACCTCGCGGGCACGCTCGATCCACTGGAAGCCGCGCGACTCGGCGCAAACTACGGCCGCGACCTGATCGGCTGCGAACGCTGCTCGGTGCTGGTGAAGGAAGCAGGCCGCTGGAAGGTGCTCTCGATCTCCGGCCAGGAGGTGGTGGAAAGGAAGAGTTCCATGGTGAAAGCGATGGCCGCTTTCGTGGAAGCGCACGCGCAGACCGAGACCGTGCTGCTTTCCAAAAAAGAACTGCTCGCCCGCGCCGAATCGCCGCGGGAGGGCGAACTCGTGGGCGCACCCGAGGACGGCGCCGCGGCGCTGGCGGTGCGGCGCACCGATGAGATCGACCTCGCCTATTTCGACCTGAGCCACGTGGTCAGCGCGGCGGTCGCGCCCATGCTGAATGCGGACAAACAACTCGTCGGCGCGCTCTTTGCCGAGAGCACGGCGGAGGGATTCTTCGATTCCGCGGGGGGCGGCAAGGAACTGGCGCAGAGCCAGCGGCTCACGGAATTCCTCGCCACCCATCTCGGCCGGGTGCTCACCGCAGCACACGATTACCAGTCGCTGCCTTTCCTCGCCGTCACCCGCCGGATGCGCGACGCGAAGCTGGCCGTCACCGGCGAGCATCGGCGCCGCGTCCTGCTGAAGCTGGCGGCGCTCGGCATCCTGATCTTGTGCGTGCTGCTCTATCCGAAGCTGGATTCGGTGGATACAAACTGCGGGCTGCAACCCATGGAGCGCGCGGTCATCGTGCCCGAGGTGCCGGGGCGCGTGGAAAAGGTTTTCGTGCGGGAAGGCGCACGCGTGATGAAAGGCGACCCGATCGCGCAGCTCGACAAATTCCGCATCGAAACCGAACTCTCGAAACTCGCGCAGGATAAACTGCGCCTCGAAAACGAAGCGAAGCGGCTGAGCGGGCAGGGGGATGAGGCGAGCGCGCAAGTGGCCGCGGCGGAAGCGCGCGGTGCGGAGGAACAGGAGAAACTCCTGCGCGCGGATCTCGAGGCGACGACGCTGCGTTCGCCGATCGACGGCCGGGTGCTGACCAAGGACATCGAACTGCGGATCGGCGAGTTCATCCAGGCGGGGACGCCATTTGCCGAAGTCTCCGGACTGGACCGCTGGGAAGTGCAGGCCGAGCTGCCCGAGAAACAGGTCGGCACCGTGGAGAAGCGCTTCGCCGCCAGCGGGGGACCGGTCGACCTCAGCTTCATCCTCTACAGCCAGAGCGCGCACACCTTTCGCACGCAGATCCGAGGTCAGGACCAGATCAGCGCCGTGGCTTATCCGCGGGAGAAGGAGAATGTCTTCATCGTCACCGTGCAGGACGTGCCGATCCCCGACGAAATGAAGATCGCCCTGCGCCCCGGCCTCACCGGTCGGGCGAAAGTGGAACTCGGCCGCAAGCCGCTCATCATGATCTGGACGCGAAAGATCGCCAACTGGGCGCGGCTGCGCTGGATCGGATAGCGCCGCACGAGCGGAAGCCCATCCGCACGGTTTCCCGCCGGATGGAAAATCCGCCCGGCGCGTTCCCGCACCCGCTACCGCCGCCGCGCCAGCAGGAGTTCCTACACTTTGTCGCCCAGCGCCTGCACCTCGGCCTGCGTCAGCGGATCGCTCACGATCAGATTCAGCGGCGCCACTCCATCGCGATTGCTCGAAGTCCCCGCGATCGCACGGGGAAGACTCAACCGATCAACCGCACTTTTTAAAAAAAATGTGTTCCGTCGGTCCTCCAGCGGACAGTTCGTTCGTCGTTCCCTTGAAGCGCCTGTGCGTTTCGTGAACTCAATTTTCCAGTCCAAGCCCATGAGCACCAAAATCTTCATCACGCTGCCCGTTAAGGATCTGCCACGAGCGCTGGCCTTTTACAAGGCACTCGGTTATTCCCACGACCCACAGTTCACCGGCGACGGCGCCGCCTGCATCGTCATCAGCGAGCACATCCACGTCATGCTGGGCACGCATGCGAA
>JANPHH010000164.1:0-2312 GCA_031424375.1 Chthoniobacter sp. | reverse complement strand
TCAGGCCGAAGTCATCCACCGTGCGCACCAGCCCGCGTCCGAAGAGATGCTGCCACACCCGATTGACGAACACGCGTGCGGTTTGGGGATTCTCCGGGGCGATGAGCCACTGCGCGAGTTGGAGGCGGCCGCTGACCTTCTCCGGAATCGCCGGGAACGGCGGCAGTCCCGCCACCGCAAATGAACCCCGCTTCGGCACCTCGCCGAGGTCCTGCGGATCGCCTTTGATGCGGATCGCACAGTCGCGCATTTCGCCCTCGAGCACGCCCATCGCGCGATCCGGGCGGAAGGCAAACACGGTCGGGTAACCCTTCGTGCGCTGAGCATCCATCATCGCATCCATCGCCGCCGCATCCGCGCCGGCGGGAGCGGTCGTGTGTCCGCGCGTGGCGAGAGGCGCCGAGGTTGCCGCCAGCGTCGGCAGCTTCAGCAGCCGATCTTCGTCCACGTAACCATTCGGACCGAGCGCGCCCTTGCCCGCGACTCCGGGCCACGTCTCGGTGCTGTAGAAAATGCCGGCGAGCGCGTAGTAGTCGCGCTGCTTGATCGGATCGGTTTTGTGATTGTGACAACGCGCACAGGCCACGGTGAGGCCGAGCACGGCGCGGGTCGTCACGTCGATTTGATCGTCCACGCGGTCCATCGCGAATTGCTCTCCGCCGGCATCCGAGAGATCCACCGCGCCCATGGTGAGAAAGCCGGTCGCCGTCAGGTTTTCGCGCCGCTCCTCGTTCGTCCGCGCTGGTAGGAGATCACCGGCGACCTGCTCCGCGACGAAGCGGTTGTAGGGTTTGTCCTTGTTGAACGCGTCGATCACGTAGTCGCGATAACGAAACGCGTAGGGGAACGCCGCGTTCATCGTCCGCCCGACGCTGTCCGAGTAGTGGACGACGTCGAGCCAGTGCCGCGCCCAGCGTTCGCCGAAGCGCGGTGAGGCGAGCAGCCGATCGAGCACGCGGGCAAAGGCCTGGTCGTCGGGCGACGCATCGCGCACGAACGAATCGATTTCCTCCGGCGTCGGCGGGAGGCCGGTGAGATCGAAGGTCGCGCGGCGCAGCAGCGTGGTGCGATCCGCGTCTGGATTCGGCGTGAGCTTTTTCGCCTCGATCTTGGAAAGGACGAAGAGATCGACCGCGTCGCGGCACCATGAGGCGCTGGTCACTTTCGGCGTTGCCGGCTTGCGGATGGGCGCAAATGACCACGGCTTCTCCTCCGCGACCGCGGTGCCCAGCGACAAAATCGCCAGGGTGGCGAAGCCGACTGCGAAGAGCCGCGAATTCATGACGCGGTGACGTTCTCAGCGTGCTTCCGGTTTCTCGCCATCCGCCTTGGGGCGGTCGCCCTCGCGCGGCCCTGATTTGGGCGCGTCACCTTCCCGTGGTCCCGTTTTCGGAGCGTCGCCATCGCGAGGTCCCGCCTTCGCGGCACCCTCGCCATCGCGCGCACCTTTACGCGGTTGATCACCTTCACGCGGGCCAGCCTTCTTCACTTCCCCGTCGCGCGGTCCGGCCTTGGGTTGGTCGCCGTCACGCATTCCCTTTTTCGGCTGATCGCCGTCGCGTGGACCCGCCTTTGGCTGATCCCCATCGCGCGGACCTTCTTTCGCGGGGGCATCGCCTTCGCGGGCGCGATTTCGCTTCACCTCGCCATCGCGCTGGCCTTCCCTCGGCCGATCGCCGTCGCGCGCGATGGGTTTCTCTCCTTCTCCGTCCCGCTTGATGGTTTTCGGTTTTTCGCCTTCGCGCTGCGGACGCTCGGCGGGCGCGGCTTCGGGTGAGGCAGGTTTGGCCGCTTCACCGTCCTTTTGTGCGCGGGCAGTGGTGAAGGTAATCGCGATCAGCGAGGGAATGAGCAGCGCGGTGAGGAGCCGGCCAAGGAGGGTGGGGGAGGTAGGGTTCATGATGTTCTGGAGGCGTTGTTTGAGTTCGGGGAAGCGTCGGAAAAAAGGTGCGAGAGCGGGAGCGGCGTGGAGCGCGGGGCCTTCCAGGCAGATCAGCAGCGCCTCGCCGTAGTCGTGCCGCGCGGACGCATCGAGCGCCTGCAAAGCAGCCGCGTCGCAGGCCAGCTCGCGATCGGCGTGGAAACGGCGCAGGGCCAGCCAGGCGAGCGGATTGAACCAATGCAGCGCGCAAAGCCCGAGCAACAGCCACGTCCACAGCACATCGCGGCGGCGCACATGCGCCATCTCGTGCAGGAACATTCCCCGAATCTGCGCGACGCTGAATCGCTCCGGGAGATCGGTGGGAATCAGCAACTCCGGCCGCAGCCAGCCATGCACCGCCATCGTGGACCACCCGGGCATCGCGCGCAGC
>JANPHH010000163.1:0-24706 GCA_031424375.1 Chthoniobacter sp. | reverse complement strand
TAATGGCGCGCATGCCCGCTCGAATCGTTGCCGTGGATGACGAAATGCCGCCCGAAGCGGTCGCAAAACTCCATGAAGCGTCGCGCCACCGATGCCAGACCGGCGGCGTCATTTTTTGTTTTGGCGCGCCCACTTCAAAAGCGAAGCGGACAGCGCCGGGATGGGTTGGTGGTGGTTTTCTTCACGCTCCCCGCTGCCGGGGTGCAGGCCCAAAGTTCAACAAAATCCGCCGCCGAGGGCAAGAACTTTCTTCACAAAGTAGAACTAGGAAGCCGCTGACAGAAGCGCAGATTGAAACACTTCTCAAGGCGGCAATCGAACTCCACACTCGCGCAATCGCATACGCGCAAGAGCGCAGGTGGTTGACTCCTCTACTGTTTGCCCTTCTAGGCGTGATACTTGGCGCTGTGTTGCAGGCCGCACTAAAGTGACACGTATGCGCTCTGCCAACTCGGCCATACGCACGCCTAGCCATGCGCTGCGAACCGCTCCGTGCGTCACGGCACCTGCCTCCGCCGCCGCCTTTCCACCCACCATGCAGGTGCCGCGCCGCACTCCGCGGTCGCTGAGCTTGGGGTCGTCATTCGCATCCTGAAATGAAGGAGTATCGTGAACCTATTCTTTCGACGATCTTCACCGTTCTCGGTGGGCTTGTGCTGATTGGTTCCGTGATATGGCTTATCATCTGCGTATTTGGCGCTAGCGAGGCGCGTTCTTCTTTGCCGTTGCTTCCGGCTATTGGGGTGGCTGTCGCGTTGGTTTTATCTGCGCTCATTTACTTTGGCCTCGCCCAGACAATCGACTACCTCGGCCGAACCGCGCACTCCACAGACCGCCTCTGCACGCTCGTTCAGACTTCCCTCACTCAGCAGGGGGAGCATTCGGCAACGATTACAGACCTCCTCAGCAAGAGCACTAAGGCTACAGATCGTATGTGGAACACGCTCGACGACATTGACACGCTTCTTCGCGAGGCGGGTTTGCCAAAGCCTCTTGGCGAGGCCTCCACCCAAAGCGCGCCACCGGCAAAGGCACAGCTTCGCTTTTATGTCTCCGAGGCGAATGAAGCAACAGGGCCGTTTTCCGTTTCAGAGATTCAGCAGCGCCTTCAGCAGGGAGTTCTCTCCAGCGAGACACTTATTCTGCGCGAAGGAACGAAAAATTGGATGCCACTTTCACAGACAGGAAGCTTCAATGTATAACCCATGACGCCTAACCTTGAAGGTTGCTTTGCCGCGGAGCCGGCAAGCAACCCTTGTTGAACAAGCCCGGATGACTTAGCGGCGCGCGGGCCGGGCGGAAGGATTAACACCGAGAAGCACAGCATGAGCACCGGGCCGAAGTATTGGGAAATGATCGCCGACCAACTCGCGCGCGAGGGCTTGGCTTGGCGTGTGCTTCAACCGCATGCGCCCACGCGTCCGGGCGACGACTCAGGGCCGGTTCACACCGTCGAGGACCGGGACGCGTGGCGCATTCTGCGGAGGCGCAATGCCGCGAGGCGGATGCCGCGCGCTCGAATCAATCGTGAACTCATTCGAGATTCGCCCACGAAAAGACCGCCGAGGACTCAACCTCGCCGGGCCGTTGCTCCCGGTCTGGTATCGTCGCGCCGGCCACCGGCGGGCTTCGTGCGCGAACACCTCGCACGCTACCAGCCGGGCGAGATTGGAACGCTTGAAGCGCACGGCACCGAGATCGGCTGCGCTCAAATCGAGGAAAAGGCTTGGCGCTTGGCGGTTCACGAAATAAACCGGAGACATCCTCGCCGGGCGCGAAACCCGGCTCATGCTCGCGTCGGCAGCGCGAGTGAACCCGTGGGAAAGAACGGAAGCCTCCCGCGAAGACTACTCTGAACACTGGCCGGACATACGCCGAAATGATCTTTGACGGGCTACGCGCTCGTGGCTGGAGCGTCGGCACGTTCAGCTTCGTGCGACAAGGGCACGTGCTATGGAGCGCCGACGCCAGCAAAGACGACGGCAAGCGCATCGTCGTTCAGGCCGAAGTGCTCGCGGCGGCGTTGCTGGAATTGGAGGCGCAGTGCCAACAGGTAGAGACTTGCTCTCAGCCCTGCCGATCGTGAATTAGCCCGCCATGTGCAACCACTACCGCAAAGGGCAGAAGGTCATTGAGTGGACGCAGGTCCACCTCGGAGGGGTGAAGATCGCAGGAGCGCTGGGCGAGATCGCCGAGCACACCTACCCAAAATACCCCGCGCCCATCGTCATGCAGCAAGCCGGCGAGCGCTCTCTGCTCAGCAAAAGCTGGGGCATCCCGATCACCATCAAAGGTGCGAAAAAGGCCGTCACCAAGCCGGTGACGAACGCCCGCAACGACAAGCTCAGCGGCTTCACATGGCGCTATGCGACGGCGGAGCGGCGCTGCCTCATCCCGGCCACCGGCTACTACGAACCGGGCCTTGGTCCGGTCGGCGCCAAGGGTGAAATCCTGTTCACGGTGAAGGATCGGCCCGTGTTCTTCTTCGCCGGCCTGTGGGAAGGCGACGCCTTCACCCTGGTGACCACCGAGCCCAATGAATTCGTGGCTCGCTTTCACGACCGCATGCCTGTGGTACTCGCCGACGCCGACGCTGATGAATGGCTTGGCGATCAACCACTGCCCGCGGATCGCCTCGCCGCCCTCTGCCGGGGTCTGCCGCCCGAAGCTTTGCTGCACGACGAACTGCCGCCGAAATTGAAGGTCACTCGCCCGGAGAAAAAAGGCGCATGCGCCGAAAGTTCGCTGCCTCCGATTCCTCCGACCCTTCCGCCGCCTCAAGCCGCGCAGGGGGAGTTTTTCTAAGGTGATCTAAGGCTATCAGCCGGGCTGGGACCGGGAAAAGAGAATCACCAGCCAGTGCCCGCGCTGTCCGCGGTAGCCGAGTTTGAGTGCCTCTTGGTACGAGCGATCCACCTCCCACTCGACGCGCTTCTGAGATTTCGTCTGATCGCGCTCCGCCGCGACTTGGTAGGAAATCCGCGCCCGGAAGATGTGCGCGGCCAACGGATCGCGCTCTTTTTCCGCCTCGGCGATCAAACTCTCAAGGTCCGCTGCGGCGGCTGCGAAACGGGCTTGGATCTCGCGAAGACGAGCAATGTTCACATGAAATGGGGTATCCCTTTAGCTCCACAGCCTTCTACTTCCCCGGCTCGTTGGGCGTGCCTGCGATCTTCGCGTAGGTGACAGGCCCGGTCATGACGGCCTGTTGAAGTAAGCGATAAAAGAGCAATCCCCGTGAACGTGAGGTTCGGCGATTGAAGCGGAAAACGAATTCGTCAAGGTAGTAGTCGAGGTGCTTTGGCTGCACGGCACCGTGGAGTGTCCCCATCATCCAGCGCTGAAGCAATGAGGCAACGCGGTGGACGCCTGGCATGGATTCATGAGCTGGCCTGTCCGATCCGAGATGAACCGTTCGTCGATGCTGATATCCGGCCTCTTCAAGGTTTCTGTAAGCGCCAGAGCCATCGCTGTGAATGAGCGCCCCGACACGAACGGACTCCTGAATAAATGGCATCAGGTGCTCATAGTCACCCTGATCGACTTGTCGAATTCGGATTCGGCCGAAGCCCTTGGGCTCCAGCATTTCAACGGCAATGACGACCAGCACCTTCGTGGTGTTGCTTTTGCGACCCGTGGCAAGGATGGGGGTCTTCCTGCCCGTGAGCGCAAGGTAGGTCTCATCAATTTCAACCTCTCCGTGGAGTAACTCCCGCTCAGGGCGCACCATGGCGCGCCGCAGTCGATGGAGCATGGCCCAAGCGGTCTCGTAGCTCCCAAGCCCAAGGACGCGCTGCAGGCCCAGTGCGCTGACCCCGTGCTTTTGGTTAGTGATATACCAAATGGCGGCAAACCACACGCGCAGCTCGGTGCGTGTTTTGTCGAACACGGTGCCTGCCGTCGCCGTCGCCTGATGTCTGCATTCTCGGCAAATCAATCGTCCGCGGCTCATCCGTTCGACTTGGCTAATCCTGCCACACTTGGGGCAAATGAAACCATCAACCCAGCGCAATTTCTCGAGATAATCGCGACATGCCCGCTCCGAATGGAACCAGTTGAGAAACTCAACCCAAGTCGTCGGGTAGTCCACTCCCGCAATCGGGCGCGTTTTTGAAGCATCCATTGGACAACTTTGTCACGTGTGGAGCTAAAGGGATACCCCATTCACATGAACACTATAACGATTCAGCTACCGCGGCAGTCAATCTCTCGGCGGATGGAAATACCGCGCCAGCGGGCAAGCGCAGCGCGCAGCCTTGGAGTTGCGAGGGCGCGGCGGGCGAGCGGGTAGTGGGTTAGTTTGAAATCACCGCCCGTACCTCAACCTCTTCGTTAGTCGCCAGCGGAAACTTCCATCCAAAGAATTCTGACGGTGGTCTCGTCCAGAATCTCAAAACATACGCAGACCGACATCTCGCTGCCCTTTTCATCATGAAAGGGCCCTAGAGTGATTGATCTCACGGAAGAATCTCCGATTCGCTCGCACCTATATGGCCTCGTTGAAAGCGCCCATTCCAGCCCGCGCACACCGAAATCAAAGTACTTTAGGCCCGCCAGCAGCAGATTGTGCTTCGAATGGGCTTCCTCAGACCATTGGATTTCGTAGGCCATTGCTCTAGTTGCGTCCAGCGTGGAGCTGGCACAACGAGGCGGCTTGCGCGGTTGCCTTTATGGACAGGATGAAAGCTGCCTCAATCGGAATGTCCTCTTTGTCATCAGCAAGCTCCCACGCCGGGAGTTCGTGCGACAGATCACTAACCTGCTCAGCGGTCTTATTCCAAAGCGCGTCGATAATGGCCGTCACAATATCAATATCGGCAGATGTAAAGATGCTCAGGTCCGGTTCATCCAGGGCGATCAGCCGATGCTGCTCATTGCCCGAAAAAAGCTTTACCTTCTTAATTACTGCGCGCTTTTGATCAATCAGACTCTCCCTTACCGGAACGAGCCGCCTCGGTACAGGCCCCTTTTTCTCGCGCATAAATGGGGTTCCCGTAATCGCTTTTCCCTGCCGTCGCATGGAGACGAAATCAGAGAAAAACAGAATCTTGTTTAGCTTTGTGGCACCGAACTTTTTGTCGTCTGTGCATCGGTTCGCGACAAAAAGAATCAACTCCGCCAAACGCCGATCTGTCGGGTCGTCGGTAATCACGTCTCGTGTGTTGATGTTGAAGTCCAAGGGCATATGCAGGGTGTAGCCCAACCTGCCACCCGGAGCGAGGGTTTTCAAGGATAGTGTTCATCTGAGCACTTTTTCTTACGTCAGAGGCGAAAAAATCTTCCATGTCCGGCGAGCGCCCTTGCTTGACAGGCGCGAGCCACCGCGAGCCATTCAATGCCGGAGGCGAGCGGCGGGCGACGCGGAAAGGGGCAAGGCGGCTGGAGTGGTAGGACGGCGGCAGACTCGCGACGCCGCCACGCGCGAAGGGAAGGCGAATGGAGCGGGCGGTTCGCGCGGCGGCGAGAGCGAGGCGAAGGCGTTAGCCGGAGCCGAACGCGGCGCGGTGCGAGCGAAGCGAGGCGGGCCGCGGCGACCGCGCGCGGAGCGCCACACCCCGCGAATGAATGAGCGCAGCAACGCACCGCTCGCAGAACGCGCCCGCGGAGGGACGGGTGACGTAACGCGAACGCTGGCCCGACGGGCAGCCCGACGCGACGCGCGCCGTGGGAGCTGCGTTCGCAGCGGCGGCGGCGAGGACGAGCGCAGCGAGGGTGCTGTGTTGCGCCCGCGGCAGCGCCCGGCCGGAGGCCGCCCGGTCTGACTACTGCGGTGCGGAGCCACATAGGCGAGCGGAGACGGGCAAGGCTGGATTGGCGACGAGGGCAGCCGCGGGCAAGCGAAGGATGAGCGTGGTTCGTGAGCGCTCGCGCATCGCGCCCGACTTTTGGGGCAGGATGCGCGGCGCATGCTGCGGGCTGGCATTCGTGCCCGCGCTCGGCGGGACGCCGGCACGTCGCGCGAAGCGGGCGGCGGTGTGACGGCGTGCGGTTGGTGAGCAGGTAGCGTGACGGTGCAGGGTGCCGATGGATTCACGGGCGGCACGCTGCGCGGGCGCGATGCGTGCGGTGGACGATTGCGGTTTGCGGCAGCGAAAGAGGGCGACTGCCGTTGGGAGAAGCTGTCCGCGCCTACCGGACGAGCATTTTTCCCTGAGCATGCGCTGCCGAAAGCACACTCCGATTGCTGGTGAAGAGTGTGATTCCCGGCACGCCGCAAAAGTCGCCGTCGTCGGATATGATTTGTGTCACGCCGGAAGCGCGGGCGGCTTGGAGGAAAAAGAGGTCGTAGCCGTCCACGGCGAGGGTCTTGTATTCCGCCAAGGCGTTCGTGGTGGCGGCATGATCCACGACGAGCGGGGCCGGGAGTACGGTGCCGAGCGCTTCGACGGCATGCCATGCGTTCTCGATTTCCTGCACCACGCGAACCCGCTCTGCGGGGTAGTTGTGTCGGAACTCCTTTGGCTTTTCATTCGCGTGGCCGGCCGCCAACCAAATTTCGTATTCCGCGCGCTCGATTTGGTGTGCTAACTCGGAGAGCCCGAGGCCGCACCAGCGGAGCGACGAGCCGGCACGGGCGCAGCGGTTCAAATAGCCGGCGTAGCACGTCGTCTGCTGGCGGCGGCGATGATCCATGCCTAAAGTGGCTTTTGCGTAGCACGTCCACAGCCACGCATTCGTATCCACGAGGAAGGCGTCACCCGCCCGCGGCGTGTCCGCTTGCAAGTCAACGACCTGCGCCCGCACCGCGTACCGAATTGGCATCAGGCTTCCGCGGCAAGATTCTCAAGCACCTTGTCCAGAGACTCGCGGAAAGCCGGGTCGCGGTAATAGCGTTCGGCGTTCTCGACGGACTGGCGGAGCGGCTCGGCGGCGGCAGCCGGAAGATTGAGGAACTGCAACCGCTCGCGGACTTCATCCCGCGTGTAGTGCTCCAGAAGGCAACCGACCGAGGCGTTGAAAAACGCGGAGACGAAAATGCGCGTGTCGGCGAAATCCAGTTCGACCGTCTCTCCGGCGTCGAAAGCCGGGCGGAAGGTCGCGTGGAGGCGCTCGCCGTCGTCGTAGGTCATGCACACGTCACCGATCAAATCGTGGATGGAGATTTTCATGGAGGCAGGGAATTAGAAAGGTGGACCAGGGGGACGTTCAGACTGGAGTCGGTAAAATCTTTCGTCGCAGCGGATGGAGACGTTGACGAGCGTGCCCTCAAAGTACACCGGGCGCGCAGCAAATGCGACCCCGGCTTTCGTCACGAGTGCGTGGCCTTCGTGGCTGAAAATTTCCATGCGACCATCGTTTAGTCGCACAAATGATGCCAGAAGGTCAAGCCCGAGGCCCCGTCCGCCGGGCTTTGTGCTCGTGCCTTCTTGAAATGCCCACTTCATGCAAGCGTGGGTTTGGAGCTGGTGGAGCGCGAGGTTTTGCGTATTGAGAAAATGGAGGCGCACGTTGGACGGGATGCCGACGCCGAAATCCACCATCGTGAGCTTTAGTTCGCTGCGCGTAGGAAAATACTGTCCGCAACTGAAAAGCCCAATCTCCGACCGCGCATGCTCGAAGACGTTGGAGTATGCCTCGCAGACCCGTCCGACGATGGCATCACGGAGCCCATCGCTGATATTGATCCATCCACGCCCCAGCCAGCGCCGCGAAAGGTGGACGGCAAAGCCGAGCGGCCTCATCACCCGATCCTCTCGGAAGGGAATGGAGTTGCCAATCCACGGTTCGCGGGGATGGCCGAAGGCGCGGAGAAAGCCGTTCTGAGTGAGATTCGCCCTGACCGCTGGATTCAGCGTGTGCCACGCAAACCAGACTCGCCGCCCCCGCGACTCGATCAAACGCGCGAGGCCGCCTAGAAATGCCACCGCATTCTGACCGAGGAAGCGGCAACCGGAGAAATCGAGATACAGGTCTTCATCGTCCTGACTCGTGATCTTCCAAAGGTTGAACAGGTAATCGAAGTCCGCGGACGATTCATTGATCGTCCGCACGAGAATCGTGCGCATTACAGTTCACCGCGGAATGGGTTGCCAGAGCTGCGCCGCGGGCGACACGCACGATCGACCCGCTCGGTTCGCCAGCGAAAAAGGGCTCCCGTCATTTCTTGGACGGCGCGTTCTTGTCTTCCAGCGCCTTGAACACCGACTCAAACCATTCTGCGTCGCCGGGGCTGGGGTTTACGTTCGATAGAAAGGCAACGGCAGTCCCGTCGCGTTCAAATCTGCCGGCGGGTCCGTTCTGTAACATCGAGCGCACGTAGTTTTCCATCCGATCTGCCGCTTCGTTCGATTCGCAACAAAAACGCACGGCAAGTTCCATGTGATCGAGGCCCGCCTGATAGCCAAACCACCCAATGGACTTTGTGCCGGCATTCACGCGCAGGTAAATATGCTTCAAAAGCCTGTCGAGCGGGATATTTCGCCCGTACCACGCCTCGTCGCCTTCCATGTCGATGTCCAGGCTCCCGCTGGCCCCAAATTTCAGCTTGGATGCGAGCGCTGACAATGTTCGGTGCATCGCGACGGCTTGCCTGGTGTGGATCGCGTTGTTCATGTTCTTGAGCTTTCGAAACTGGAAGGCGGCGACCCCCAGATCGCCGAGGGAAGTCAGCAGGTCAGCCCACAATCCGACCTCGCTGCCAGTTGCAGAGGCGAGGTCGGCCCAGGAGCGGCACTTGCATTCGAGGCAGTTTCGCGGGCCGTCGGCGAAGGTAGTGGCGTCGTCCAGCACGATGTAGTGCTTTTGCCCGAAACTTCGGTATTCGAGTTCGTCGGGGATGAGCGTGCCATAGCCGTCTGCGTCGAGGAACGCAGGAGAGTCGGGATGCTGTTTGTCGTCAACACCTGCATCTATTTTGAACTCCACGACCGCCAGCCACAGTCCGGCACCGTCCTTGATTACGAGGTCTGAGTGATCGAACCGTTGGACTTCGAGTGTGGGAACGTGACCGTGTTGCATGCTGATGCCGCACACAGTCTCCAAAAAATGGCGCAGCAATTTTTCGTCATGCTTGAGGGCAAACGCGACCGCGGCGACGGCATAGTTTTCCTTGCGATTCTGGCGTGAGTTACTTGCTTGATCTTCCTCCTCACTGCGAATGTAGCGACTCCGCCGGAAGAGGGCGTAAAATGACGGTTCGGTGCTCACAGTTCACCGCGGAAGGCTTTGGCGAGGAGGGCGGGGGTGAAGGCGGCCAGTTCGGCTTCCGTCTCGGTTTGCAGCCGGCGCAGCTTGTCGCGCAAGGCGTTGAGCTTCGAGAATCGGCGTTGCGCTTCGACTGGCGGGACGGGAACCGGGATGGCGTGTAGCTTGGTAATGCCCAAGGTGCGGTTGCGTCCGGCAGAGCCGGGCGAGGCGGCGCGGATGTGTTCCATTCCGTGATCGGTGAGGAGGTGGTAGCAGAGGAACTCGGCGGTGGCCTGCGCCGGATCAACTTCGTGCATCATGAAGCGATGCGAAGCGACGCGGCCCTCGTCCTCGGGCTTGGCGACGGCGATGGCGCCTTCCCATGCGAACACGTTCATGAAAACGAGGTCGCCGGGATGGATGCGGAACACGCGCTTGTCACCGAGTTGCCGACCCGTCACCGCGAGTTTGTGAAACGTGCCTTTGCCGAAACTGCGGATGCCCGTTTCATGATAGCACTCGTCAGGGCGCGTTGTCACTCGGCGGCGAACCAGCTTCGCAACGTCTCCGAAACGGCGAGTCGGGGCATCGCGAGAAATGCGGCTGTAATCGGCGGCGAGAAGCCGGGTGGCTTCATCGACGAGCGACGCATTCAAGGCGCGCAATTCCTGCGCTCGGCTCGCCAGCTCTTCGATTCGCCTTACCAACCTGCGCTGCTCTGCCTTCGATTTCGGAAATGGAACGCGAAGTGCGGCGAGCTTTGTGCCGTTCATGTTGGGCCGATTGCCATCTTCGATGCCTCCGAAAACGGAAGCCCAATAGCCGGAACTTTGGAAATACCACCAAACGCATTCGGGTAGAACACGCGTCCCTGGACGAATCCGAATCAGGTATGATGCAAAGACCGCTTCCGGCGGATTGTGGACGAGGTAGCTTTTACCCGTCGTCGCACCGGTGCGTGCAAACAGAATGTCCCCGTCAGCGAGTCGATACTTGCCCAATTCATTGCATGGGCAATACGGGACGGATTCCCAATTCACATCGCCATCTTGGATGTCGGTAATCCGGAGAAACCTCGGCCCGATTGGTTGGAGTGTCGCTGACTCGGTGTAGCCATATTGCGGTTGGCCGCAGAGTTCCTTGACCGTGGCCTCGTCCCAACCTGTCGGCAGTTCGTCTGAGTCAATCATTCCACCTCCGCCATCACGAGTTCCCGCATCTCCTCGACGATCTCCAAAATCCGCCGCTCCTTTTCCGCAACGCTCGCGAGGATTGCTTCCGGCTCAGCATGCTCAATGGCCTCCGCTTCCACGAGTCCGAGGCTGGTGAGGGTGAGGTTGTAACCGTTGTCGATGATGCGCTGCGCGGGGACGCGCCAGGCGCGGCCCGGCTCCGTGGCGCGCGTGGGCCATTTTTCCAATAGGTCGGGAAAGTCGTTGCGATATTGCGAGCCGAACTTGCGCGCTTTTCTGAGCGAAGAGCCGTCGCCTTCGACGTTGTAGAACCACACGTCGCCGCTGGGGCGTCCGGTCTTGCGGAAGATTAGGAAGCAGGTGGGGTTCGGCGTGTATGGCTCGAACATTCCTTTGGGCAGCGTGACGACCGCTTCGAGGTCGCATTCGGCGAGGAGGCGTTTCTTTACCTCGATGTGCGAGTTCGTGTCGCCGAAGAGGATGCCATTCGGAAAGACGATGCCGGCCCGTCCGCCGGGGCGCAGCGAGCGCAGGGCGTGGGCGAGGAAGAGGACGTATTTGTCGCCTTTCTCGACGCGGAGCGAGCGCTTGGCGTCGCCGCGCTGGCCGGAGAAGGGTGGGTTCTCCGCCATCACGTCGAACTGCACTTCGTCCCAGCGATCCTCGCTCCCGCAAATCGAGTCGCGGCGGACGATGGGCGAGCGGTCGAAGCCGTGGAGGACGGCATTCATGGCGGCCATTCGCATGATGTCCTTGTCGCCCTCGAAAAGATGCAGGGTGCCGGTCTGCAAAAACTCCCACTGCGAAGGCGTGAGGCGGTCGCCGACGCCTCGCTTCACCGTCAAGCCATAGGGGGCCATAACTTCGCGGACGAACTCCGGCGAGGTATTCGCAAGCAGGATGTGCTCGTAGGTGGCGATGCCGAATCCGGCCGTGCCGGCGGCAGAGTCGCACACCGTCTCGCCGATCTTCGGGTCGAGAATCTGGATGATCACGCGGATGAGATGACGCGGAGTGCGGAACTGTGCGGCCTTTTTCTGGCTGCCAAGGTCGTTGACGAGAATCTCGAAAAGGTCGCCCTTCACGTCGGCGTCTTCGGCGAGGAAGTGGACGGGTGCGATGATGTCCACGGCCTGCCGGAGCGTGGCCCCATCGGGGATGACCACGGCGGCATCCTCGAAGAGAGCGCGGGCCGCGGGCGAGAGCGCGGGATGGAAGGCGAGTCGCGGGAGAAGGGTGCGCAGAGTTTCGAGCATCCGGGCGTTGTCGGGATCGGAAGTGAGGACGCTCCAGCGCAGCCGCGCGAAATCAACGTCCTCGCCGCTGAGTTTTACCTTGGCAAAGAACGCGGACTTTCCCGCGCCGCCCGCGCCGGTCTGCTCGGTGTCCATTTCCTCCAGCATCTTGAGGAAGATGAGGTAGGAAATTTGGGTGACGTAGGTGATCGGGTTGGTGACGTTGGCCGACCAGAGGACTTTGCAGAGACGTTTGAGGAGGGACGAGAGCGATGAGGAATCCATGAAATCAGGCAGCGGAGATGAGGGCGTTCAGCTCCTCCATGATCGCGGTGAGGCGGTCGCGACCGAAGAGGCTTTCCATACGGGCGCGCCCGCCGAGCAGGGTGAACGGTGCGCGGCTGAAAATGGCGAGATCGAGCGCCGCGTATTTCCGCTCGCTCGCCGCGGCGAGGACGACGTTGCGGAGCAGGTGAAGCATGCGCGCTTCGTTTGGCTTGAGGCTTTCGGAATGCGCTGCAACCCACGCGGCGAATGCCCGCTCGACACGCTCTTCTCGGGTCGGAAACTGGTAGAGGCCCAAAGCCGCACGGATGAAATCGTTCAGCGAGCCCGTTGGCTGGTCGAAGGCTTGTCGGAGCGTGGCTTCGTCGAACCACATTTCCGGTGCGTGCAGACGGCGGGCGAGGTCTTCCCACTCCTCCGGTTCGACGGGTTCGCCGGCAAGAATCTTCGCCACGACCGGATCGCTCTCGCGGAGGGCGACGATTTTTTCGCGCCACTCGTCCTGATATTTCTGCCGGTCGATCTCCAGCCCGTCTGGGCCGACGATGATGAGCTGGCGTCGGCGAAAAGTGTCTTCGAGCGAGCCTTCAGCAATGAGCGTGAACTCGCGCGGCGGTGGAGGGGGAGGAGGCGGTGGTGGGAGCGGAGGCTCTGGATCAGGCTCGGGCTCGTTCTCGCCTGTGGGGCGACGGCCAACCTGCTTCGGCTGGTGATAGCGCTGGCCGGGGTCGTCGAAGTTCGCGTGGTTATTTACGAAATCGTAGATGAGGAAGTCGGTCTTGCCGATGCGAGGACAAAGCCGGCTGCCACGCCCGCGCATCTGCGCGTATTTCATGGCCGAAGTGGTGGGCCGCAACATCACGAGGTTTTCCACTTCCTTGTGATCGTAGCCGGTGTCGAGCATATCGACGGAGATCGCGACGATGGGAAGCGGATCGTATTTGAAACGGTCGATAATGGGCTTGGGATTCCCGTTGTTGGAGTAACAGGTGATCTTCTCCGCGAAACGCTGCCGCACTTCGGAGGGCGAGCGCTGCGTCTGCTGCGCGATTCGCAGGCAGGCGTCGTCGGGCAGGAGTTTGTTGAAGAGGCGTTCCAGGATGACCGCCTGCCGCTCGCCGCAGGCGAAGACGATGGTCTTGCGCGGGTGAGGCTGGGGACGCGCCTCCTCGACGCGAAAGTATTCATCGAGGATGAGCTTGAGCCGGTCTTCGCTCTCCGCGGTCCGGCCCCAATCGCGGAAGCCGATTTCCTCGTCCTCCCAAGTCGTGCCGTCGAAAGTGAGCACGGTTTCGGCGACGTAGATTTTGTAGTCGGCGAGGAATTTTTCCCGGATGCCCTCCTGAATCGTGTAGCGGAAAGTCGGTTTCCCTTCCTGCCGCGCGCTATCCCAGCAATCGAAGAACATGTAGGTGCTCTTCACGAGCTGACGCTCATGCGGGCTGATCCAGCGCAGTTCGCCGGGGTTCGGTGTGGCGGTGAGGCCGATGTGGATGGAGTCGAAGTGCGCGAGGGTGGCCCGATGGGTATTGAAGATCGAGCGATGGCATTCGTCAGTCACCACGAGATCGAAATAGGCGTGGCCGAATCCGCCGGGGCCGAGCTGGCTGGCGATCGTGTCGAGCGTGCCGACGACGACCTGTCCCTCCAAACTGCGTTTTCCTCCGTAGAGGAGCGTGCATGGGTAGTCGCGGAGATAGTCGTCAAAGGTTTCCTTGGCCTGCTTCGCCAGCTCGATCCGGTCGGCGAGGAAGAGCACGCGCGAGCAGATTGCGGCCTGAAACCACCGCTTGATGAGCATGGCGATGGTCAGGGTTTTTCCGGTGCCCGTCGCCTTCTCGAAAAGCATTCGCAGCCGTCCAGAGATGAGGGCGTCGTCGGCGGCTTCGAGGCAGCGAAGTTGATAGGGCCGCGCGTCCAAGTCCTCGCCTTTGAAGCGGAAACTCGAAGGGTAAGGCCGCGCGCGAAGTGCCGTTTGGAGGTCGCCGCTGCGGTGCAGCCGGAGATTGGCCCGGCGTTCGAGGTCGGCCTGCGTGGGAAGGCCGAGAATGGGATGCGCGTCGCCGATCGAGTAATCCCAGAGGTAATGATCCTGGCCGTTGCTCAGAATGACGAACGGCGCGCCGAGAGATTCGGCGTAAGCGCGTGCCTGCGGCTTCGCGGAATATGGATCAATCGAGAAGCGCTTCGCTTCCAATACCGCGAGGGGGTGAGTGCGGTGATTCTTGAGCAAGTAATCAGCGCGCCCGTCCGCCGCCGCCTCCTCTGTTGAAACCTGAGCCTTGTCCTCGGGATTCCAAGCAGCCTCGCGCAGCAAGCGGTCGATGATAATTCGGGTGTCGGCTTCGGTGGGCATGTCCGCGCAAGCGTTTTAGGGGCAACGTGGGATGATGGCGAACGTGAATTTGCTTCGGTGTCGGCGTCGCAGGTGAGCGAGCCGGATCAAGTCTTGGTCAAGTCTGTGCTGAGACGCCGCGATCCGATGAGACCCTTGATCCTCTGCCGCGAACGACTCGGCCGCATCCGTCGCGTTCTCGAACGCTATGGCGGGACGGCAACCATGCGGGACTTGTGGCGCTCCCACACGATTTACGCTTGGGAGATCGAGCAAGCGGCGGAATTGGGCTGGTTGACGATCACGCCCCGCAAGCCGCGCATAGGACGCCCCTCCCGCGTGGTGGAGTTTTGCGGGCTAACAAATGCTAAGTTTCCAGCGCCGCGGTGGAGCATGGAAAAGGAAATCAGCATCCGGCATTGGTGGTTCGCCCTGCGCAGCGTCGGGGAGTCGGTGAAGCACGGGATGCGGCGCTGGGGGCTTCCGGGGATTGTCTCCGCCTACATCAACACATACCACCCGCGGAGCCGGAACGGGGCGTATGCCAGCACGAGCCGGTTGTTGAAGCGCCCGGACGTGCGGGCAGCGCGGCAATGGTTCTACGCGCAATGCGGAAAGGAATTGCCGCCCGGTGAGGAGATGCCGAGAACGGCCAGCGGCATTCAGAAGCGTCTGCGGGAGCTTGGCAATCGGCGGGCGGATTATTACTGAGTTTTGCTTACGGATCGCGCAAGCGGGCGCGAGGGCGGATTGCTAACAATTGCTAACAAATGCTCTCTCGCGCGCGCGAGGAACAAGGCTTGGGCGTGGTATCGCCCGCGCGCGCGAGTGAAGCGTCCCCGACCTGGCCTTGCCCCTGCGGCGAACCGAGGCCATGAGTTCGAGCACCATGCCAGCAAGAAAGCGACGCCCCGGACGCCCGACGATCGAGACCCGTAGGATCTGGAACAAGATTTGCACGCGCATCTCCCGCGGCGAGCCGCTTCGTCGGATTTGCGAAGACCCCTCCATGCCGGCGAGGAGCACGGTCCATCGCTGGCTGGCACGGTCGAGAAAGATCGCGATCATTCGCCGTGCGCTGATTGCAGAAGGGCTGATTCCGCCGGGGGAAACTCGATAGTTTTGGGACCGATACGCGCAGGCGCGCGCGCGGGGGAGTAAATCCGGCTCAAAAGCTGCGTTTTCCAATGGAGGGAGGGAACGAAGCGGCGAATCCTTCGCTACGATGCAGCGCGGGGACGGTCTTGAACGTCTGCGGATGATGGCGGAAAACGGTGGACTTGTTCTCACTTACCGTTCTCACTCTGCGCTTTTCAGACCCTTAATCGCCCGAAAACCCTGATGGATACAGGGTTGGAGCGGGTAGCGGGAATCGAACCCGCATGGCCAGTTTGGAAGACTGGAACTTTACCACTAAGCTATACCCGCAAAATCCGCGGAAGCATGCCTGCGCCAGAGTCATTGGCAAGCGGGTTTTTGCACGGAGGGCACGAGATGGGTGGCCTTACAGTTCGGTTGCGAGTTCGAGCGCCTGAAACTTCGACCCAGTCCCGAGTTCCTTTGCCGTGGTGTCGTTGCCCGCGCCGGCCGTCAGCGCGATCACGGTCGTCCCCGTCGGGCCGTATTTGATCGACCCGAGCGACTGCGCCACGATCCCGTAGATCTCCGTGTTCGCCGTGACCGTTCCGCGCAAAAGGACGCTGGCGATCTGCGCGGAGCGCGTCGGGTCATTGAGAGAGGTGCCGGTTACCGCCTTGATGACCGTATTCGTCGTCTCGCCCAGCCGTCCGGTCGCGGTTGGCTCCACGCCCGCCACGATATTCAAGCCCTTGATGACGTTGGTCACCTGGCCGCTGCCGATTTCGATGGTCCCGATCGAGGCGTCCGCGTTGACGGGGATGCCGCGCTGGACCTTGCCGTCGGTTGCCATCGCATTGGTGGCCAGGCCGCGATACTGATACCCGGCCAGGATCTCCGTCTCGGTGGCGGAACCAAGGATCTTCACGCTCTTGATCGCGAGCAGGTCCGTCAGTCCACTCGCCGAAATGATCACTGGAACAGCCCGGGTGCTGCCGTCGGCGACGGTCTGGCCCTTGACACTTCCTTTCACGAGCAGCGCGCCGATCACGTCCACCTGGATCGCTCCACTGCCCTGCACGCCCTTGCCCAGGTCTTTGCCGGCGAGGATGTCGCGACCGATCGTCACCGAGGACACCTTCGTCGCGGAGATGTATCCGCTCCGGTCCAGCGGTAACGTCGCGCGCGAATCACCGCCCTTGAGATCCTTTTCGATGAGAATCTTTGCAATCGTCCCACCGGCCACGATTCCGCCGCTCCCATTGCCACTGCCGCCGATGAGGCTCCCGCCGATCGTCACGCTGGCCAGATTCAGCGAGCTGAAGATCGTGCCGGAACTCGCTCCCGAGCCCCCTTTGACATCCCCATTTACGATCACCGTCCCGAGCACGCCGTTCGTCAAATTCGTCCCGCTGAGCAGACCCGAATTCTCTCCGGAGCCGCCCTCGATGCTCCCGATCGTCGTCTTCCCGATCCGGCCGCTCGCCGTGATCCGGCCGGAGTTCTCCGCCGTTCCGCCTTTCAGCGCGCCCTTGATGTTCAGCGTGCCGATGACCCCAAACTCGGCGCCGATCACATGCACAAAACCACCGACGTCGGTGGCTACGTTCAACGTCGAAATCGGCCCCACCACATCGCTCTGGATGAACTCGATATCGTTCGGGTCCGGCGGCTTCCCTGCCTGGTTTTGCAGGTCCACCACGATCGCGGCATTCGTTCCCAGCGAATACACGTCCAGTTTCCGAATCGCCGGAGTGGAAAACTGGTCGCCCGCCGTGATCTTGGCGAGGTCGCCATCCACGGTGACGCTCCCGAGGTCGACGCCATTCACTTGCAACTCGGGAGCGATAAAATCCGCCGCCTGAATGATCCCCACATTCACCCGGCCATCCGTAGGATCGGGGAAACCGGTCTGCTTCGTCGCGGTCAGCGTCACATTCGCCCCGGCGAAGGTGCTGTTGTTCAGATTGAGCGCGAGCAATTCCCGGCCACCCACCGAGCCCTTGCTCAGGAAGTTGACGCGGTTCGCGTCGGCCCGGCCGAACCCATCGACGAGCGACCCTTTGTTCACAGTCAGCGTCACGAGGTCGCCATCCACGTCGGTCCAGCGCAGCTGTTTCGTGCCCACGGCCCCGACGTCGTCATCGAAGACGTAGACGCGAGCCGAGAGTTGCGCGGCGGGGTTGACCGGGTGGGCGTTCACCACCGACACCGAGGACGGAATGCCGGAGACGTTCACAAAGAAGCTCTCCGCAGTCTCGAACACCGAGTCGCCCTTGATTTTGACCGCGAAGTTTGCCGATGTCTGGTTTGCGGTGAAGGCAAAGGTTTGCGTCTTTGCTTCGAAGTCACCCCCGCCGGCCGCCGTGCCATTCTGCGTACTGAGGGTCAGATTGAAAGCGGTGCCGAGCGAGCCCGAAAACGTCGGCGTAAAGGTAATCGTCGAATCCGCGCTGCCCTCCACCAACCGGCGGTCGCCCAGCAAAATGCCGAACGTCGCATCCGTGTCGTTGAGGATTTTTCCGACTGCTGAGGGCGACGTGCTCAAGGCCCCGCCTGTCGCGCCCGTCAGCGTCACCGTGAATTGCTCGGTGTCCTCGCGGAACGCGTCATCGGTGAGCGCGATCGAAATCTCCTGGGTCAGCGGACCGCCGGGAGTGAAGGTGAGCGTCCCAGTCTTCGTGGTGTAATCCGTGAACGTCCCAGGCGCCGGTTTTGCCGTGTCGGCAGCGGCTCCGGTGGAATAGTTGACCGTTACGTTCGTCGTGGGCGCAGAGGCGAGCGTCACCGTGAATTTGCTCACGACCCCTGCACCCTCGGTCACGTCGGCGGCGTTGCTGATCGTCACTGCCACCCCCGTGTCGCCGTCATCCTCGATCGTCCCCGTTGCGGTCGCGGTGTCGATCGTCGCCACCGTCGGATTGCTCAGCGTGACCTGCAGCGTCTCATCCGTTTCCATCAGTTGGTCGCCCAGCACCTGCACCGCGATCGTTTTGCTCGTCTCTCCGGCGGCAAAGGTCAGCGTGCCCGTCTGCGCTTCATAGTCCGGGAAAAGGCCGCCCGCCTCTGCGGTTGTATTGCCCGTGGCAAAGTCGACCGTGACCGCGCTGGTCTCGGCTTCCGAAAGGGTCACCGTGAAATTAAGGGAGGTCTTCCCCGAATTGCCCTCGGTGATCGAAGTTGGCGCGATCGACAGAGTGGCCGGGGCGATCCGGGCCTCGAGGGGCTCGATTTGAGATGGAATCATAGGGCGGGGCCGCAAAGAACCGAGCAGACTAGCGTGGGGCGCCAGAGCGTCAAGGCAGGGCATAAATAATTTACCCGACCGCTTTATCCGGCCTCATCCCCAGCTTTCCATCAGGGCTCAGTTGCCAGCGCCGACCGCTCCACCAAACGCCCTTTACGACCCAGCTCAGCACCCACCCCACGGTCTCCATCCACCCGGCGACCACCACACAGCCGAGCAAACCCGGAACACCAAACCGCGCCATTTTTTCCAGCCGCTTCGCTGCCAGCCAGCGCAGCGCGACCGAGAGCCCCGCCCATCCCATAAACCAGACGCGGGCCGTCCCGCTGCCGGGCATCAGCGCCAGCAGCAGCGCCGCCGCACTGCTGTGCGTCAGGATCGTCCCCGCAAATCCCGCCGGCGATGCCACGCGATACGTCGTCGCCACTCGGCACTGGTGGCGCCACCAGTCGCGCCAGCTTAATGCGTCGCATTCCAGCGTGGTCACGGTCGCCGCGAGGCGGATCGTCTGTCCGCGGGCGGCGAGCGCCTTGCCGAGCTGCCGGTCTTCCGCCAGGAAATCGCCAAACGCCGCCCAGCCTCCCACCGCCGCGAGGTCCCGCCGCCGCAACGCCGTACAGGCGCCGAGCGTGAAATCCACCCGCCCCCACCGCCGCACGATCGCCAGCCCCGGCCAAAGCCCGAGCAGCACCGCCGCCGCGTCCAGCCGCTGCGGCCACGTCTTCATCCCGATAAAGCGATACGGAGTCGTCAGCACCGCGCCTTCATGCCCCTGCCACTCGCGCCGCAGCGCCGCCAGCCACACCGCATCGATCACCGCCTCACTGTCGCTGAGAATCAACCGCTCGTGCCGGCACGCAGCGTCCATCTGCCCCAGCTTCGAGATCTTCGGATTCCGCGCCGCGCCTTCCCGGCACGGCACCACCACGATGTCGCGCTCGGAATACGCCGCCTGCACCGCCGCACATTGCGCCAGCTCCATGGAATCCACCGCGGCGCCGAGCACGAGCTGATCGCCAGGGCCCATTGCCTGCGCGAGTTGGTCGAGTTTTTCCGCGAGACCGGGCACACCAGCTTTTAGCGGACGCAGCAGCGTCACCGGCGGCAGCGGTTCGGAGGAAGCCGCGGGCCGCTCCGCCAGCCAGCGCGTGCCGAGCAGCGCACCGAGCCACTGATAGATCACGCCGCCCGCACAAATCCCCGCCGCGATCCCACCGAGCCACGCCATCATCCCAGGTCCCCGCTCCTTTGGGCGGACGAAACCAAAGGCCGTCGAGCCGCACGAGTTCGAAAGACGAGGCTTCGACGCGCAACACGTCCATGCACAAGCGATCGAGGCCCACTGGCGCTGATCATCAAAGAAAAGCCTGTCATCCCGAGCGGAGTGTAACGAAGCCGAGGGACCTCGGCCTTCCGAAGGATCATGGATCTCTCCGCACTCCGAGGTCCCTCGGCTCCATTTTGGTCACTCAGGCTCCCTTCATTCCGCTCGGGATGACACGCGGCGTTGATTCCCGTAGAACCTCCGAGCCAACGCGCATCGTGAAACATCTCCTCCTCACCGGCGACGACTTCGGCCGCAGCAGCGCGGTCAATGAAGCCATCGAGCGCCATCACCGTTCCGGCGTGCTCACCCAGGCCAGCCTCATGGTCAATGAACCCGGCGCCGACGAAGCCGTGCGCATCGCCCGCCGCAATCCCGCGCTCTGCGTCGGCCTCCACCTCACCCTCTGCGACGGCCTCGCCGCCGATGGTTCGCGCCTCATGCCCTCGCCCGCGCTGGCCGGACTCCGCTACGCGTTTCAGCGAAAACTCTCCGCCCCGCTCGCGGTCGAGATCGCCGCGCAGTTCGCCCGGTTCCACGCACTCGGCTTCGCGCCGAGCCACGTCGACGGCCACACCCACCTCCATCTCCACCCCACGATCCTGCGCTCGCTCATCCCGCACCTCGCCGGCTTTGCGCTCATCCGCCTCGTCCGCGAACCCGGAAATTTCTCCCCCGTCGCGCTCATCTTCCGCGCCCTCAGCGCCGCCGCCGCGCGCCGCATTCCCTGCCACGCCGCCGACCGCGTCCTCGGCCTGCGCGACACCGGCCGCATGACCGGCAACCGGCTTGCCGCCTTGATCCGCGGCCTGGCGCCAGGCTTGAGCGAGATCTACTTTCATCCCGGAGCCGAACCCGCCGAACCCGACTTCGCAGCGTTGCGGGAAGTGCTGGACGGGGAGAAAATCATCCTCACTTCCACCGCTACCCTCCCGCCACCGCAAAGCGCGGCGTGATCTCCTTCTGCGTCGCGCAGAGCACGTCCACCTCCGTCACGCCATCCGCCGCGAGCCGCGCGCGCACTGCGCCGATCGCCAGCTCCGGGCTGTTGCAGTCGCGGCTCAGATGCCCGAGCACCGTCCGCCGGAGTTTCCCGCCGCCGAGCAGATCACCGATCACATTCGCCGCTGCGCCATTCGAGAGATGTCCGTGCTGCGACATGATCCGTTGCTTCACCGACCACGGACGCTTCGTGCAATTTTGCAGCAGCTTCTCGTCATGGTTCGTCTCGATGAGCAGCGTCTGCGCGTGCCGCACGCGCTCCACCGCGAGCCGCGTCGCTTTCCCGAGATCCGTGAGCACACCGAGCGTGCCATCGCCCGAGTGGAGCACGAAGCCCACGGGGTCCACCGCATCGTGCGGCACGGGAAAATTTTCCACCGTGATGTCCTTGATGGAAAACGTGCTCCCGGTCGGGAAGTAGCGCCAGTCCTTGGGCCGCGCGCCATCGCTCTGCAGCGATTCCGCGGTGGTGCGGTTGCAGTAGATCGGCGTCTGCCACTGCTTGCACCACACTTCCAGCGCGCCGGCGTGGTCGCAGTGCTCGTGCGTGAGCAGGATGCCGTCGATCTCCAGCGGATTCACGCCACATAGCGCGAGCCGCTCCTTCAGCGCCCTGGCGCTCAGCCCCGCATCGATCAGCAACCGCGTCTGCGGCGTCTCGACCAGCGCGCAGTTTCCCGCGCTACCGCTGCCGAGGACCGTGACGAAAAACATGATGCGCGCAGTAAACGGCAGCCCCGACCGCGCAGCAACGCGGAACTCCCCTAAAAAATTCAGCCACGGATGAACGCGGATTTTCACGGATCGGCTGCCCCGTGAATCGCTTCATCCGTGTTCCATCCGTGTCGATCCGTGGCTCAAAAATCAACACCCCGCGCCGCTCAGGGCAGCAGCTTCACCCGGATGTTTTTGTAATGCACTTCGCTGCCTGGATCATGCCCCTGGATCGCAAACGTGCCGCGGTCGATCTTCCGTCCGGGATACTTCGCGAGCGGCTGAAAATCCTCCGGCTCCACGTAGTCCGTGATCACCTTGTCGTTCACCATCGTCACCACGTGTTTTCCTTCCACGCGGATGGTCAGCGTGAACCACTCGCCGTCCTTCGCCGGCGCCTCGAAGTTGTCTTTGATGATGTAAAGCCCTGCCGTCTTCTTCGGGTCCTTGTGCGTGTTATTCACCTGCACCTCGAAGCCTTTGTCGGGCCAGCCCGTCTCCTGCCACGCGGTGTGGAAGTAGAAGCCCGAATTCGAGCCCGCCTTCGCCATCACTTCCGCCTTCACCTCGAAGTTCTTGAAGTCGTGATTCCCCACCGGCCCGACGTAGAAAAGATGCGAACGCTCGCCGTGCGCGACGAGTTCGCCGTCAATCACCGCAAAAGTCCCCGGCGCATCGCTCGCCTTCCAGCCATTGAGTGAACCATTGAACAGCGTCTGCCAGCCATCGGCGGAATCTGCGCCAACCGCGGCACCGGCCAGAGCGAAGAGGGAAAAGAGGATGGGGGCTTTCATTCGCGGAGGCTATGAGTCCCGTTCCGTTCGGTCAATGCGCAGCCCGACCGGATGTGCACCGACCAGCCGAGCGAGGCGCGGAGCAAGCGTTCGTCGCAAAACTCAGAAAACGCCCTGTCATCCCGAGCAGAGGGTAACGAAGCCGAGGGACCTCGGATTGCCGGAGTCGGCCGATCAGCCCACTTGCGCTCCGCCCTCCGCGAAGTGCACCGCGACGTTTTCTCACTCGACACCCATCGCCTTCCCTCGCCACTTTCCGCGCATGACCGAAGCCCAGCAGCAGATGATCGACAAGGCGTTCGAGATGCTCAGCGAGCACTTCGATCACGCGGTAATCGCCGTCGGCACCTACGACGAAGACAAGCAATACACCACCACCGCGAGCTACTATGGCGGCGTGGCCCCGGCGATCGGGCTCTGCAAGCTTTACGAGAACCGCTGGACCAAAGAACATCTCTGGGGTCCGGACGACGATCAGGAGTAGCCTCCGCGGTCGGGTCGCTTTGAGCGTCGGCCTGTGGCACTCTGGAGCGGGAAAGCGACGCGCTCGTTTCGCGGTGATCTGATTTCGCCGCGACCGCTCTAAGATCCAGCGGCGAATTAGAGTCCGCTTCCCGCAGCTCTCACTCACGCCCATGTGGATCGTCCGCCTCGCCCTTCGCCGCCCTTACACCTTCGTGGTGGCGGCGATCGTGCTCCTGCTCCTCACGCCGTACGTGCTGGTGCGGACGCCGACGGATATTTTCCCAAACATCAACATCCCGGTCATCTCGGTGATCTGGCAGTACGCGGGGTTGAACGCGACGGAGGTCGAGCAGCGCATCATCTACAATCACGAGCGGTCGCTCACCGCCACGGTCAATGACATCGAGCACGTCGAGTCGAGCAGTTACAACGGCGTGGGAATCATCAAGGTCTTCCTCCAGCCAGGGGCGAATGTGGACGCCGGGGTCGCGCAGCTCACCGCCGTGGCGCAGACGATCCTGCGGCTGATGCCGCCGGGGCAGACGCCGCCGCTCGTCATTCGCTACAACGCGTCGACCGTCCCGATTCTCCAATACAGCCTGACCAGCCCGAAGCTGAGCGAGCAGGAAGTCGCCGACCTCGCACTGAATCAAGTGCGCGTGGGCATCGCGAACATTCCGGGCGCGCAAATCCCGTGGCCGTACGGCGGACGGCTCCGCGCCGTGGTCGTGGATCTCGACCTCACCGCGCTGAAGGCGAAGAACCTCCGCCCGCAGGACATCGTCGATGCGGTCAACGCGCAGAACGTGATCCTCCCTGCGGGCAACGCGAAGATCGGCGGCAGCGATTACAACGTGGAACTCAACGCGAGCCCGCGCATTCTCGCCGATCTCAACGACCTGCCGGTGAAGATCGTCAACGGCGCGACGATTTATTTGCGCGACGTCGCGCAAGTTCGCGACGGCTTCAACCCGCAAACCAACGTCGTGCGGATGAACGGCCAGCGCGGCGCGTTGATCACGATCATGAAAAGCGGCGTCGCCTCCACGCTCGATGTCGTGGCGCGGGTGAAGGCGGCGCTGCCTCGCGTGCTCTCGACGGTCACCACGGATCTCGAGGTGAAGGAGTTCGCCGATCAGTCGCTCTTCGTCCGCGCGGCGATCGATGGCGTGCTGAAGGAGGGCGTGATCGCGGCGGCGCTGACCGCGCTGATGATCCTGCTCTTCATCGGTTCGTGGCGGAGCACGGTCATCATCGCGATCTCGATCCCGCTCAGCGTGCTCGCCTCGATCGCCTGCCTCAGCGCGCTCGGCGAGACGATCAATCTGATGACGCTCGGCGGGCTCGCGCTCGCCGTCGGCATCCTCGTCGATGACGCCACGGTGGAGATCGAAAACGTCCACCGGCAAATGGCGATGGGGAAGCCGCTCATCACGGCGATCCTCGACGGCGCGCAGGAAATCGCGCTGCCCGCATTCGTCAGCACGCTCTGCATCTGCATCGTTTTCGTGCCGATGTTTTTTCTCACCGGTGTCGCGCGGTTCCTGTTCGTGCCACTCGCCGAGGCGGTCGTCTTCGCGATGCTCGCGAGCTACGTTCTTTCCCGGACCCTGATCCCGACGATGGTGATGTGGTTCTACCGGAACGCCGATCACTACGGGGACGAGGACGCAGGCGTCAAAGTCGCGCTCTGGAAACGCCCATTCGTCGCGATCCAAGGAATCTTCGAGGCGGGCTTCGATCGGTTTTGCCTGGCCTACCGCAGTCTGCTGGCCGCTGCGCTGGCGCATCGGAAGGTGTTCGCGCTTTTTTTCATGCTGCTCTGCTTCGGGTCGCTCCTGCTGGTTCCGCAGCTGGGCCAGGATTTCTTTCCCAGCGTGGACGCGGGGCAGTTCCGCCTCCATCTCCG
>JANPHH010000162.1:0-14303 GCA_031424375.1 Chthoniobacter sp. | reverse complement strand
GAAAGTCCACGGGCGATTTCATCGGCATTGATGAAGTCGAGAAGTGCAAGATACCGCGGGGCAAAGCGCTTGATGAAAGTCGTCTTCCCCGCACCATTCGGGCCTGCGATGATGTAGAGGGATGGCAAGGTAACGCGAGATTAATGTTGGGGTGCTGAGCCTTCTTCTCGTGGCAAAGGTTGCTCCTCACATAGAGCGGCAGAAGATTGGGCTTGTTGTCTGGCCCGTGCATGAAGCTCGAACAAATTGCGTGGGGCATTCTCAGCGTGTTCATGCTCCTCCATACCAGGTGGTCGCTCGCCCCACGTGCCCACGTCGCTCCAGAAGTAAAAGGCGCGATATCCTGAGGCCGCGAGCCACTCGGCAAACGCATGCCCTCGTTCGGACAAACTCACTCGATTGCGCAAATCCACCGCAAGTAAGCCTGCGTCAGCTAGCCTGCTGCAAAATTTATCAACGCCAAAGTAACCGTTTCCAGTGCTGTCCTCAGCAGCGTATTGGTATCGAACCCCTATCATATATGGACCTTCCCGATGCAGAATGGCACCGGCTTCGTGCATCAGTATGAAAAACTGTAACGCGTGCGTCTCTAGGAGATCAGCAATTACACGGAATTGCATCCCTTGGTCGATCGGTGGCGGAGTGCTCGAGCGAGGTCGATTGCCTTGAGCTTGGATTGCTGATTGAATCTTTGTCGAACATGCACCGAGAGCAGATTCGAGAGAGCCTACGGCAGGTGGTTGGTAGGTGGCAGGAGTTACTCCCGCCAAATCGGTGGGCAATTTGACGTCGGCAGTTCGGTCGTAAACAATAAAGGACCGAGTTCGTCCCAAGGCGCCCATAAAAAGGCCCAACTCAAACACCACGTTGTCACGCGGAGACTGAAAATCGGTGCCGCGGCTAAGAGTTAGATCGTCAGGCGTCAAAACCAAAATTGCGAAGTCAAAATTATCAAGGCGATCAACGAGGCTTTCTAGAGTTCCTTCACCTAAGCCGAAGACCCCTTGGCTCCATAAGATAACCTCGGCACAAAAATCGAGATTGACTTGAAGTGCTTGTGCGACCGCCAAGCCCTCGGCGGATGACCCGATAAACACGACTGGACGTGTTGAAGTGGGCATAGCTACACATCCAGCCGCGCATTCAGCGCGTTGTCTTCGATGAACTGCCGGCGGGGTTCGACCACGTCGCCCATCAGGATAGTAAACATCCGGTCGGCTTCGACGGCGTTGTCTTCGTTGAGTTCGACCTTCCACATCTTCCGTTTGTCCGGATTCATCGTGGTCTCGTAGAGCTGCTTCGGATTCATCTCACCCAGTCCTTTGAATCGCTGGATGCTGAGACCCTTCTTGCCGATCTCGATGACCTTACTGAGGATTTCCGGCACCGAGAAAAGCGCGTGTGTCACGGCCTTGTCGCCTTCGCCTTCCACGAGTTCGAAGATCGGATTATCGCTGTCCGAGAAGTGCTCGACCTTGAGGCCCTTGCGGTTGAGTTCATCGACTAGCTTGTGCACCGCGGTGGACTCGTGGAGCTCGATCAGCTTTGCCCGGCGGCGGCTGCCCTCTTCCTTTTTTTTCGGCGCGACTTTCTCCACCGGTGCCGCAGCTTCGCCTTCGATCGTGAGGTCGCCGTTGTGTTCCGGTGCGGGGTCGTCGAAGAGCGCGAGGTCGCGGTTCTCCTCGTGGAAAGCGCGCACTTCGGCTTCGCCAGGGAAGTAGGTGACCCATTCGGTATTGCCCTCACGCACCTTGACCATGAAGCCGGGAAACTCGCCCGTCTTCGGACCGCGTTCGCCGAGATACGTCTCGAAGTCGCCGCCGTGCCGCCGGATCGCGTCGCTGTATTTCGCAAGGCGTTCGAGCAGCTCGAGGATGTCCTTGAGCTGCGATGCCGTGACTACTTTTCCGTCGGCGAGATTCTTCAGTTTCACCTCCTCGGAGCCGAGCGTGATCAGGATGCGGTTCAGCGCGGCATCGTCGTCCACGTATTCTTCGCGCTTCTTGCGTTTGATGAGATAGAGCGGCGGGCAGGCGATGTAGACGTGCCCCTTGCGGATGAGGTCGGGCATCTGGCGGTAGAAGAAGGTGAGGAGCAGGGTGCGAATATGCGAACCGTCCACATCGGCATCCGTCATGATGATGATTCGGCCGTAGCGCAGGCGTTCCAGACTGAACGAGCCTTCGTTTTCTTTGGCGGTTGCTTCGCCGCTCGCGACGCCGATCCCGGTGCCGATCGCCGTGATCAGCGTCTGGATTTCCGTGTTCTGCAGCACCTTGTCGAGCCGCGCTTTCTCCACGTTGATGATCTTGCCCTTGATCGGCAGGATCGCCTGGAACCGCCGGTCGCGTCCCTGCTTGGCGGAGCCGCCTGCGGAATCGCCCTCGACCACGTAGAGTTCGGTGAGCGCCGGGTCGCGCTCCGAGCAGTCCGCCAGCTTGCCGGGCAAGCCGCCGCCGGTCATCGCGCCTTTGCGCACGGTCTCGCGAGCTTTGCGCGCGGCTTCGCGGGCGCGCGCGGCGGTGAGGCACTTGTCGATGATCCGCTTTCCGACGCCGGGGTTTTGATCGAAGTGCAGCATCAGCCCCTCATAACTCACTGAGCCCACGATGCTCTCCACCTCGGGTGAGATCAGCTTTACTTTGGTCTGGGACTCGAATCGCGGGTCCGGATGCTTCACGCTGACCACCGCGGCGAGGCCTTCCAGCACGTCGTTGCCGGTGATCGCCGGCTCCTTGTCTTTGATCAGGTTGTTGTTCTTCGCGTACTGATTGATCGCCCGCGTGAGCGAGCCGCGGAAACCGCTGGAATGCGTGCCGCCGTCCGGATTCGGCACCGCATTGGTATAACAGAGGAGCTGCTCGTTATAAGTATCCGTGTAGTGCAGGCCGATCTCCACGATCACGCGGTCGCGCGTGCCTTTGATCATGATCGGCCTGGGATGCACCACCGTTTTGTTCTCGGTGAGCCGCGCCACGAAATCCTCCACCCCGCGCGGATGCTGGATCTGAATCGCGCGCGGATTTTCGTTTCGCTCGTCGATGAAGGTGAACGACAGCGGTGCATTGATATAGGCGAGGTCGTTGAGCCGCGTAATGATCCGCTCCGCTTTGTATTCCGTGGACTCGAGGAAGATCTCCGCGTCCGGCTTGAATGTGATCAGCGTGCCTGTGTGCCGCTTGCTCTGCACCTCGGCGATGACGTGGAGCTGCTGCTTCGTCACCCCGCGCTCGAAGGACATCGCGTGGATCTTTCCGTCGCGGGTCACTTCCACCTTGAACCACTCCGACACCGCGTTGACGCACTTCGCGCCCACGCCGTGCGTGCCCCCCGAGTATTCGTAATTGCCCTGTCCATACTTGCCGCCCGAGTGCAGCCGCGTGAGCACCAGTTCCACGCCGGGGATGCCTTCCTCTTTATTGATGTCCACCGGGATGCCGCGCCCATTGTCGCGGATCGAGATCGACCCATCGCTGTGGATCGTCACGTCGATGTGCGTGCAGTGCCCGGCGAGAAATTCGTCCACCGAATTATCCAGCACCTCGCTCACGCAATGATGCAGCGCGCGCTCATCCGTGCCGCCGATGTACATCCCCGGTTTTTTGCGCACCGCTTCGAGCCCTTTCAGCGAACTCAGGTCGTCGGCGTTGTATTCGGATTTGTGCGAAGCGGTCTCGCTTTTCGGCAGGATGGGTTCGTCGGAATCGGCCATGATTTTTTGGGTCAAAAAACTGAGGCGAAATCGTAGGGATGCGGGGTGCTGCCCACAAGGGCTAATTTAAGGCGCTGGCGGGCCATTTCCGCAAAATCTTGGGGTGGTTCAAAAGCCCGACCCCAATATATTGTTGGACACCCCTTGCCGCTTCCGAAAGAAATCCGCCCCGTGAAACGCCCCCTGCAGGTTCTCATTTTGGTCGCGATTTGCCTGCTCGGTTTCACCGCCCGGTTGTGGAATGCGCGCGACGTTTTTCTCGACGAGCGCATCTACTTCGTCGACCCCGACTGCTACTCGCGCATGACCCGCGCTCGGCACGTGGCGGAAGGACACGGCTGGATCATCATGCACCACGATTTCGAAAACTGGCCCGCCGGCACCCGTCCGCACACCACGGCGCCGATGGATTGGCTCATCGTGGCGGGGAAGGGGATGCTGGATGCGGGATTCTGGATGCTGGATCGAAACGCCACGAGCGTCCTGCGCGCCCAGACGCTGGATCTCTCCGGCGCGTTGATCGGGCCGCTGCTCGGCGCGCTGACTTGTGGGTTGCTCGGGTTTGCCGGTCTGCGCCTGTCCTGGCGCGGATGGGCGGCGCCGGCCGTGTTCTGCGCGGTTTCACCGGTCCTGGTCCACGGCACGGTGCTCGGCCGGCCGGATCATCAGGCGCTGCTCATCCCGCTGCTCACGCTCGCACTGGTCGCGGAACTGGCGCTCGCGCGGTCGGTTTCGCGCGGGTGGGGGATCGCGGCGGGTGTCGCGTGGGCCGTGGCGCTTTGGACCTCGCTCTACGAGCCGCTCATTCTGTTCGGAGTCGTCATCGCCTTTTCGCTCGTCGCGAATCGGCGGCGTTTCACCGCGCCCGCGCTGCGTTCCGGTTGGATCGCGTTCGCCGCCATCACCGCCGCTGCGCTCCTCGTCGATGGCTGGCGCATCGCTTGGCCCGACGCCGCGCTGCGCGCCGACTTCGCCCGCTGGCAGCAGACCATCGGCGAACTCGCCCCGCTCGATCCGCGCGCACCGCTTCTCTACCGCTGGCTCGGCGCCGGTATCGTCATCGCGCCGTTCGGTCTCCTCGCCGCGATCTTCTTCGCGCGTCGCCGCGGTGAATCTGTCGCGCCGGCCGCGCTCGCGCTTTCCCTGCTCCTCGCCGCACTCGCGCTCACCTTGTGGCAACTCCGCTGGGGCTACTTCACCGCGCTCACCTTCGCCCTCTCGCTGCCCTTCCTCTTCACCCTCGCCGATTCCGGCGCCACCTTTCGTCTCTTTCGAGTATTTCGTGGTTCTCTCCCGACCCTAATTTTTCTCGCCTCGCTCTGGCCGCTTGCCGCCGACTGGGACGAAAAACTTTTCCCCGAAGACCACCCCGAACTCGACCTCGACAAACAGCTCGGCGTCATCCGCATCGAACGCGTGCGGCTCCGCGAAGTCGCCGAAGCCATGCGCAACGCCGACCGGCAGCCCTTCGTCGCCCCGTGGTGGCTCTCCCCCGCGCTCGCCTACTGGAGCCGCCAGCCCGGCGTCGCCGGCAGTTCGCACGAGAGCCTCCCCGGCATCGTCGCCAGCGCGCGGCTCGCTCTCGCGCCAGATTCCGCGACCGCCGAGCGCATCGCCCGCGAGGCCGGGGTGAAGTGGATCGTCACCGACGACGGCGAACGCATGATGGACACTGCCCGCATCCTTCTCGGCGAGCCGATGCCGGCGAAGCCCAGCTTCCTCGCCCACCTCCACGAGATCGCCGAACCTCGCGAGCGCGTCCGCAGCGAGGACCTCCGCTCCGCTTCCCCGGAGACGCGCGCCCAACTCGCCGCGCTCGCCGATCAAGCCGAAGCCGCGCACCTTGGCACCGCCGCATTTTCCTGCGTCTCCACGAATCAATTCTACAAACTCTTCATCGTCTCCGCGGCCCGCGCATCGCCGTAACGAGCCCCTGTAGCGGCGGTCTATGACCGTCGCACGCATCCCCTAGCGGAGAGGGTGTGATTAGATGTGGTGGAGCGAAGTCTGTAGTCCCGGAGGGAGAGCGGAAATTAGCCGGTGGCGTCAGCCACCGGATCGCGAAAAAAATGAACCCGCCCCGGCAGGGGCGTTGGAGTTCCACCGTCGCGACTCCACCGCCCCTTCAGCGCGGGTTCGCTCGGCGGGCGGTTCCGGTGGCTGACGCCACCGGCTAATTTCCATCGTCCCTCCGGGACATCGCGCGCATCTTTGAACCACAATTAATCACACCCTGGCGGAGATGGCCGACGATTTGGACCGAGCCTCCGCGCGGGGCAGCCTGGCCGAGCGAGAGTGGCGACGGTCATAGACCGCCGCTCCAGCGTTTTCCCCTCGCGGCATGCCGTCCACTTCGGTATGCGTTCCCCTCATGGCCGACGAGTCCGAAGATGCAGCTCCCGCATTGCCTCCCGCGGACGAGCCTACCCTCGTCGGTGAGTCCGCTCCCGCCTCCGAGGTCATGCTCAATGAGCTGCCCGCCAGCCCGCGCACGCCGGGCGGCACTTTGCTCCCCGGTTCGGTGCCCGGCGGCATCGAGGTCATCGGCGATTTCGAGATCATCAGCAAGCTGGGTCAGGGCGGCATGGGCGCCGTCTACCGCGCGCGGCAGCGCTCGCTCGACCGTGTCGTCGCGCTGAAGATCCTCCCCGGCCAGATGGCGGCCGATGTCCTCCGCTTCCAGCGCGAGGCGCGGCTCGCGGCCAGCGTCGTGCATCCGAATCTCGTCCGCGTCTACACCTCGGGCGAAGCCGCGGGCCTGCACTACATCGCCATGGAACTCGTCGAGGGCGACACCCTCTCCGATCGCCTGAAGCTCGCCCAGCAGATGGGACTCGGCGGGCTGCCCGCGGCCGAGGCGCTGCGCATCACCCTCGCCGTGGCCCGCGCGCTGGAGTGCGGCTGGCTCACCTGCCAGCTCATCCACCGCGACATCAAGCCGGGGAATATCTTCCTCACCGCCCAGGGCGACGTAAAGCTGGGCGACCTCGGCCTGGCCAAGGCGCTGGGTGGCGACTCCACGGGGCTGACCCAGACCGGCTCGATGATGGGCACGCCGCTCTACATCAGCCCCGAGCAGGCGCGCGGCGACCGGGAGATCGACTTCCGTGCCGACATTTACAGCCTCGGCTGCACCCTCTTTCACATGCTCACCGGGCGGGTGCCTTATGAAGGTCGCGACCCGCTCACCGTCCTCAACCAGCACCTCAGCGCGCCGCCCCCGGCGATCTTGAAGGTGATGCCGCAGCTCCCCATCCCGCTCGCCCGGTTGGTGGCCCGGATGCTGAAGAAGATCTGGCGCGAACGCCACGCCAGCTACGAAGAACTGATCGCCGAAATCGAGCGCGTGCAGGCGGCGATCGCGCCGCCGGCGGTGGCCATCGAGTCGCCGCTGCCCGCCGTGCCCGCCCCGCCGCCTGCGCTGCAGCCGCCGCCGAGGAAATCCAAGGTGCCACTCTACGGCGCCGTGCTGGCCGTGTTAGTCCTCAGCGCGAGCTTCGCGGTGTGGCTGGGGAGCGCGCGCGCCCCGCGTGCCGGTGCCGGCGCCCCCGCCGGGACCTCGACACCATCCGGCGCAGCCGCACTCCCCGAGAGAGTGGGCGCTGCGCGCGTGGGCGGGGAGTCTTCGGCGGGGGCGCCGAAGACGACACGCGAGGCGCGTGCGCTCCCCGATGCCACGCAGGACGCGACGTTCGTCAATTCACTCGGGATGAAATTCGTGCCCGTGCCGATTGGAGGCGGGCCGACGAAAGGGCAGCGCGTTTTTTTCAGCGTGTGGGACACGCGGGTGGCGGACTACGCGGCGTATGCCAAGGCGCGGGAGGCGGCCGGGAAGAATGTGGACAGCACGTGGAAAACGCAGGAGCGCGACGGCGTGCCCGTGGGCCGCGAGTTGGATCACCCCGTGGTGGGAGTGAGTTGGGAGGACGCGCAGGCGTTTTGCCAGTGGCTCACGACGAAGGAACAGGCCGAGGGCAAACTGCCGCAGGGCGTGAAATATCGGCTGCCGAGCGATGAGGAATGGAGCTGGGCGGTGGGGATGCCGCCGGAAGTGAACGCGACGCCCGAGGAGAAGCACGGTAAGAACAGCGTGGATTTCCCGTGGGGCAAGGAATACCCGCCCACGAAGAAAGTGGGCAACTACGGAGACGAGACGTTTCGCGCGAAATTTCCAGAGGACCCCGGTAACAAAGAGAAGGATCAGCCTAGGATGACGGGCTACACGGACGGCTACGCGACGACCTCGCCGGTGGGAAGTTTCCCCGCGAATGCGGATGGGCTTTACGACATGGGCGGCAACGTGTGGCAGTGGTGTGAGGATTGGTGGAACAAAGAACAGAAAGAGCGTGTGCTGCGCGGTGCCTCGTGGATCCTCTACGGTCGCGCCGGTCTGCTTTCGTCCATCCGCCTTCACAGCACTCCCGGTAATCGCGCCAACAACCGCGGATTCCGGGTGGTGGTGGCTGGTGTGTCCGCTCCCTGAGTCTGCATCCCGCTTCCTGGCGAACTCCGGACTCAGCCCGGAAACAATCCGGCGGGCGGGAGAGCGAGGTCGGGGAAGACGGTGCTGGGGAGGATCTGAGGGTAGCTGATCCGCTCGATCTGGCGGTAGGTGGTGCCCTCGGGGTCGGTGTGTCTTTCGAGGAGGCGCTGCTCGGCGAGGAGGAGCCAGCATTCGCGGACGCCAGCCTCGGCGTAGATCTGGAGTTTTTTGCGATCCAGCGACTCCGTCGAAACGACAATTTCGATGACGACGGCGGCGGTGCGGGGATGCTCCTGTTCGTAGTCGTCGATGCCGCCGAAGACGATCGCGATGTCGGGCTCGTGTTCGGAATCCGGGAAGGTGAGTGGTTGCTCGGCGCGCAGGGTGTAGTCTGCCGGGGTTTGCTGGAAGAGAAAACGGACGAGCCGCAAAAGGATGGAAGTGTGCAGGGGAGACTTGGGCATTTTTTCGACCAGGGCACCGCGGATGAGTTCGATGTTGGAGCCGAGGATTCCGCTGTTCACGAGGGTGTGATAGGCCGTGACGCTGATGGCATGGGCGTGCGCGCGGATCGCGGGATCGTCGAGGACGGGGAGCATAAAGGTGAGTTAGCCCGGAATGACGTGCGCGGCAAGGCGCGGGCGCTCGACGGCTGGAGCCTGCGGTGTCGCCAGTGGGTCGGGGAAAGTGCCTCGCGAAATTCGCCGGTTCCGCCGATCATCGTAGCCCATGAGCAAACCGGATTTTGATTTCGTCGTCATCGGCGGCGGCAGCGCGGGCTACGCGGGCGCCGCGACCGCGGCCAAGGTCGGGCTGAAGACCACCGTGATCGAAGGTGGGCGCGACCTCGGCGGGCTCTGCATCCTGCGCGGCTGCATGCCGAGCAAGACGCTGCTGGAGAGCGGACATCGCGCCGAGGCGATCCGGGATGCAGGCACGTTCGGCCTGCGCGCCGAGTATTTCGGCGCGGATGGCTCGGCGATCCGGGCGCGGAAGCGGCGACTCATCGGGGAGTTCGCGGATTACCGGCGCGGACAGATCGAAGCTGGAGCGTTCGAATTCATCCGCGGCCTCGCGACGTTCCTCGATCCGCACACCCTGGAAGTGCGCCTGCTCGATGGCGGACTGCGCCGCGTCACCGCTGCGGCGTTCCTCATCGCCACTGGCTCGCGCGTACAGTGGGTCGAGGTCCCCGGTCTGCGCGAGACGGGCGTCTGGACCAGCGACGAGGTGCTCGATGCCGACCACATCCCCGAGTCCGTGATCGTCCTCGGCGGCGGCGCGATCGCGTTGGAACTCGCGAGCTACTACCGCGGCGTGGGTTCGCGCGTCACCGTGATCCAGCGCGGCGGGCAGGTCTTGAAGGAGGTCGATGAAGATGTGGCCACCGCCGTCACTGAAGCGCTCGAAAGCCGCGGGATCGAAATCTTCCGCCAAACCGCGCTGCTCCGCACCGAGCTTGCTGGCGACCGGAAGCGCGTCCACTTCACCCACGGCGGCGTTGAGCGCGTGGTGGAAGCGGAGCAAATCATCTACGCCCTCGGTCGCCAGCCGAATATCGAAGGCCTCGCCCTCGACCGCGCCGGCGCGAACATCCGCGACTGCACCGCCGTCGCCGACCTGCAGCAGCGGACCGGCGCCGAGCATCTCTTCGCGGCCGGCGACGTGAGCGGGCCGCACGAGGTCGTCCACATCGCCATCCAGCAGGGGGAGGTCGCCGCGCGCAATGCCGCACGCCTGCTCGGCAAACTCGACACGCCGGTGGAGTCGATGGACTACCGACTCGCGCTCTTCGCCGTCTTCACCCAGCCGCAAGTCGCCGCCGTGGGCCTCACGGAACGCGAGGCGCGGAAGATCCACCCGCACGTTCGCACAGCGACTTACGCCTTCGCCGACCACGGCAAGGCGCTCGTCCGCGGCGAGACCCACGGCTTCGTGAAGCTGATCGCCGAGTCGGGAACCGGGCGGATCCTCGGTGCCTCATGTGTCGGTCCGGAAGCCGGGGAGTTGATCCACGAGATCGTCGTCGCCATGTATTTCCACGCCACCGCGGCCGACCTCGCGCGCATTCCGCACTACCACCCGACGCTGAGCGAAATCTGGACTTATCCCGCGGAGGAGATCGCGGAACGCGAACTTCGCGGACCAAATTCTTGACAGGGCACGGATGCCCGCGGATTACTCGTCGCAGTGTTCAACAAACTCCTTCCCAGCGACCCGAAGGCCGCAGGGTCGCAATCCACCAACGCACCAACTCCACCGACGGGCGCGGTCGCCGCGCCCAACCTCTCCTACACCATGGCAGATCCCATTACCGGCAAGAACGTCCTCTCCGCAGACGTCGAAATCAAAGGTTCGATCAAGTTCACGAACGAACTCATCATCGACGGCAAGGTCGAAGGCGAAATCACCTCAGCCGGCGTGCTGACGGTCGGCGAGAACGCGGAGATCCGTGGGGAGATCAAGACCAAGTCGGTCACCGTTTTCGGCAAGGTGCATGGCAACATCACGGTGGACGAGCGCTGTGAGCTGAAAGCCCGCGCCGTCCTGCAAGGTGACCTCAAGGCGGCCCGTCTTGTCATCGAGGAAGGCGCCACCTTCGTCGGCAAATCCGAAGTCACCCCGAACAAGGTCGCCCTCAAGCAGCAGCAGGAGTCCGCGCGCGCCCAGCAGCCAGCGGAGCCTCAGAAGCAGCAAACGGCCGGCGCCCGATAATTTCGGCCCGGCGTGGCCACACCTCCTCCGCGGCAGCCTGAGAAGATCAGTGCTGACTGTCCGCATTGCGGGTTCAGTCAGCTCGAGTCTCCCTACGCGAAGTCCACTTTCTGTCGAAAGTGCGGCCAGCATTACAACGTCGAGAAGCCTCTCTCCAAGGAGGCCGAGATGGTCCGCGGACCGTCCATCTTCGACCGGCTCTCGAAGCTCGTCTCCGGGGAGAAGGTCCGGAAAATCTGCTGCTTTAGCTGCGGCCACCGGCAGGAGGTGAGTTCGGCGGCGCAGTCGAGCCTCTGCCCGAGTTGCGGCTCCTACATCGATCTGCGGGACTTGAAAATCTCCGGTTCGTATGGGCGGAGTATTCAGACTCAGGGTGAGATTCACCTCACTTCAAAGGGCGAACTGACCAGCGCGAAGGCGGCGTGCGGTTCCGCGATCATCGAGGGCAAGCTGCGCGGTTCGCTCGTTTGTAACGGCGAGGTGCGCCTGCGCGCTCAGGGCAAGGTCATGGGTGGAATCGAAGCCCACGAACTGGTGGTCGAGAAAAAGTGCGACGTGGAATGCGTGCGGGTGGTGAAGGCGCACAGCATGGAGATCAATGGGAAGATCTCCGCCCGAGTCGTGTGTGAGACCGCAGTGGTCATCAACAAGGGTGGCTTCCTCGAAGGATCGGTCTACGCGCGTTCGATCTCGGTCGAGAAAGGTGGATTTTTTACCGGTGAGCTTTTCATCGGCCAGCCCGATACGGGGCAAGCCGGTGGTGCGCCCGGTGTGGTGCCGAAGCAACAGGGGCTGTTCGGCGAGAGCGATTTTGCCACGGCTTGAAGCGGGGTTGCAGGGCGTGCTGCGGTGAACGCCCGGGTGGTGCGAAGGAAGGAGCGGCCGGTGCCGGATTTTTTCAGTGGGCGGACCCGCATCTCGAAACAGCCTGTCGTCCCGAGGAACCAAAAACGCGGGCGTGATTTTTGGGGAGGGATGAAAGCGGCGGGGAGACAAGGAGCGGCGAACTCCAGTTCGCCGAAGAACCCCGCGGCGCCGGAGGCGTCCACGCTTTTGCAGTGGCGCTTCGCGCGAGGGGTGGCTCGGCGAAGTGGACTTCGCCGCTCCTTGGGTCCGTGCGTGTTCGGTCCCTCGGGATGACAGGCTTTGGCTCCGGATTCTCAGGGACCGATGGCTTCCCGGACCAGCCGGGGCCGCTCGCTACTTTTTCAGCAGTTGATTCTCCCGGCTGGCCAGCCCGGAAAAAAGCGTCTCTGGAAATTGATTGATCACCTGATCGTAGATCCGGCGAGCGTCTTCGGTTTTGCCCTTCTGCTTGAAGATCCGCGCTTGCCCGAGCAACGCGACCGGCGCGCTGAAGCTCGTCGAAAACGAAGTGGACACCCGCTGGTAGGTGCTCAGTGCCTCGTCCGTCTTCCCCTGCATTTCCTGGGTTGCCGCGAGGCTGGTCCACGCGCCGCTGATCAGCGGATGCTCGGGACTCTTGTCGATGAAGGCGCGCAATGTAGTCGCAGCTTCGTCGAGCTTGCCGGCTTTGCGAAGCCGTTCGGCGAGGAGGAGATGGGCCTCGCCTGCGGCGGCCGTGCCGGGATAGTCGCTCAGCACCTTGCGCAGTGCGGTCTCGTCCGTGGCGGTCGAAAGCGCGCGGGCCGATCCGGTCAGCTTCTGAATGCGAAGGAATTCGGCAGCGAGAAAAACGAGCAGCGCGACGGCGAGCAGACTGGCGATCGCGATGACCTTCCGCTGGTGCTGCATCCAGAAAACGAGCAGGTCGAATTCGTCCTTGGGAGGCGGAGTCGCGGGAGTCGTTTGGGTGGGGCTGGCCATAGGGGGTGGGAAGGTTGCAAAGCGGCTGCGCGAGCGCAAGGAGCGAGTTGCGATGCCGGCGAAATGCCCATTCCCGCCGATGCAGACGGCGCGGACAGAATCCGCAGGTCACGCAGAGGTTCGCGCACTGCCGACGCGATTCTCCGTGGTCAGTCCCGCCGCGGGATGACTTCGTGTTCCTGCTTCGTCTTCACGATGCTGCGGGCGGGGATGATGCCGCGCCAGATGGTGCCGGGATAGATGATGCAGTCGCGCCCGATGATCGAGCCGGGATTGATCACCGAGTTGCAGCCGATCTCGGTCCGGTCGCCAACGACGGCGCCGAATTTTTTCAACCCCGTGGGGATCAATCCCTCGGGTGTCGGGATCGTGATCTCACCGCGGTCGAGCTTCACATTGGAAAGGATGACCCCGGCGCCGAGGTGGCCGCGGTAGCCGATGATCGAGTCGCCCACGTAGTTGAAATGCGGAAGCTGCGCTTCGTCGAAGACGATGGAGTTTTTCAGCTCGGTGGAATTGCCCAGCACGCAGCCGGAGCCGACGATGACGTTTTCCCGGATGTAGCAACCGTTGCGGATCTCGCAGCCCTCGCCGATCCACGCGGGCCCTTTGATCATCGCGCCCTGCTCGATCACGGTGCCTTTGCCGATGAAGACCGCGCCGCTGATGAAGGGCTTGCCGATCTGGCGCCCCTGGATCGCCGGCTTGAGGCGGAATTGCAGGTAGCTCGTGATCTGCTTCAGCGCGTCCCAGACGTTGACGGAATTTTCAAAGAGCATCCGGTGCTCGGTGTGATTCAGGTCAAGATAATCGGCGGGGGCAAAACTCATCGCGCGGTCTTGTATCGGGCGAACCTGGATTCGGCAAACATTTGGCGGAACCCTTCAGGCGCCGATGAAGAACGTGGCGCGATACAATCCGGACGCGGTGGCCTCTTCCCTCCGTACGGCGGTGCCGAGCACGCGCTGGAAAAGATCCGTTTCCAGCTTGGCCACGAGCGGATAGGCGCGCAGGAGATCGAGGATGGGCGAGTGATGCTCGACGATGCGCAACTCGCCGGAGGTTTCCGCGGTCTCCAGCTCGCTCATGTAGCCATCGTGATCGCGGAGGCGGGCCAGCCACTTGGCGCGCTCGGCGAGCGTGTCGCCCTTCACCCGGCTGGCGTAGTGCTCGGTCTGCCGCTGAAAGAGGGTAAGCAGCAGCTTGTCGGCGGCGGTGGGGCCGTAAAGTTTTTGGGCGCCTTCGAGGAGCTGGATGGTGAGTTCATTGCTCGCCGTGGGAAAGAGATCGTGCGCCCGCTGGGTGAGCCGGTAGAGGAGCAGGGGACGGCCCACTTTTTGCGGGCTGCGCCACGTGTCGAGCAGGCCGCGCTTGTGCAGGTCGAGGCAGATGCTCTTCACGCCCATGTAGCTCATGCTCACGCGCTCGGCGAGGTCGGCGACGCAGAGGCCCTGCGTGCGCTTGAGTTCATTGAGAACCCGGAGCCGCGCACTGCGGCCGACTTGCTGGAGGAGGCGCTGCTTCAGAGGGTGAGGTTGAGAGTTGAGGGTTGAGTGTTGAGTGGGG
>JANPHH010000161.1:0-10756 GCA_031424375.1 Chthoniobacter sp. | reverse complement strand
GACTGCCGCTCGCGCCGCCCGCGCCTGACGAACCGCCGTCGCCGCCATCGCCGGTGCTGAAGGCGATGTTGCCGAGGACATGCGTCGAGACGGTGACCGATGTTCCGGCCTGCGCGCCACCGGCCCCGCCGGCCCCGGTCGTGCCGGAGGAATCGCCACCGTCACCCGTATCGAACGTGCCGGTGCCGCCGAGGTATTTGGCGGAGAACTTGACGCCCGTGAGCGCGCCACCGGCCCCGGCTGCGCCGGTGCCCGTCGCGCCGCCGCCGTCTCCCGTGCGGACGGTGACCGTGGACTGAACATTCCCGGTGACGGTGATGGTCGGTGCCGAAATCGCACCGCCCACGCCACCCGCGCCGGCCGCGCCCGAGCCGGTTCCGCCGGCCCCGGAGTTGAAACTGATGCCTCCGAGAAGGCTCCCGAACGTCGCCTTGTGCCCGGAGATCGCGCCACCGTCGCCTGCGATTCCGCCCGCGCCGCCGGCGCCAGACTGGACGGTATAACCGCCCGCGCTCCTGGTCACTTTTGCCGTCCAACCGGTGATCGCGCCACCGTCCGCGCCATTGCCTGAAGTGGCGCCGCCGCTGCCGCCGTTGCCGGCATTCACCTGGAGTGCGCTGGAGATCTGCGCCGCGGTCACCGTCGTGCCGGAGACGGCGCCGCCGAGGCCGCCGAGGCCAGCCGTCGTGACGCTGCCGCCGTTGCCGCCTTGCACGGTCACGCTGCCGTTCACGAGGCTCGCCGTCACGCTGAGTTTGCTGGCCGCGCCACCCGTGCCGCCACTCCCGGTCGCGGTGCTGCTGCCGCCCGAGCCGGCATTGAGGAAGATCCCGCCCACTTCGCCCGTCCTGAGCGTGGTCGAATCGAGCACGCCGCCATTCCCCCCGTTGCCGGCGCTGCTCGCGCCATTACCGGCGGTGAGATTGATCGAGCCGCTGACGGTGCCGAGCGTCACTTTTCCGCCGGTGAAGCTGCCACCCGCGCCACCGCTGGTCTTGCCGTTTCCACCATTGCCGGCGGTCGCATCGAAGCCAGCACCGATCCGCTGCGTCACGGTGGCGGTGAACTTCTCGAGATTGCCACCCGCGCCGCCGGCGCCGCTCGTCGCGCCAGCGTCGCCGCCGCCTCCCGTGCTGAGGGTCACGCCGCCGATGATTTCGGTCGAAGTAATAACGACCGCGCTGGCCACGCCGCCCGCGCCGCCCGCGCCGGTGAGGTTGCCGTTGCCGCCCGCGCCGCTGCTGAACGTGATCGAGCCGTTCACGTAGGTGGGAAGGACGTTGACCTTGTTGATCGCTCCGCCGCCGCCGCCGAGCCCGCCGCTGCTGCCGTCACCGCCGGCTCCGGCGAAGAGATCCACGCTGTTGAGGAAGGGCGTCTTGATCGTGAAGTTGTCGAAGCCTCCGCCGAGCCCGCCGGTCGCCGCCGTGCCCTGCAAGCTGCCGCCGCCGCCCCCCACCAGGAGGACGCCGCCGTCGATGAACCCGCTCGCCGTCACGACGAAATTTTTCACATTCGCGCCGGTGCCGGCCACGCCCGCCGTGGAGTCGCCACCGGTGCCGCCGCTGCCCGAGTTCACGTTCACACTGCCGCGCACGATCGCCGTGGTCAGCGTCACGCCATCGACCGAGCCAGCGTCGCCACCGTCGCCAGTCGCGCCCGCGTCGCCCCCGCTGCCGCTGGTGAATTCGATGGTGCCCGTGATGGCGCCCGTTGATTTCAACGTCACCGCGCCGATCGGGCCCGCGTCGCCGCCGGCCGCCGTGGCATCGCCGCCGCGACCGCCGGTCACGTTGAGATCTCCGGAGAGATCGGTGTATGCGAGCGTGAGGCCATTCACGCGTCCCCCGAGCCCACCGACTCCAGTGCCATTTCCGTTGCCCGCTGCGCCGCCGGTGAACTCCTGACCTCCCGCCGTGAAGACGCCGGTGACTTTCACCAGTTCGACCACGCCGCCGGCGCCGCCCGCGCCGTTGCCGCCGCTGCTGTCGCCGCCATTTCCCCCGGAGATGCTCAAGCCGTTCCACGCGTCGGCGATCGTAATGGTGCGGACGATGCCGCCGGCGAAGCCCGCGCCCGACGCATTGCCGGCGCCGTCGCCCGCGGCGATCGTCCCTGCATTCCGGGCGAGTGTCACATTCGTGATGTCACCACCGGCGGCCGTGGGCACGTAGGTGTTGGTGTTGTGGGCGGTGGCGCCGAGTGAGACGCTGTTGATGTCGGCCTCGGTGCCGGTGCCGATGCGGTTCACGCTGCGGGCCGAATTGGTGAGGGAGAAGAGCGATTTGCCGACGGTGAGATCGGTGATGTCCTCGCTCGCGAGGATGTGGCCATTCACCGCGCCGGTCACGGTGAGCCCCGCGATCGTGCTGCCCTGCACGAGCGTCCACCTCGAGGTGGTGAGCGGCACGTTGTCCGTGGCGTCGAGATAGGTGCCGATCGAGCCATTCACGTCGGTCCTGACGGTGCCTTTGAAGCCAGTGCCCACGGCGAGTCCGGTGAGGTCATCCTGCTGGAAGGATCCGTCGCCGTCGCGATCCGTGAAAAACACCATCGCCTTGCTGGCCGTCACCTGCACCAGCACGGGGTCGCTCGCGTCGACGAGGAAGTTGTGATTTGCATCCCACCGGACGTCGTCGCCGGTGCCGGCGAGGAAGGCAATGGTCGAGCCGGCGTTTGCCTGCGCGGTGGTTTCGTTGACTGCATTCATCGCATCCACCGGGGAGGCCGGGATGGTGAAATCGAGCACCTTCAAGTCAACCGAGCTGACAAGAAAAGTGGCCGGGGCGATGCGGGATTCGAGGGGTTCGGGATGGGTGGAGTTCTTCATGGGTAATCGATGTCTGGGGTTTGAAGCAGCCGGACTTTTCCATTGGTAAAGGTGTCTCGGCTGCCGATGAGAGGGCCGGTTTTTGGCAGATTCCAAAAAAAAGGCCAGCGCGAGCTGTTAAGTTTTCACCGCGGTCGGCACCATGATCGCGTCCTTCATTCCGTGGAGGAGCTTTTTGTCCGCCGGACAGATCGTGGCGAGCGCGCCGCGGAGTTCGGCTTTTCCTTCGAGGAGGAAATAATACGGACACAGCCGCACCCGCCCGCGCATCGTGACGACCGCGCCGCTCGTCGGATTGATGTAAGGTTGCTCGACGAGTCGCCCTTTATGAAAGCGCTGCAGGATATACGGATGGTCCGCGAACGACTCGAGCGCGTGGGTGATCGCGGCCTCCCATTCCGGCTGCGGGGCGTCGGAGCCGAGCGTGACGCTGCGGCTGCCCCAGCCGAGTTCGGAGAAGCCGCTGATCTTCAGGATGAGGTCGCGCTGCTTCTGGCTGAAGTGTTTCAGCTCGTCCCAAGAGTTGATTTCCAGCCCGGGGATGACCGCGTGCTGCGGCAGCGGCGTGGGGTCGAGGATCCATGTGTAGGGGATGTGCTTTTGCAGTTCGACGAAGTGCCGCTCGCCGAGTTCGCGCCGCCAGAATTCCCGCAGCGGCCGCAGCCAGAAGAGGGCGAACCAGCTCTTTTCTTCCAGGTAGGGTTTGAAGGGAGGCGTGACCCGCGCGGTTCCATTCGCCGCGGCGGCCAGGATCGCGGGCGCGGCGGGGACGTTGGCGAGGTCGAAGTTTTCGAAGAAGCGGTAGAGGGAGGTCGGAGATGGGAGATCGGAGATCGGAGATGGGGAAGAGGCGTCGTGGACGCGCAAAGCCCCGCCGCTGAGGCGCGCGAGGTAGTGCATCTCGGGGCGGTAGGTGGCGGCTTCTTCGGAGACGATGATGTCCCCGCTGCCGCCGAGGATCGCGCGGAAGCCGTCCAGCATTCCCGTGGCACCGCCGATCACGTCATGCGTGCCGAAGCTGGCGTAGGTCGCATTCAGCCACTGCGTGAGGCCGATGCCGCCGGGGACGTTGTCGAGTTCCGCGATGGTGAAGCCGTCGTCTGTGAGCACGAGGTCGGGGCGGATGACCAGCGGGAGGTCGTCGCGGAAACGCTTTTGGCGCGAGAGTTCGATGAGCTCGGGCGGTTTGCCGCGGTCGAGGTAATCGGCGATCCACGCGGGCTGCTTCCCGGCGACGCTGCGCTGATAGAGTTCATTGCAGGCGCGGACGAAGAGATGGAGACGGTAGCCGAGCTTCGTGAGCTGCTCGCCGAGTTCCGCGTCGATGACGAAGGGTTCCGGCGAGAGCAGCCATTCCTTGTCGGCGAAAAGTCCCTCCGGCGGGACGGCCGCGCGGATCGCCGCGGCGCGGTGGAGAGGATCGAGCATGGCTAGCGGAGAAATTCCCGGGGTCCAAAACCCAAACTCCAAAATCCAAGCTCCAAACAATCAGAGCGAAAGGAGAGAAGGATGGAAATTTGGAAAACGCTCTGCCGCGCCTTGTCCGCTTTCTTCATTTCACTTTCTTCCTCCGATTGTTTGGAGCTTGGATTTTGGATTTTGGAATTTCCTTCAAATCAAAAGTTTCAACGCCCCTCGCACCAGATCCTCGCTGGTCTGCGCCGCGCCGCCCTTGTCGAACGCCTGCTTCACGGCCTTGTGGGCATCGACCTGTTTGTAGCCCAGCGAGATCAGCGCAAGCACGGCGTCGTTGACGTGGGCTTCCTCCGGCGTCGGCGCATGCGCGGAACTCGCGGCTTCCCACGCGGCGGCGATGCCGACCTTATCCTTCAGTTCCACTACGATGCGTTCGGCGGTTTTTTTTCCGATCCCTTTCACTTTCGACAAGGAGCTGATGTCCCCGGCGACCACGTTCGCCTTGAAGGAAGCGACGCTCGACCCGCTGAGCACGGCGAGGGCGGACTTCGGCCCGATCCCGCTCACATGATCCACGAGCAACCGGAAGAGGTCGCGCTCGCCGGAAGACATGAAGCCGAAGAGCACGTGCGCGTCTTCGCGGACTTGGAGGTGAGTTAAAATCTTGATCTGCCCGCCGACCGGCGGAAGCCTGTCGTAGCTCGAGAGCGGAATGAATACATGATACCCGACCCCGTGAACGCCGACCACCACGTGCGTCGGCAGCGCCTCGACGAGCGTCCCTTCGAGAAATGTAATCATCGCGGTGACCATAGGAGCGGTCGGTTGCGTGCAAAGGGGAAAATGTGTCGCCTCGCCCTGCTGGTCGCGCTGCTCGTGGCCGGGATCGCGCGGGCCGCGGACGAGCCCGTGGTGCAGATTCCCGTCGCGCCGAAAGTGTGGGCCTGGCTGGAGCCGCGCTCGACGCATGCGCCGGTGGCCCTGCCCATTCCCCTCGCGCAACGCACGGAGATCGCCTTCGGCCGCTACACGCCGGAGGGCCCGGAGTTGCTGAAAAAGGGCGACGTCGTGCCGGATGCCACGCTGCTCGAGCGCGCCCGCGACCTGGCGACGCCCGACCTGCTTCTCCTGAAGCCGCGCTACGTCCGCGACCGGCAAAACGTGATCCAATACGCGGAACTGCGCTCGCCGCAGCCCGTGGTCGCCAGCGCGGTGCTCGCGCCCACGTTTCTCCAGCTCTTCCGCGAGACCCTGGGCGACACGGTGCTCGTGGTGGTGCCGAATCGCTACACCGCCTACGTCTTCCCGCAGCTCGCGTCGCGTTATCAGGAGTATTTCCCGATGGTCTTCGCAGCCTTCGGCGAAACGGCGTATCCGGTGAGCGTCGAGGTCTTCGAGTTCAGCGCGACCGGCATCCGGGCGGTGGGCGTTTACGAGCGGCCGTGATCCGCCGCGCCATTTCCTTTTTGTGAAAAAAATCCTCTCCGCCGTGCTCGTGCTCCTCGCCCTCGGGGTCGCGGCATTCTTTTTCATCAAGCTCCGCAAGTTTCTCCCCGAACGCGCGCGCGCCGCGGAACTCGCACCCGCCGAGACGGTGCTGTTCGTGCAAATCCCGAATCTGCGCGAGACGGCGTTCCGCGTGCCGGGGCTGGATCTTTACGCGATCTGGATGGAGCCGGACGTGCAGCTCTTTCTCGATAAACCGCGCAAGAAAGCGCCGTGGATGCAGCAGTGGGAGGAGCGCTACGCGGAAGTGGTGCGGGTCGCGCCCGGCGAGATGTTCATCGCGTTCACGGCCATGGGCGCGCAGCCGGAATACGTCGGGGGATTCTCCTTCGCCGGCAGCCGCCGTTCGGCCGAGGCGCTCGTGGAAAAATCCCGCGATTTGCTCCCCGGAACGGTGGTGACCAGGGCGCATGCGAACTGGCTGTTCTTCGGGACCGATGCGGCGGCGCTGGAGGCGGCGGTCGCGCGATTCGAGGGGAAAAGCAGCGCGCCGGCGATCGGCGGGGACCCGGCCTTCCAGCAGGCGATCAAGGCGATCGGAGTGGCGCAGGATATCGTGGTCTATGGCCGGAGCAGCGCGCTTCCCGCACTCGCTGGCGCGGTGCCGAAATCCGCCACGGCTGCGGTCGGAACGAAGATTCAGAAGGGCAGACTGCACGACACGATCTTTCTCCCCGCGCCGCCCGCTGAGCCCGGCCAGGTGACGCGCCAGAGCCTCGCGCTGACCACGCCGCAGACGCTGCTCTATTATGCCAGCGACTTCGCTGCGCTGCCGGACGGCTCGGAGTTCGCACTCGCGAAAACCTTTCTCCCCCAGATCGCCGCGGCCGAGGCGGCGCTCGCGGCCCGGGGACTCTCCTGGGCTGACCTGCCAGCCGCCCTCGGGCCGGAACTCGGGGTGATCGCCGAATGGCCGGAAGACGCCGCCGTGCCCACGCTCGTGCTCGCCCCCCAGATTCGCGACGCGGCCAAATCTCAACTCATCGTCGACGCGATCACCGCGCCGGGCCCCCTCGGTCCCGGCTGGGACGCTCAGGACCGCGCAGGAATCGCGACTCATACCGCGCGCCCCCAGGGGCTTCCGTTCATCCGCCCAACCCTCGCATTGACCGACCGATTCGCCCTCGGCGGGTTGACGCCCGAAGCGCTCAATTCCGTGCTCCTGCGCTCAAAGAACCCGCAACCCACGCTCGCCGATAATCCCGCGTTCGTGGAATCCACCCGGCAGCTTCCGGCCACGCAGGCTTCGTTTCTCTACCTCGATTTCCAGCGCCTGTTCGAGCGCGTCTACCGCCTCAGCCGACCCTTTATCACCCTGTCGCTCGCCTTTTCCGGCGAAGCCGCGGCCCACTTCGACGCCGGAAAACTGCCCCCGGTCGATGCGATCACGAACCATCTCGGCCCGCTCATCGTCACCCAGACCCGCCACGAGCATGGGGTGATCATTGAGTCCACGGGCTCGATCACGTTGACCGAACTGATGCTCGCCAGCAGCGCGGGCGCGCTGTCGAGCAGTTGGTCCCAGTTCGCCGGGCAGATTCCGGGGCTGCTCCCGGAAAAAAGCGCCGCTCCCCGCAAACGCCGGCCCCCTTCACCTGCGACTCCGAGCCCCATCTCGCGCTGAATGCGGCGCGCGAAGTATTAGCAAATTTTTCGCAACTCGAAAATTTCGTGCGTGGCAAGGTCTTTCTGTGCTAGCCTGCGTGCCCTATGCCTATCCACAAGAAAACCGCATTTTCCCGCCGTCTTCCTGATCTGGTGACCGAGGAACTCGCGTCGGTGCTTTCGTCGAAGACTACCTTCGAGTTTAAGGATTTGTTCGAAGTCGTGCATGAGAACTTACGGGCTCGCAATGCGGCCAGCGGTGGAGAGGAAATGCTTCGCCTTCGCGCTTACGAGAAACTGCAAAACCTGGTGGCCCGAGGCATGGTGAAGAAGGACGGCAAGAAGTATAAGGGCATCCCGAAGCAACTCGCCACCCTGCAAACGGTTCCGCCGCCGATCGTTCCGGCTGCTCCCGCCGCGGCCTAGTCTGCCTGCTGAAACAACACACGGGTCGCCCAAGGGTTCATGGAACAATATCTCCCGATTCTTTTGCAGGTCATCGTGGCCGTCATCTTCGCCGCCTCGGCGCTGGGCATCAGCGTCCTGATCGGCAAGCACGGCAAACGCAACGCCATGAAAGACTCCGCCTACGAATGCGGCATGCTGCCGGAAGGCGGCGCGCAGCCTCGGTTCAGCGTGAAGTTCTACCTCGTGGCGATGCTCTTCATCCTGTTCGATATCGAGATTGTGTTCATGTACCCTTGGGCGGTCGTGTATCGGGAATTCATCGCGACTCAGGGAACGAGCATCTTCTGGAGCATGCTCAGCTTCGTCGGCATCCTGACGGTGGGCTATGTCTACGCGATCATGAAGGGCGTGCTGGACTGGAAGCGCTAAGTCGCCGCACCGGTGAGGTCGTTTCGACGTTGAGTTGGATGGTGCGCGGAGCGGTCGGGACACTTGATGATTGATAGTCGGCGCGTTTTCCGCAGAAGTGTCCGTCCGGTGGAGCGGGTTCGAGCGCTCGTCAGCGCCTCTCAACCATCAACTCTCAACCCTCAACTTCCCAAATGGTCCATCACATCACGCTCTTTAAGCTCAAGCCCGAGGTCACCCCTCAAAAGCTGGAGCAGATCATGATGACGACCCGGATGACGCTCCTGAAGATCCCCGAGATCCTCAGCGTGCGCTGCGGCAAAAACATCGACGGCAAGTCGGAGTGGCCGTTCTTCATCGCGCTGGAATTCGAGTCCACCGAGAAGCTCGCGATGACGGAGGAGGATGCGATTTACATGAAATTCGTCTCCGACATCGTGAAGACTCACACCGCCTCGAAGCTCACGCTCAACTACGAGATGGAGCCGGGCAAGAACGTCAAATATTCCTGAAGTCGCGCGGCGACGAACGCGATCTCCGCGTCGTCGATGGCAAAGGGCGGGCAGAGGCTGATCACGTTGGCGTCGGGGGATTCGGGGAGAAGAATGATCCCGTCATGAAGCGCGCGCTTCATGATCGCGAGGCCGAGTTCGGTGAATGGCGAGCCGTCCGCGCGCACCAGCTCGAGGCCGAGCTTCAAGCCCAGCCCGCGAGCGTGCGCGAGGTGCGGTGATTTTAGCGCGAGCAGCGCCTCGCGGAGTTTCTTTCCCCGCTCGCGGACGTGCGCCGCGGTCGCGGGGTCAGCGTGCTGAGCGAGCGACGCCAGCGCCATCGCGCAGCCGAGCGGATTGCCGAGAAAGGTGCTGGTGTGCAGCGCCTCGCCCGTCGAGGGCGGCCACGCATCCATGATGTCAGCCCGGCCCACGCAGGCCGAGAGCGGGAATCCGCCGGTGAGCGCCTTGCCGAGACAAATGATGTCCGGCTTCGTCTCGAAGCGATCGCAGGCAAAGAGCGCGCCGGTGCGGTTGAAGCCAGTGTAGATCTCGTCAGCGATAAGCAGGATCTTGTGTTCGTCGCAGATCGTGCGGAGCAGCGGTAGGAAGTCCCTCGGCGGCACCACGCAGCCGCCGCGACCCTGAACCGGCTCCACAAGGATGCAGCCGATCTCGCGCTGCGCGATCGTGTGCTCGATCTCATCGTGGAGCTTTTCCAGGCAGCTCGTCGAGCAGTTGGGAAACTCGCGGCCTTCGATGCGAAAGTCCTCCTTCACTCCGAACGGGCAGCGGAAGCAGTGCGGAAACGGGAGGAACGCGGCGAACTCCTTCAATTGCGCGCGAAACGGCTCGCGAAAATGCGCGATCGCCGTAGTGGCGAGCGCGCCAAGGCCGAGTCCGTGGTAGCTGCCGGTGAAGGCGATCACGCCCGGCTTGCCGCTATGCAGGAGCGATGTCTTGAGCGCGACCTCCACCGCATCGGAGCCCGAGTTGCCCAGCACCACTTTCCCCGCGCCGAGGCCCCAGCGTTCGAAGGTCAGCTCGCTCAACCGCGCGCACAACTCCGCCTTGCCCACGCTCGGATGCACATCGCCCATCGCGTGAAGCAGTTCGCCGGACTGCGCGACGAGCGCCGCGCGCACCGCTTCATTCGTGTGCCCGAGCCCGGTGACCCCGAAAGCCGAAGTGAGATCGAGAAACCGATTCCCATCCGCATCCCACACATTCGTCCCCGCCGCCCGCTGCCAGAAGACGGGGAAGTCGTCGGCGAGATACGTGACGTTGCGCGACTCGTAGCGGCGCAAGGTGTCGGCCAGCTCGAGCGAGCGTGGTCCCGGGATGGCGGTGACGATTTCCGGCAGCATGCGCGGCTAGCGCCGACCGCGGAGGGCGAGTTGGTAAATGGCTTCGTAGCGTTCCGCCGCGCGCGACCAGGAAAAGTCGCTGCCCATGCCGCGCTGCTGGAGCCGCTGCCAGTGCGGCGGGTCGGCGAAGAGCCCGAGCGCGCGGACGATCGCATCCCAGAATGCTTCAGCCGCGTCGTGGTGAAACAAAATGGCGTTCCCGGTGCCCGTCGTCGGGTCGTCGTCGCGGAGCGTTTCCGACAAACCGCCGACCGCGTGCGCCACCGGCACGGCTCCATATTTCAAGGCGATCATGGCGTGCTGCCCGGAGGGCTCGGAGTGCGAAGGGACGAGGAAAATATCGGCCCCGGCGTAAAGCAGATGCGTGCGCGGAAGGTCCGCCGTCTTGCGATAGACAAAACGCTCGCGGTGCTGGCGGCTGGCGATGGCGAGTTCGCGTTCGAAGTGCGAATCGCCTTCGCCGAGAAAGATCAGGCGCACATCGTGGGCGAGCAGCCGGTCGAGGAGCGGGATGAGCAAGTCGATGCCCTTCTCCGCGGCGAGCCGGGAGACCATCGCGATGACCGGGCCGGAGGGCGCCGGAGCGAGTTCGAACTTTTCCAGCAATGCGTCGCGGCTCGCGCGTTTCGCGTCGAGCGAGCTGGCGCCGAACGGCTGCGGGAGGAGCGAATCGTTCGCCGGATTCCAGACGCTGTCGTCGACGCCGTTTTCGATGCCGGTGAGCT
>JANPHH010000160.1:0-6158 GCA_031424375.1 Chthoniobacter sp. | reverse complement strand
ACGTTTTCCCGCTCGATATCATGCCGGCATGGCTCCAGCCGTTCATCAAGTGGTCACCCTTCACCTATGAGCTGTTCTTTCCCGCGCAGATCGTGATGGAGAGAGTGGCCGGCCACGCCCTGGTTGAGGGGCTGTGCATTCAAGCCGGCTGGCTCGTCGCCACCTACCTCCTCGCCCGGGTGCTTTGGAAACGTGGCGTGCAGAAATATCAGGCAGTGGGGGGATAGCTGAGAGTTGAGGGTTGAGGGTTGAGAGGCGCGCTCCTTAGCTTGCCAACGTGCCCGACGAACACCCGCCACTCAACTCTCAGCACTCAACTCTCAACCCTCTGCGCTACTTCGAAATCTACTGGCTGATGATCCGCAACTCGCTGATCCGGGAGATGAATTTCAAAGCGAACTTCATCCTCTGGATGGTGGTCGAGTTGCTCTGGTTCCTCGGGCAGATCGTGTTCCTCGAGGTGCTCTTCGGTCACACCGAGCGCATCGGCGATTGGACGAAATGGGAGTGCGTGCTGCTCGTCGGCACCCACCAGCTCACATCGCAGATCTTTCAGGCGTTCTTTTATGTGAATCTGGCCGAGTTGCCCGATCTCATCCGCACCGGACGGCTCGATCTCTTCCTCGTGCTGCCGGTCGATGCGCAGTTCGCCGTGTCCACGCGGAAGTTCGGAATGGACAATGTGGTCAACGCTTTTGTCGGCGTGGCGATCGTCGTCTTTTCGCTCGCCCAGCTCCAAATCGTGCCGAGCGCGCAAGCCGTTGCTCTTTTTACCGTCGCGATCGCCTTCGGGGTCGCGGTGCACTACGCGGTCATGTTCTTCCTCGCCACCATCGCCTTCTGGATCGTCCGCGCGCAGGGACTCATCTACGGATACTACAATGTGTTCAACATCGCGCGGTTCCCGGATGTCATCTTCCGCGGCGTTTTCCGCGTGATCTTCAGCTACCTCATCCCGGTGATCCTCGTCGCGAACGTTCCGTCGCGGCTCCTTGCCCGCGCTTTCGACTCCCCGTGGAACGGGCTCGCGCAACTCGCCGGCGCCGCGATTTTCGTGGTCTTCGCCACCCGCATGTTTTGGCACTTCGCATTACGGCGCTATTCCAGTGCGAGTTCATGATTCCAATGCGTTTTCGCCCTATGAAAACAGGGGTGAAAAAGGCCGGAATTCCCCTTGCAGTGGTTGGTGAAAGCCCGTAAGTAACGCCCCTCATTTTCGACCCCCATCGAGAGACTGAGGTCGTTCTCCCCACGAATTCATATGGCCAAAGCGAAACCCGCCAAATCTGTAGCGAAAGCCAAAAAGCCCGCCCCCACGAAGGCGAAGGCAACGAAGGCGGCTGCCCGGACGAAGGCAACGAAGCCGGCTCCCAAGCCCAAGGCAAACAAGGCGAAAGCGACGAAGCCGGCTCCGAAAGCCAAGGCAACGAAGCCCGCCGCCAAGGCGAAGCCCGCAGCAAAAGCGAAGGTCGCAAAGACCGCTCCGAAAACGGCGTTGAAGTCCGCCCGCAAGCCGGCCCCGGCGAAGTCTTCAAAAGCTTTGAAACCCGCAAAAACACCCAAGCCTGCAAAGGCCGCTCCCGACAAGACAGTTCCCGCCAAGTCCGTGAAAGCCAACGGAAACGATGGCAAAGCGAAACCCGCCTCCGCGAAGCCCTCATCGCCTGCTCGCGAAGAAGCTGCGCCGCAGACCCGCCCAACTCCTCCGAAAAATGGGAAGCCGGTGCCGCTCACTCCCTTCCTCAAAAAGCAGCAGGAGCGCCTGCTCCAACTCCGCGACTCGCTCCTCGACGCCATGGCCGGCGTGGCCAAGGACAATCTCCGCTCCCGCGCCGAAGGCAGCGAAGCAAGTGCGTTCGGCATGCATCAAGCCGATGCGGGCAGCGACGCGTATGACCGCGACTTCGCCCTGAGCCTGCTTTCGCAGGAACAGGACGCCCTTTACGAGATCGAGGAAGCGCTCAAACGCATCGAACTCGGCACCTATGGCGTCTGCGAGATGTCCGGCAAGCCGATCTCCCATCCCCGCCTCGAGGCCCTCCCTTTCGCCCGCTACACCGTGGAATGCCAATCGCAGATCGAAAAGCAGAGCAAGGTCAACCGCGCACGAGTTCCCGTAACCTCCCTCTTCGGATTGACCGACGAAGAACCGGGAGAAAAAGACGAAGAAGAAGAACCGGTCACCAACAACGACAAGGAATAACCATGGCCCGCGATTTCATCATTCTGGAGTGCACTGAGGCGAAAGCTGAAGGCAAACCCGTTTCGCGCTATATCTCGACGCGCAACAAGAAGAGCCCGAACACACCGACCCGGCTCGAAAAGAAAAAATACAACCCGAACCTGAAGCGTCACACGCTGCACCGGGAAACCAAATAACCACTTATGCAGCCCAAGACTCCGCAACGCCGCACCAACTTCCGCAAGGCAAACAAATCGATGCCCCGTCGGCGCATCGACATCGCGCTCGAAGCGATCGACTACAAGAACCCCGACATCCTCAAGCGCTTCGTCACCGAGAGCGGCAAGATCCTGCCTCGCCGCGTGACCGGCATGCCGGCGCACTTCCATCGCCGGATCAACCGCGAGATCAAGCGCGCCCGTGCGGTGCTGCTGCTCCGCTGATTCGCTAACCGACTCATTCCTCTTCGCAAAAGGAGACGCTCCTCACGGGGCGTCTCCTTTTTCTTTTTCGCAGCGATCACGGCGGGATGAAAACACCTGCCCCTCCGACCACGCCCACCACGGCGGAAATCAAGTCGATGAGCGGGCAGCCCGCGACACGGCTACTTCAACGTCTGCAAGAATGCCTGGATATCGGCCAGTTCCTGCGGTTTCAGGATCAGCGCCATCGGCGGCATCGGCGACACCCCGAGTTTTTCGAATCCTTCCGCCAGCGTAGCGTTCGGTTCGATGATGCTTTGCTTGATGTATTCCGCGTCCCTGCGCGCAGCGATGCCATCGAGCGCGGGTCCCACGGTGCTGCCCTTCCCGCCGAGCATGTGGCAGTTGAAACACGCTGCCACGGGATGCTTCCAAAAGATGTCCGCCCCCGTTTTTGCATTGCCCACCACCTTCGCCTCCAAAGGGGCTTCGGCCGGCAGGAGTTCGCACAGCTTCACGTCATCGAAGAACCCGTCTCCTTTCGCCACGTGGAGGATATTGATGCTCGCCGTCGGTCGATTCTTGTTCTCGAAGATCGCCTCCACCTCCATCCAGCCCGATTCGCGCGCCGTTAGTTGGTCCGTCTGTGTCCGGCCGATGTGATCGTTGAAACTAAGCTTTCCCTTCAGCGCGTGCGCCTTCACCCAGCCGCTGAGGCGGTAGGTCGTGTTCGGCTTGATCGCCACTTCCTGGAAAAAGCTCGTATCCCCCTCGTCGTGCGTGATGCAGCGCAGCGCATTTTTTCCGCTGTGGGTGTTGCCCTCGCCGGTCACGATCTTCCATTCCGCGCCTTCATTTCCCGGCTTCGAACCGTAGTCCCGCCGCTTCCAACCCACGGGAGCGGCCGCCGCGTCGAGTTCCTCCAGGCCACCATTCACCAGCAGATTCGCTCCCTCCTTGAAAGCACTCGCCTCGTGCTTTTTCGCCAGGAGTTTTGCCGCCTCTGTGAGCCACTCGTCCTTCCGCACGGACGGATCGATGGCCAGTTTGCCAGCGAGCGTCTTGATTTCCGGAGTGGTGGGGAAATCGGCGAGCTTCACGAACGCGGCGAGCCGTGTGCCCAGATCGCGATCGGCAAATGCGCCCGCGCCGAAGAACAGCTCCTGCGCCTTCGCATCATTGCCGAGTGCGCGGATCGCGTTGCGGCGCAGCCGCGCATCCTTTGCGAGCAGCGCAGCCCGCTGCGTCGCCTCGTCGAGTGCGCCAAGACCCTGCAGTGCCCAAAGCGCGTGGATCGCTCCAACGGCGCCATCGTCTGCGGCAACGAGTTGTTTCAGCGCCGGGACCGCTTCGGTCATTTTCCCTTCCACGAGATTCCGCTGCGCGATCAGGCGCCAGGTCTGCACATCGTCATTCAACGCCGCAACGAACTGCGGAGCTTTCGCTCCGGCGAGCGACTTCCTCCCCGGTTTCGCCTTGTCCCACACCACGCGATAGATGCGCCCGCGCGAATGATCGCGCAATTCATTGACGTGCGCTCCGCCGACTCCGGTCTCCGCCTTGTATCCGCCCCGCTCCACGCTCGGCGTGGGGTTGTGCTGGATGATGAAGTTCTGCCAGTCCGCGATCCACACCGCGCCATCCGGCCCGACCTCTGCGTAGACCGGCGAAGTCCATTCGTCGCTGCTCGCGAAAAGATTCATCCCATCCTGCGCGACATAGCCCGCGCCATCCGGCCGCACATCCATCAACGAGACGATCTTCATCGTCGGCTCGCAGATCATCGCCTTGCCCTGCATCCGTGGAGGCAGATTCTTCGAGTAGATAAAATTTGAGTTTGCCGCCGAGGTGTAGCCACCCATCACGTCCACCTGCCGATAGTTCGGCGTGATCGCGTGCGCTTCGTTGACCTCGTTGATCTTCTTCGCCGTCATCACGTTCACGCCCGCGGGCACGGCGGTCTTCGGGATGCCGCCGAAGAAGATCGGCGCGCCATTCGCTGTGCCGCCAAACTGGTCCCCCGCGTCGTTCGCGCTCTGCGCCCAGGAGTTGTTCGTAAACTGATGCAGGAACTCGATCGCCGAGCCGTCCGCCTTGAAGCGATACGTGCCCATCGCGAACTGCTGCTTCTTCCCGTCCACCATCCGCTCGAACCCCGAGTAACCCACGCAGCCGTAGAGCCAGTTGTCATAGCCGTAGTGCAGATTGCTCGCCTGCGCATGCGTGTCGCGCACGCCCCAGGCATCGATGATGACCTGCCGCGTGTCGGCCTGGTCATCGCCGTTGGAGTCCTTCAGGAAAACGAAGCGCGGCGGCTGCGACACGATCACGCCGCCATTGGCGAAGACGATGCCCGTCGGGATGTTCAGCTTGTCCGCGAAAATCGTGAACTTATCGGCGCGACCGTCGCCATCCGTGTCCTCGCAGATCTTGATGTCGTCGTTGCCCTCACCCGTTCCAACCACGCCGTGCGGATAGTCGCGCGTCTCGGCCACCCACAGCCGCCCGCGTTCATCCCAAGCAAAGGCGATCGGCTTGACGATGTCCGGCTCGCTCGCAAACAGCTCCAGACGGCAATCCGCCGGCACCTGCGTCCGCTCCATCGCGCCCTTCACACTGAAGGGATGCTGGAACGTGATGGGCTCCGGTCGCTTCTCGTAATTCGCGACGTGCGGATTCTTATCCCGCACCACCGGCTCGCGGGCGGCGAGGAATTTCTCCCACGCGGCCTTCCGCTCCGGTTTCAGCCCGTCCAACAGGCTTCCGCGCGTCAATGGGTCGCCGCGCGTCACCACCACGTCATAGTGCGTCAGAAGATCGGCATCGGGCTTCTCCGCTCCCGGGTGATAGTCGAACCAGATCGCGTCACGCCCCAGCTCGCGCATTGCGTCGGCTAACGGGCCGGTCTGAGTCTGCTCCGCGCCGGTCGGATCGAGGTAAAGAACGCGAATGGGCCCGGGCTCGGCGAGCGAAGCGGTGGAGAGCAACAGCGAAAGCAGCAGTGGTCGAATCATGGTGGGAATCGTTGGGAGAATAATCTCGCAGACGGCATTTCGCGGCTGACATCCTTTGTGCCAAATCGGACATCGTCCATGCCAAAAACCCGCTCGCGCCCCACCGCCCGCGACCGCTTTCTCCGCGCGCTGGCGCCCGAACGCGCCTACCACCCGCTCCTCGATCACCTGCCCGGCATCGCCTTCTTTGCCAAGGATCGCGACTCGCGCCTCATGGCCGCCAATCGGCAGTTCTACGAACGCTTCGGCTTTCGCTCGGAACTGGAAATCGTGGGCCTCAGCGACTTCGATCTCTTCCCTGCGCAACTTGCGGAGCATTTCCGGTCCGACGACGCGGAGGTCGTGGCCAGCGGCCGGCCCAAGCTGAACGACATCGAGCTGTTTTTCGACCGCTCAGGGGTGCCGGATTGGTTCATCACCCACAAGTTTCCCGTCTCCGACCGCCGCGGCCGCATCATCGGCGTCATGGGAATCACCCAGAGCTACGCCACCGCCAAGCAGGCGCTGCAGCCCTACCTGGCCATCGATCGCGCCGTCGAG
>JANPHH010000159.1:0-1563 GCA_031424375.1 Chthoniobacter sp. | reverse complement strand
AAAAGCGGAAGCCTGGGTCGCCACGCTGCCGAGGGAATACCTCAAGACCGGCGACAAGCTGGACTGAGATGACCGAGGCCAATACTGCATTATGAAACACGCACTCACACTCAGCATCGACTTCTTGGCCGACAAAAAAATGTCCGGTGAAAAATGGGGAATCAGCAGGTCCATTTTTCACCGCCCATCCTTTTGCCGGATACTTCTCTTCCTGCTGCTGGCTCCGCTCGCCGCGCTGTCCGCCGCCGAGAGCGCAAAGCCGAACATCGTCTATCTCTTCGCCGATGATCTCGGCTGGAGCGACATCAGCGCGCATCCTGGCGGCAGCATCCTGACGCCGAATATCGACAAGCTTTTTGCACAGGGCGAGTTGAAGAACTTCATGGGCTGGTGCGTGTGTTCGCCGACTCGCGCGATGCTGCTCACGGGGCGGCATCCTTTTCGCGTTGGCACCGGGCCGGAGACGGGCGGGGAGCTGGGGAAGGCCGAGACGACGATTGCCGAGGGCTTCAAGGCGAACGGCTATCGCACCGGCGTCTTCGGAAAATGGCACAACGGCGAAGACCCCGACACAGCGGAGTATCGCGCGGCCTATGCGGAGGCGTTCAAGGCGATGCCGAATAAGAAATTCAAAGGCGGGCTCGGCGTGAACGAGCATGGCTTCGACGAGGCGTGGGTTTATTACGGCGGCGGCGCGGACTACTTCACGCGGCGCACGTCCGGCGGCAAAGGGCCGGTGAGTTGGTGGCACAATCGTGAGTTCCGCGCGCAGGACGCGGGCTACACGGAGGACTTCATCGTGCAGCACGCGATGGAGTTCATTCGCGACAACAAAGCGCGACCGTTCTTCTGCTACGTGCCGTTTCACATCGTGCATGCGCCGTTGCAGGCGAAGGACGCTGACCTCAAAGACGTGGACCCGAAGGTCACCGACGCGACGAAGCGCACTTACGCCGCGATGGTGCAGGCGTTGGACAAGAACGTGGGCGCCATCCTCGGCGAACTCGATAAACTGGGCCTACGCGACAACACCATCGTCGTCTTCACCAGCGACAACGGCGCGACGAAGGACGGCAGCAACCTGCCGTTCCGCGGCGGCAAGCACTCCGTTTATGAAGGCGGCACGCATCTACCCACCGTGGTTCATTGGCCGAAGGGCAAGGTCGCGAACCGCACCTGGGACGGACTCTGCGGCGCGCTCGACATGTTCCCGACCTTGATGGCGATGGCTGATTTGAAAATGCCCGAGACACGCCCGCTCGACGGCAAAAACATCTGGCCCGCTTTGCGCGACAACACCGCGAGCCCGGTCGAGAGCTACTACTGGTCGTGGCACGACGAAGACGCCATCCGCACCGCCGACTGGCGCATGCATCGCTTCTTCGACCGCGCCGAACTCTACGACATCCGCACCGACATCGGCGAAACGAAGAACGTCGCCGACGCGCATCCCGACGTGGTGAAATCGCTCACCGCGAAGATGAACACCTGGGCCGACTCGCTCGGTGCCGCCCTCACCCATCAGCCCGCGCCCGCGAAGCTGAACGCCAAGCCCGCGCCCGA
>JANPHH010000158.1:0-14954 GCA_031424375.1 Chthoniobacter sp. | reverse complement strand
GAAAGATCCGAAGGAGCGGATTACCAAGCGCTACGACCAGATGCTGCGCAATCTGCACGAGTTGAACAACGAGGACATCATCAAGGGCTTCCTCACCACGCTCGCGCAGACCTACGACCCGCATTCCGAATACATGAGCCGGTCGGAGTTGGAGAATTTTTCGATCAACATGCGCCTCTCGCTCGTCGGCATCGGCGCGGTGCTCCAGTCCGAGGAGGGCTACGCAAAGATTCGCGAACTTGTGCCCGGCGGACCGGCCTCGAAGGACGGCAGGCTCAAGGTCGGCGACCGCGTGACGGGGGTGGCGCAGGGTGACAAGGAGTTCGTCGACGCGGTGGACATGAAGCTCGACAAGGTCGTCGAGATGATTCGCGGCAAGAAGGACACCATCGTCCGGATGCAGGTGATCCCGGTGGGGGACGATCCCGGCATCCGCAAAGTGATCGAAATCAAACGCGACGAGATCAAGCTTAAGGAGCAGGAAGCCAAAGCGGAGATCATCGAGCGGCCCAATCCGGACGGCTCCGTGCAACGCCTCGGCTGGATCGTCCTGCCGTCATTCTATGCCGACATGGAACGGAGCGGCGCGGCCAATGCGAAGAGCACGACCAAGGACGTCCTGGCGCTGCTCAACCGGCTCAAATCCGAAGGGATCACCGGCCTCGTCATGGACCTGCGGCGCAACGGCGGCGGCTCGCTGGAGGAGGCGGTGAATCTCACCGGTCTCTTCATCAAACGCGGCCCCGTCGTGCAGGCGAAAGACAGCAACGGCGCGATCCACGTTTCCAAGGACCGCGACGCCACCGTGGCGTGGGAAGGACCGATGCTCGTGCTGTGCAACCGGCTGAGCGCCTCGGCCAGCGAGATTTTTGCCGCCGCGCTTCAGGACTACAATCTCGCCGTGGTCGTCGGCGATCAAAACACCTTCGGCAAGGGCACCGTGCAAACGATGCTCGAGATCGGGAAGATCATGCCCTTCCTGGGCAGCGGGGGGAACGAGGCCGGTGCCCTGAAGCTCACGATCCAGAAGTTTTACCGCATCGCTGGGGGCAGCACCCAGCTTCGCGGCGTGGAAAGCGATGTGAAACTCCCGTCCCTCTACGACAACCCCGAGATTGGCGAGAGCTCGCTGAAGGGGCCGCTGCCCTACGACACCGTCGATCCCGTCCCCTTTGACAAAGTGGAGCGGTCGCTCTTCAAATCCGAACTGCGCACCCGTTCCGCTGCGCGCATCACGGCGGATCAGGAATTCCGCTACATCATGGAAGATCTCAACCGGAGCAAACAGCGGCTCGCCGAAAACAATCTCTCGCTCAACGAAGAGGTCCGCCGTGCCGAACTCGCGAGCGACAAGGCGCGGAACGCTGGGCGGACCGCCGAGCGGGCGAAGGTGAAGGTAGCGCTGCCGAAAGCCTTCGCGCTGACTTTGGAAAACGTCACCAAACCCGAGCTTCAGCTTGTGACGACCGACAAAAAGGACGGGAAGGATGCGAAGGCCGCGGGGGGCGATGCCGTGGCGAAGGCGCCCGCCGACGATGACGACTCCGACGAAGAAGATGCCACCGCCAAGGCGAACGCCGGCGACCCAATCAAGCTGGAGACCCTGAACATCCTCAACGACTTGATCGACCTCCAGCGCTCCGGCGGCAAGGCCGCGACGGCCAGCGCGGTGACGCCGAAACAGACGCAGCAGTAAGCCGCTAGCCGCCGAACTGCGCTGCGATGCGCAGCATTTCGCCCACCTCGACCTGCACGTCGCGAAGCTTCACGTCACCGGCGAGGCCGAGGAGGGGCAGCTCTTTTCCTTCGAGCCTGGCGAGGACTGGTCGGATCACCCCGCCGGCGAGATTTGCGATCATCCCCTCGCCGCCCATGCGAAGATTGGAAAGCCGCGCGACGAGTCGCTCGTCGAGGTCCGCATCGCCGCTGATCGTCACGGTCGCAGTGGCGATGAACGCCTTGGCCGTGACCTCCGCGTCGAGGCTGATCGCGCGCGGTCCGCGCTGAGTGATTTTCAGGCGCGTCTGCCTGACCTCCACGCCGTGCTCGCGGGCCGCGTCGGCGGCGAGTCGATGCAGGAGCTGCTCAAGCGCCGGGAGCGCCATTGCCACGGAGACCTCGCCGTCGGCCGCGCCCGTGAGCAGGACCGCGGGTGCAGCATCGTCCGGCGCGAAGACGAACCTCGCGTCTCGCGCGGAAATCGCGATCTCGACCGGCATGTCGCGAAACTGCGCGGGTGCTGCGCGGAGCGTAAACTCCGCCGCGGAGAAGCCGCCGTCCCGTCCGGTCCCCGGATGGGGAAGCGACTGCGCTGCTTCCAGCGAGATCCCGGTCAGGTCAAAGGCGAGTGAATCGAGCTGCGGCCACGCTCCGGCGGCCGCGAGATTCGCAGGATGAATTCCGTGCGCGGCGAGTCCGGCGCGCAACGTTTCGACCAGCGTTTCGGGTGAAGTGGGGAGCGCGGCGCCAGCGAGTGGAAACATGCGCGAGGCTCACGGCCGGCCGGGTGCGCGTCAAGTTTGCGCGCCGTTATCGGAAGAAACGGGCGGATCTTTCGGCAGCGGAAAAGCCCACTTGTGATAGACGAGGAACTTGAAGCCGCTCAGGAAAAACTGTGTGGCGATGATGTCGAGATCGAGCGGGAAGCGGCCGAGGTTGAAGGCCATGTGGGCGTCGAAGTGTTTGAGCGTGGTGAGGGTGATCGTCGAGAGCGTCCACATCAGCGCCACGGCCGCGACGTAGCGGGCGAAGGCGTCGCGCTTGCGCGAGTCGGTGCGGAAATTGACGAAATAATTCCACGCAAAAAAGAACGAGGTGCTGATCGCGAGGCTGCACGCTGAGATGGCCCAGATCGGCAACTCGGTGTGCCCCCTCAGCCATTTGAAAGGCGTGGCGATGAGCACGTAGTTCAACGACGCGCCGGCGAGAAACCAGAAGATGCGTGAACGAAGCATCTGGCGGTTTGTCGACTCGGGAGCGGCTGCGGGGTTTTCCATCGGCTGTGCTTACGGAGAACGCCGGGGCGCAACAACCAGAATTGCCGATTGCGCAACGCGGAGCCGTCGCCGAAAAACTTTCCATGCCTGACCTCCCCTGCCGTCCCTTGCGCCGCGTCGTGGTGACGGCGTACGGCGTGGTGAGTCCGCTCGGGCATGGGGTGGCCGAGACGACGAGCGCGCTGCGGGCGGGGAAGGACTGCGTCACGCCGCTGGCGGCCGAGCGCTTCGATACCACGGTCTGCCGGGCGAAGACGGCGGGGCAGGTCGCGCCGGCGCGCGGTGGCGATCCGCGTTCGCATCCGGCGAGTGGATTGATGATCGAAGCGATGCGCGAGCTGGTCGCGGGCGATGGAGCGTTCCGACCGGAACTGATGGTCATCGGAACGACGAGCGGCGGGATGAGTTTCGGGGAGAATTTTTTCCGCTCTCAGGTGGCGAAACAGCACCCGCCCAGCCGCGCTGGATGGCTGGCGAATTACATGCCGCAGAAGGCGCTGCTCGATGCGCAGACGGCCGCCGGTTTCTCCTGCCCGACGCAGATCATCGCCAATGCGTGTGCGTCCGGAACGAACGCGGTGGGGCACGCCTTTCAGCTCGTCCGCGCGGGGCTCGCCGACTCGGTGGTGTGCGGCGGTTACGACGTGATTTCGGAGCTGGTCTTCGTCGGCTTCGATTCGCTCCAAGCCTCGACGGCGGAAAAAATCCGCCCGTTCGATCGCAATCGCACCGGTCTCGTTCTCGGCGAAGGCGCCGCGCTCTTCGCGCTGGAGGAGCGGGAATCCGCGCTGCGTCGCGGCGCGCCGATCGTCGCGGAACTAACGGGCTACGGCATCTCGACCGACAACTATCACCTGACGCAGCCGCACCCAAGCGGGATCGGCCCGCGACTCGCCATGGAGCGCGCGCTCGCCGACGCGGGCCGGACTGCCGACGAAATGAGCTATATCAACGCACACGGGACGGCGACGGCGTTCAACGACGCGACGGAAGGCGCGGCGATCGCGGAACTCTTCGGGGCGCGCGTACCGGTGAGTTCCACGAAGTCGATGATGGGCCACGCGCTCGGCGGCGCGGGCGCGATCGAGGCGGCGTTTTCGATCATCGCGCTGCGCGAACAATTTCTCCCGCCGAACCTGAACTACCGCGAGGCTGACCCCGCCTGGACGCTGGATGTGGTCGCGAATGTGGCCCGCGAAGCGACGGTGGAGCGGGTGATTTCCAATTCGTTCGGGTTCGGAGGAACAAACGCCGCGCTCGTGCTGGAGCGCGCCGCGTGAACGAAGCTGCGGCAGCGTCCCGCGCGGGGCGGCGGTCGTTAAAAACGCACCAACTGTGAAGACCCGAAACGCGCAGATCGCCGGCTATGGATGGGTGACGCCCGTGGGTGCCGACGCCGCGGCGGTCGCGGCGCGCATCGCGGCGGGTGATGCGCCGGAGCCGGGCGTGCTCGCGAACCCGGAGACCGGCGCGATGCATCGCTATCTCGCGGTGCCGCCGAAGCTGGTCGATCATCTCGGGCGCAATCCACGGCTGCGGCGCTCCAGCGCGATCAGCTACTTCGCCGTGGCGGCGGGCCTCGCGGCGCTGGAAAATGCGGGCGTCACGCTGGATGCGGCGAGCTCGGCGCGGACGGCGATTGTCTTCGCGATCAGCGATGGTGGGGTGATCTATACGCGGAAGTTTTTCGACCAGATCGTGAAGCAGGGCGCGAATGCCGCCAGCCCGCTGCTCTTTCCCGAGACGGTCTACAATGCCCCGGCGAGCCATCTCGCGGCGCTCCTCGGGATCGACGGCGCGAGCTACACGCTGGTCGGCGCCACTTCGGTGGGGCTCGCGGCGTTGCACTTCGCCGGGCAGTTGCTGGAACTCGGCGGGATCGACCGTGTGGTGGTCGTCGGCGCGGAGGAAATCGACTGGGTGATCTGCGAGGCGTTCCGCGACTGGCGGCTCGCGCGCACGGCCGAGGCTGGTGCCGGTGCTCCGTGGAAGGCGTGGCTTGGCGAAGGCGCGGGTGCGGTGGTGCTGGCGCGTGAGGGTCGGGTGAAGCTGGACGCGGTTCACGCGGGCGTGCCGTTCATGCGGCGAGCGGAGGCGAGCGCAGCTATCGGCCGAGTGCTGGAGGAGCTTCGCTCAATGGGTGAGGTCGATCTCATCGTCAGCGGCGCGAACGGTGGCTTCGGCGATGCCGCGGAGCGGTCGGCGGTAGAGAGATGTTATTCCGTGATTGCACGAACGCTGGAGCCGAAGCGGGTGTTCGGCGAAGCGCCGGGAGCGAGCGCGCTTTTCCAAATTATCACGGCGGCGATCGAACTGGAGCAGGGCCGCGCGACCCGGGCTCTCGTGCCGTGCGTTGGGTTCAATCAGCAAGCGTCGGCGGCGCGACTCACGCGGCCGGGATGAGCCGGGCGTGGCGGCGGAGCAGGCCGTGCTTCGGAGCCAGGGCGAGCGCGGCGAGGAAGATCAGGGTCTGAACGAGGACCATGCAGGCGGCGGTGGAGGCGTTGAGAAAAAAGCTGACGTAGACCCCGGCGAGGCTGGAAAAAACGGCGCTGGCGGTGGCGATCCCGAGCATGCGGTGAAAGCGATCCGTGAGCAGCGAGGCGATGCATCCCGGCGTCACGAGCATGGCGATGACGAGGATGATCCCCACAGCTTTCAGCGCGGCGACGATGGTGGCGGCGAGCAGAGCGAGCAGCAGGTAGTAGAGGAACCGGGTGGGGAGACCGATGACCCGGGCGTGGCTCGGATCGAAGCAAAACACGAGCAGATCACGATGCAGGATGAGCACGATGGCGAGGGTGACGAGCGCCACGATACAGCTCTCGGCGCGGTCCCGCGGTTCGATGCCGAGGATGTTTCCGAAGAGGATGTGGTCGAGATGCAAGTCGGTTTTGATCTTCGTAAACAGGACCAATCCGAACGCAAAAAGCCCGGTGAAAACCACGCCCATGACGGTGTCTTCCTTGAGCCGCGAGTGGGCCTTGATGAAACCGGTGGCGACCGCGCAGAGCAGGCCGGAGGCGAATGCTCCGAGGGCGAGCGGAGCACCGATGCCGTAGGCGATGACGATCCCCGGAAGGACGGCGTGGGAGATGGCGTCGCCCATCAGCGACCAGCCTTTCAGCACGAGGAAACACGAGAGAACGGCGCAGACTGCACCGACGAGGGCGCCGACGAGCATCGCGTCGGTCATGAAGGGGAACTGGAACGGCTCGAGCAGCGTTTGCATCAGGCAGTGGCTGGTTCCCGCCGGTGGCGTGCGGCGACCAGGCCGTGCTTCGGCGCACCGATGAGCGCGACGAGGAAGAGGCTGCTCTGCAAGGTCACAATGCAGCCGCCGGTGGAGCCGTCGAAGTAGTAGCTGGCGTAAGCTCCCGCGAGCGATGTGCCGACGCCCATCGCCGCGGCAATCGCGAGCATTTTGCCAAAACGATCGGTGAGCAGATAAGCCGTGGCGCCGGGCGTGACGAGCATGGCGACCACGAGGCACGCGCCGACGGTCTGGAGCGCGGCCACGGCAGTCGCGGAGAGCAGCGTGAGCAGGGTGAGATGAAGTGCGGAGACGTTCAACCCGAGCGCGCGGGCCTGCTGCGGATCGAAGCAGAAGAGGAGCAGGTCGCGCCATTTCAACCCAAGCACGGTGAGGGTGACGGCGGAGATGATGACGAGCTGCCAGATGTCGGGATCGGAGATGCCGAGGATGTTGCCGAGGACGATGGTGCGGAGGTCGACATTGCTCGGGAAGAGCGAGATGAGGAGCAGCCCGAACGCGAAGAAAGAGGTAAAAACCACGCCGATGACCGCGTCTTCGCGCAGGGGAGTTTTTCGTTTCACGAAACCCATGCCGAGCGCTGCGAGCAGCCCGGTGAAAAAGGCACCGGCGGCAAATGGCCAGCCGGCGAGATAAGCGATGGCGACGCCGGGAACGACGGAGTGCGAAAGCGCATCCCCCATGAGCGACCAGCCCTTGAGGATGATGAAGCAGGAGAGCAGCGCGCAGACACCGCCGATCAAGCCGCTGACGAAGATGGCCTTGACCATGTATTCGTAGTGGAAAGGCGTGAGCAGCGTTTCGATCATTCGTCGTCGGGTTCTTCAGCGCGCTGTTTCACGATCTCTTCGCGGCCCTGGCGGTGGCTGTATTCGAGGTGCCCGCCTTTGCCGAAAATGAGCGGGCGCTCGTCGTCGGTGAGCACAGTGACGGTGCGTCCGTCGTGGCGCTGGACGGTGGATTCGTCGAACCGGAAATGGCGCAGCACTCCGCCGAAAGCGGCGGAGAGATTTTGTTCGGTGAAGACCTCGGTGGTCGGGCCGCAGGCGAGCACGGTGCGATTGACGAGCACCACCTGGTCGCAAAACTCTGGCACAGCGCCGAGATTGTGAGTGGAAACCAGCATGAGATGCCCGGCGCTGCGCAGCGTGCGAAGCAGTTCGATGATGGCGTTCTCGGTGTTCACGTCCACGCCGGTAAAGGGCTCGTCGAGCAGGATCACGCGGGCTTGTTGCGCGAGGGCGCGGGCGAGGAACACGCGCTTCTTTTGGCCGCCGCTCAGCTCGCCGATCTGCCGCTCGCGGTAGTCGATCATTCCGACGCGGATGAGACTTTCCTCCGCCACGCGGCGATCCTCGGCGCGCGGGATCCGAAGGAAATTCATGTAGCCGTATCGGCCCATCATCACGACGTCCCAGACGCTGACGGGAAAGCTCCAGTCTACTTCTTCGCTCTGCGGGACGTAGGCGACGAGGTTTCGTTTTTGCGCGGCCGCGATGTGGTCGCCGGAGATGCGGACCTCGCCGCGGCTCGGGCGGACGAAGCCCATGATCGCTTTGAACAGCGTGGATTTGCCGCTGCCATTCACGCCGACCAGCGCGCAGACGGTGCCGCCGTCGAGGTGAAAGGTGGCGTCGTGGAGGGCGATGTTGCCGTTCGGGTAGGTCACGGTGACGTCGCGGACGTCGAGGCGGACGGGAGCCGGGTTCATTCGCCGAGCAGGCCTTTCACGATGGTCTCCACATCGTACTCGAGCAGGCGCAGATAGCTCGGCACCGGCCCCTTCGCATCGCTCAGCGAATCGACATACAGCACGCCGCCGTAGCGGGCGCCCGTTTCCTTCGCGACCTGCCGCGAGGGTTTGTCGCTGACGGTACTCTCGCTGAAGACGACCGGAATTCGCTGGGCGCGCACGCCATCGATGACCTTTTGGACCTGTTGCGGGGTGCCCTGTTGATCGGCGTTGACGGCCCAGAGGAAGAGTTCCTTCAGCCCGAGGCTGCGGGCGAGGTAGGGGAAAGCGCCCTCGCTCGTGACCAGCCAGCGTTGGCCTTCCGGGACGCGCTCGAGTTTGGTGCGAGCCGAGGCTTCGATGGCCTGGAACTTCGCGATGTAAGCCGCGGCATTCGCCGCGTAGGCCGGTGCATTCGTCGGATCGATTTTCGCGAGGGCGGCGCGGATGTTTTCGACGTAGATGACCGCGTTCTGCAGCGACATCCAGGCGTGGGGGTTGGGTTTCCCGACGTAGGGCCCTTCCTCGATCCCGATCGGGGCGATGCCCTCGGTCAGCACCGCGCTCGGCACGTTGCGGAGATTGCGGAAGAATTTCTCGAACCAGCGCTCCAGATTCATCCCGTTCCAGAGGATCAGGTCCGCCCGCTGTGCCTTGACGATGTCGCCCGGGGTCGGCTCGTAACCGTGGATTTCCGCGCCCGGTTTGGTGATCGATTCAACGTCGGCTTTGTCCCCCGCGACGTTCTGCGCCATCTCGGCGATGATGGTGAACGTGGTGACGACGCGTTTCTTCGCCGCCCAGGCAGGTGCGGACAAAAGCAGCAAGGCGAGGACTGGCAGGAGGTTCTTCATGGTTGCTCAAAACACCGGGTTTCCGCGGTCGTGGAAAAGTTAGGTGAGACTAACTTTATTCGTCTCGGAAACAATTCTGTCAAACGCCAAGTTTCCCTCAGCTTGACTCGGGTAAGGTGGCCTCTAGCGTTCGCGGGGCATGGCCGCCCGCAAATCCATCTCCCAGCTTCGCAACACCCAGGCGGTGGAAGATTACCTCGAGCGCATCCTCGATCTGATCAACACGAAGGGCTACGCACGGGTCGTGGACATTGCCGGGCGGCTGAAGATCTCCCAGGCCAGCGTGACGAACATGGTCCAGCGGCTGGACGCGGATGGCCTGCTCAAATACGAGAAATATCGCGGCCTCGTGCTCACGACGGCTGGCGAGGAACTGGCCCGCAACATCACGCGGCGGCACCGCCTGCTCACCGATTTCCTCAAACTGCTTGGACTCGATGACGAGCTCATCTATCACGATGTCGAAGGCATGGAACATCACATCAGTCCCCCGACTCTGCGCGCCATCGAAACGCTGACCGCGCATCTCCAGCGCCAGCCGGCGCTGCTCGCCAAGGTGCGGAAGGAGGCGGATGAACATTGAGCCGGTGAATTTCCGCGGCTGGAAAAACTGCCTGCGACTCGCGAATTCGGCGGCCGAACTGATCGTCACGACGGACATCGGCCCGCGCATCATGTCCTACACCGCGCCCGGTGCGGCGAATGTGCTGCACATCGAGGAGGCCGAGGCCGGCGGGAGCGGTGAAGCGGAATGGCTCGTGCGCGGCGGACATCGCCTGTGGGTCGCGCCGGAGACCGATCGCACCTACGCGCCGGATAATTCGCCGGTGGCGGTCGAGCACCTCGGGCCTGGCTCGATCCGGCTGACGAATCCGGCGGCTGCTCCATGGGGAGTGGAGAAAGAGCTGACCATCACCTTGCAGCCGGGGATCTCGACCGTGGAGCTGGGACATCGCCTCACGAATCGCAGCGATGCACCGACGCAGCTCGCCTCGTGGGCGCTGAGTGTGATGCGACCCGGTGGTTTGGAGATCATCCCGCAGCCGCCGATGGGCGTCCATCCGCGGGATCTGCTGCCGAATCGCCTGATCGTGCCGTGGGCTTACACGGACTTCACCGACCCACGGTGGCGGCTCGGGCGGCAGTTCATCACGCTGCAGCAGCGTGCGGGAATGCAGCCGACGAAAGTGGGCCTGCTGCATCGCGAGAAGTGGGTCGGCTACGCGCTGCCCGACGCGCTGTTTGTGAAGACGTTCGGTTTCGAAGACGGCGCGACGTATCCGGATTTCGGCTGCAATTTCGAGACGTTTACGAACAGCGACATGCTGGAGATCGAATCGCTCGGGCCGCTGCGGACACTCGCGCCGGGCGAATCCGTCTCGCACGCCGAGACGTGGCATCTGCTTCCCACCACGGGGCTGCCGGACTCAGTGGAAGATGCCGCACTTTCGGCCTTGGTGGCACCGCATCTCGCGCAGCTCGGGCTCGCCTGAAATTTTTCTCCATCATGCACCGCCGCCGCTTCCTCAGTCTCATCCCGTTGCTTATCTCCGCCGGCTTTTTCACCGGATGTGAAACGGTAAACTCTCAGGATAAAGTCGCCCGCGCTGCGATGATCGCGGCGATAGCGCAGGAGCCGGAGGGCGACTACTTCATCGGGCGCCGTTACTACAAAGTGGATTACAAATTCTGGGGCTGGGTCCGCAAACCGCGGCAGCAATGGACGACGGCGAAGCTGGTGATGCTCAACGAGCACGCCAAACTCGCGCCCGATCGCGCCGGCGGAAAACTCGGGACGGACAATAACTACGAATACAAGCTCTTCGGATCTTTCTCGGGCGAGACCGTCTACGAACCGGCGAGCAATGGCTTCTACCCGGAGTTTCTGCTTAAGGACTACCAGGTCATCTCTGCGACGCCGGTGAATATCTATAAGTCGCCACAGGCGATCGATCCGGTGAAGCGGGTGATCCTGCAGCCCTACTAGGCCGTCTCCGCGGATCTTTGATGGCAGAGCCGACCCCGCTGTAGCGGCGGTCTATAACCGTCGCCAATTTCGCTCGGCGGACGTGACCTTGAGTTCATTCCGCTCGCTCCGCACCACCTCCGCCCACGGACAAGTGCGACCGCCGCTACACAGGAGTTGGTAATCGGTCGCGGGGATTAAAATTCCGAAGAATGGGCTTGTGCGACGGGGCCGCGTCCCAAATGCTGCGGACCAAGTAGGAGTTGGGTCGCGAGTCGCGCGAGATTCCCCACGAGGCGAGCGGAAGCACTTCGGGAATCACCGGGCGGGTCGGTCTTCTCCGCCCAGGTTGGAAATTTTACCGCACGCCGTGGGTCGCCCCGAATCGGAGCACCTCAACATCTGCGGAAGACTCCAGCCGCCGTCCGGCGGGGGGGAACGTCAGCACCGCCGGGTGATTCGAAGGTTTTTGTAGTCAGTCGGAATCCCACAGTGAAAACACCCATGAACCAACGCATCGTCGCGGCGCTCGCCTGCGCACTCCTCCTCACCACCACCCTGCCCGCGCAGGTCCCGCAAATCGTCAACTACCAAGGCCGCGTCGCCGTCGGCACCCCGGCGGTGAATTTCAACGGCACCGGGCAATTCAAATTCGCCCTCATCAATACCAACGGCACCACGACCTACTGGAGCAACGACGGCACCAGCACCGCCGGTAGCGCACCCACCGCCGCCGTCTCGCTCTCCGTTGCAAACGGCCTCTACAGCGTCCTCCTCGGCGACACCACGCTGACGAACATGACCGCCGTCCCGACGACGGTCTTCACCAACAGCGACGTGCGGCTGCGCGTGTGGTTCAACGACGGGACGAACGGCTTCCAACTGCTCACGCCGGATCAGCGCATCGCGTCGGTCGGCTACGCCTACACTGCGAACGCCGCGCAGACGGCAAATACCGCAACTACGGCAACGACCGCGTCCACCGCCAACACCGTGGCCGACGGCGCGATCACGAGCGCGAAGCTGGCGAGCGGGGCCGTGACCTCCAGCGCCATCGCCAGCGGAGCCGTCGGCAGCACGCAGCTCGCCGCCGGCGCCGTGCAAAGCAGCAAGATCGTTGCGGGGGCCATCACCGCGAATGAACTCGCCGCCAGCGCCGTGACTAGCGGGAAGCTCGCCGACGGTGCAGTGACGAATGCGAAAATCGGCACGGGCGCCGTGGGCGTTGACCAGATCGCCGCCGGGGCGGTGACGGGAGCTGCATGGACGACGCTCCCGACCACCGGTGCCCCGTCGGCGCGCGGGTATCAATGTAGCGTCTGGACGGGGACGGAAATGATCCTCTGGGGCGGAACCGGCGCGAGCGGCGATCTTGCTGACGGCGTGCGCTACAATCCTTCCACCAAGACGTGGACCGCGATGGGCTCGGTGAATGCACCGACGGCGAGAAACCGGCCGCGGGCGGTCTGGACGGGAACGGAGATGATCGTGTGGGGCGGGAGTACCGGAGGAACTGCGGTCAACACCGGAGCACGCTACAACCCGACGACGAACACCTGGACGGCGATCTCGACGACGGGAGCACCGGCGGGCCGGATTGATCCTGCCGCCGTTTGGTCGGGGACTGAAATGCTCATCTGGGGTGGCGGTGTGGGGTTCTTCGGCGGGGCGTCCTTCAACGACGGTGCGCGCTACAATCCGACGACGAATACCTGGACAGCGATGAGCAACACCGGCGCTCCTTCGGCCCGCTCCGAATTTTGCAGCGTGTGGACCGGCACGGAATTGCTCGTGTGGGGCGGGATCGACTACCTGCCAGGCGGCCAGATTTTCAATGATGGCGCACGCTATAACCCGACCAACAATAGCTGGACGCCGATGACTTCGACGGGCGCTCCCTCCGCCCGATGGAATGGCGGGGCGGTCTGGACCGGGACGGAAATGCTGATTTCGACAGGAGCGTTCAACGCAAAAGGTGCAGCGCGCTACAATCCGGCAACGAACGTCTGGGTGACCGGATCAGATGCTCCGTTCGTCTGCCAGCAGGGACCGGTTGTCTGGACGGGGACCAAAATGTTCGTCAGCGGCGGCGGGTCCCTGAGCTACGACGTGGCCAAAGACGCTTGGCTGGACCTCGGTAGCAGCGCCCCGGCTGCAAGATTTGACTCTTCCGCCGTTTGGACCGGAAGTGAATGGCTCGTTTGGGGAGGTCAGTATCAGGGTGGGAGTCCATACTACGGCGACGGAGCGAGCTTCAAGTATGGCAACATCGCGCCGGGCACGATCGGCTACGGAGGCGAACTGGGCACGGGAGTGGTGCAGGCGGCGCAGATCGCAGCGAATGCGGTGGGGCCCACGCAGCTCGCCTTCGGAGCGGTCGGCGCAAATCAACTCGCTGCGGGCGCCGTCGCTGCCGGAAAAATCGCGAACGGGGCGGTCGGTTCGAGCGAAATCCAAGATAGCGCGGTAAGCACGGTGGACATCATCGATGGGGCGATCACGACCGCGAAGCTCGCCACCGGCGCAGTGACCAATGCAAAACTCGCCACCCCGTCGATCACTATCAACACGGGAACCGGCCTGAGCGGCGGCGGCACGGTCTCGCTCGGCGGCACGCTGACGCTCCAAGCGACCGGCGGCGGCAGCGGCGTCACCTCCCTCACCGGCGGCGGCGGCATCACCGTCTCCGGCGCCACGGGCGCGGTGACGCTGGGGAGTAATGCGACTTCGGCGAACACGGCGGGGACGATCGTGCAGCGTGATGGGAACGGGGGGTTCAGCGCTGGGTCTGTAACTGCGAACACCTTCAATCTTCCCGTCACCACGAGTTCAAGTATCGGAGTCGTCGCCCAAAACGGCACGGCGTTAGTTCACAGCTATGGCGATCAAAACTTCTTCGCAGGCTCCGGTGCGGGAAATTTTACCATGACAGGTGCGGTCAATACCGCCATCGGATCCGGTGCGTTGCCGGTCAACACGACGGGATTTAGCAATTCGGCCTTTGGGTGGCAAACCCTGAATCGAAATACGACCGGGACTGGCAATACCGCTGTCGGCTCCCAGACGCTTTTTTCTAACACCGGGGGTGATTACAACACCGCCGTCGGAATCGGCGCCATTGGCGTTGGTGCTACTGGATCCAATAATACCGCTCTTGGAGCCAACGCGCTCCGTAGCTCAATTGGGTCCGATAACACCGCCACGGGACTCCAGGCGCTGTATTCTAACACAACGGGGAGAAACAACACCGCCACTGGTGAAAACGCACTCGGACGCAACACTACGGGCATACTTAACACCGCGCTCGGATATCAAGCTGGCTTTAACCTTACGACCGGCGACAACAATATCGACATTGGAAACGTCGGCGTCGCTGCCGAGGCCGCGACGATCCGCATCGGCACTTCAGGAACTCAGACACGCTCATTTATCGCCGGCATTCGCGGAATCACCACCGGCTCTGCCAATGTCATCGCCGTCCTTATCGACAGCAACGGCCAACTCGGCACGGTCTCTTCTTCCCGCCGGTATAAGGAGGACATCGTGGATATGAGCGACGCGAGCGCGAGATTGCTGGCGCTGCGGCCGGTGACGTTTCGTTACAAGAAGGCTTATGACGATGGGTCGAAGCCGATCCAGTTTGGGCTGATCGCGGAGGAGGTGGCGGAGACCTTCCCGGAGCTGGCGGTCTTCAATGAGGACGGGCAGCCGGAGACGGTAAAGTATCAGGATCTGCCGCCGCTGTTGCTGAATGAATTCCTCAAGGACCACCGGCGGGTGGATGAACTGGCGGCGAAGCAGGAGACGGAGGTGAAACAACTCCGCGAGGAGAATGCCGCGCTGAAGAAGCGGCTCGGTTCGCTGGAGAGCGCGGTGATGACGCTGGTCGCGACGAAGGCGAAGCCGGAGCGGGCGAAATCGAAGGTGGCAATCCAGCGGATCGGCTCGAATCGTTGAGCGCTCGTCACCCGATGAAACCTCATCTCTTTCTGCTTATTCTAGTTCGCCTTCAAGTTGAGACTAACTATCCAAGGCCACGCGGTGATGCTGCGGACGCGTGTGGTATCCGCGGCGAGGCGAGGCAGCCCGGTTTCCAGTTGGCGCACCACGCCGGCCATGTCGGCAAACACCC
>JANPHH010000157.1:0-4739 GCA_031424375.1 Chthoniobacter sp. | reverse complement strand
AGAAAGGGCACGCGGATACCACCCTCGTAGTCCTGATGTTTGCCGCCGCGCAACGGCGTGTTTACCGCCGATTGCGCGAGCGGCCCGCCATTGTCGCTGATGAAAAAGAGCAGCGTGTTGTCCCACATACCCTCCGCTTTCAGCGTCGCCACGATCTTGCCGATCGCGTCGTCCATGCGCTTGCCCATCGCGAGGAGCGTGTTGCGGTCGGTGTTGCCGGTGTCGAATTTTGCGATCTCATCCGCGGGCGCCTGGAGCGGTGCATGGACGGCATTGAAAGCCAGATAGACAAAGAACGGCTGCGCCTTATGTCGCGTGATAAATGAGACGGTTTCCTCGCCGAGCCGATCCGTTAGATAACCTTTCTCATGAACGATCTCGGTGCCGCGATAGATCGGATCCCCGGGATCATCGAGCTTGAAGTAATCGTGCGCACCACGTCCGAGAAAGCCGAACACTTCATCGAAGCCGCGCAGCGCGGGGCTCCACGCCGGATCAGGTCCGAGGTGCCACTTGCCAAACTGCGCCGTCGCGTACCCCGCCGACTTAAAATACTGCGGGAAGATCTTCTCGCTCATCGGCAGTCCACTTCCCGCCTCGCCGCCGGTGTAGAGCCCGAGCCGTTGCTGATAACGCCCCGTCATCAGCCCCGCGCGGGTCGGCGAACACACATGCCCGCTCACGTATCCCTGCCGGCAGATCACGCTCTGTTTCGCGAGCGCATCGACATTCGGCGTGGTGACTTCCTTCGGATGCAGCGGATTGAAGAGCACGTCCGCGTAGCCGAGATCGTCGGCGACGATCACGATGATATTCGGTTTGGAACCCGCGGCGTTCAGCGTGGCGAGTGGAGCGAGCAACAGGGCGGCGAAGAGGGCGAGCGGTTTCATGAGGGCGTGTTGGGTGGTCGTTCGGGGTGATGAGATTGCCGTCGGCGTGGTTTAGGGAAACGTTGAATGACGTTGCACCGCCGAGATGGGAAGACCGCAGAGACTTGAAGTTGCAGAGTTTTCTCCGCGGCCTTCCGAACTCTGTGGCCTTGAATCCGTGCTTAGTTCTTCTTCGCCTTCCTTTTCGGCAGGAACTCGGTCGGCTGCCCCGCATAGTCCGCGCCGCTCAGGCTCTTCTCGACCGAGGCCTGCCAGGCCTCGAGCGCGGCGGTCATCTTCGCCACGCGTTCCGGCTGCTGCTCAGCGAGGTCGGTGGTTTCCTTCGGATCCTTGGAAACGTCATAGAGCAAGGTCGGCAGCGCTTCGCTGTCCTTCGCGCCTTTCTTGCCTCGGCCAGCCACCGGGTTCGTGTGCAGCTTGTACGGCCAGTCCAGCCATGCGGCGTGACCGGGTTGTTTTCCGGCGTGATTCCAAAATGGAATCGGCTTCGCACGCGACTCGGTCTTGCGTTCAAACAACGGGATCAGGCTGAGTCCATCGAGCGGCTGGATCTGGTTCTGCGCCACCGCGCCGGTCGCTTCGAGCACGGTCGGATAGATATCAAGGGTGGAGCAGGGTGTTTCGCTGCTGAAGGGTTTCGCGATCCGCGCAGGCCACTCAACGATGCCGGGTACCCGCAGACCACCTTCCCACAGCGTGCCTTTCTCGCCGCGCAAGTTGCCCGTGGACTTCGGCCCTTCATGGCCGCCGTTGTCGCTGCAGTACCAGAAAATCGTATTGTCCGTGACCTTCAACTCGCGCAACGCCGCCCGCAGCCGGCCCACGCTGCGATCCACGGCGGTGATCTCGCCGAAGTAGTTCTGCTCCTTCTCCGAGAGCGCGCTGTAGGCCGCCTTGTCCGCAGGCAGGGCAAGGTGCGGGACATGCGGCGAACCAAACCACACGACGGACAAAAACGGCTTCCCCGCAGCCGCCTGCTTGCGGATGAACTTCAAGGCCTCGTCCGTCGTGACGTCGGAACTGTCGCCGTGGAATTTCTCCGGCACGCCATTGCGCCCGAGCACGGGATCGAGATCGAAGAAATTGTCTGCCGAAACCCATTCGTCGAAGCCCATTTTTCCGGGAGAAAGCGGGTCATCGGCAAGAATGGCGCGCCCAGGGATCTCGGTCGTGTTTTTGTCTCCGTTCTTCCCATTGAGATGCCATTTTCCAAAGTGCCCCGTCGCGTAGCCGGCCGATTGCAATACCTTCGCAACCGTCAACTCCTGCGCACGGATGGGCGAACCGGGACTAAAGGTGCCCATGCGGTCGGGATGCCGCCCAGTCATGACACTGGCGCGGGTGGGTGAGCAGTTGAAATGGCCCGTGTAGAAGCGGTTGAACCGCAGTCCGCTCTTTGCCAGGTCATCGAGATTCGGGGTCTTGAGTTCGGGATGGCCGTTGTAACCGGTGTCACCCCAGCCCTGATCGTCGGCCATGACGAGAACGACGTTCGGGCGCCGGGGTGAATCGGCAGCGCGAGCGAGCACGGCGGGTATGACGACGAGCAGGAGGGTAAGAATTCGTTTCATGGGAGGGAGGTTGCGGCGGGTTAAACGACGGACCGCGGCAAAAGTTCCCGCGCATCCCGCGGGGCAAGCGGTTTTGCGCGCTGGATAGAATACGCTCGAGCCGCACTGAGGAGGCTGGCGGCGAGGATTTCGCGCAATTTCGCCATCACCGCGCCGATCGCTTCATCCGCCTCGGCCATGAGAGTGCGGGTGATTACTGGTGCGAGTGGGAATTTCGGATGACGACGAGCGAGGCCGCGGGGCAGCCGATCCGCAGGTGCTCCGAGTCCACAACGAGGGTGACGATGACGGTGCGGTTGTCGGTCGCCGACTCAACAGGGACAAGACGAAGCGCTGCGCTCGCTTCGCCCGCGGGGATCTGAACAAATCCCGTCAGAGGCGCAAAGTCGCGGCCGCTTACGGCGTCGCCGGACACGGTGTAATGCACGTTGAGTGCTTGCGCCGTGCTGCCCGTGCGCGTGATGCGCCATTCTCCGTCAGTACCGGGACGAGCGAGAGAGACGGTCGCCGCGATAAAGACGATTGGTGCCGCTCCGTCCGTAGGGTCGGTATTATTGAGGTAATGTTCGAGGTTCGTATAGCCATCGGCCGCGATCATCATTCCGTCGCCCGCGTCATCCGGCTTGAGAGCAAACTGACGTTCCCAAAGATCGGGCAACCCATCGCCGTCACGGTCCGGCGGCGGCGGTAGCGAACGGTAGTCCGGCCAGCGCTCTTCCACCGGCAGGTCTGTTTCCTTGCCAATGATGCGCCCGGTGCCGGCGCGCACGCTGCCCGTGATCCGCAGATCCACCGCGTCGCGCGCGGGAAGTGTGGCGCCGGACTCCGCGAGCACGGCGGCGAGTGCGGCGTCTGCGCTATCTAATTGCGCAGGCGCATCGGGAAATGCGATGGCTACCTTCATCACCTCACGCTCCACGTCACTCATCTTGCGAAACTTCTCGTTGTGGAAAATCGCGAGCCGATTGTCCGTGGTCGCTGCCGCCGATCCGTCGATCACGTTCCCCCGCGCAAAGATCCGCGCGCCGGGATCGCCGTGAAATTCGAACATGTGCGAACGGATTTCCGCGGGCGTGTCCGGCCCCGGTCGGTAGTAACTATTCAGCCAGTTCAGCAGCACCCGTTCGCTCCCGGTGTGCGATGCATACTCAGACCAGTTATAGACTACGTTATTGTAAAAGTTGAGCACCGGTGGCACGTCCGCGCTGCCTGTGGTGCGCGGATTCCGCAAGCGGTTATGGGCGTAGAGAACGTGATGCATCGTCGCGCGTCCGTCCGGCGCGGCGGAGCCCCAGAGCGAACCTTCGGAATGATTCGGCGGCGTCTGTTTGGAGTTCGTGTAGTCGAGCCCTTCGGCGGCAATGCACCACGAGATGGTCGAGCGATTCGTGTGCGTCACGGTGAGGTTTTCATCCGTGGCCCACGATGCCGAGCAGTGATCGATCACGATGTTTTCGAGATCTCCAAACGTCTTCACGGTCTTGCCCCGCGCGGCTTTCTTGGCCGCCCGTTTGTCGAACGCTTCCACCGTCTGGCCACCTGCCGAGGTCTGCGTTCCGGTCGCCTCCCCTTTGACCTCGATGGCATCGCCGCTGTCCGTGTCGCGCACGAAGCCGCGTCGGGAGCGCAGATGCCGGACGACGATGTTATTCGCGGAGACCTGGAGCACGCCACCTTTCAAGCAGATGCCCTCACCGGGAGCGGTCTGTCCGGCGATGGTGAGATTCGGCTGATCCGCCACGATGCGGCCGCCTTTCCTGCCACCCGCTGCGAGATCGATGATTCCCGATACGTCGAAGACCACGATGCGATTCGGCGCGCTCACCCCATCCGCGAGACTGCCCGGTCCATCGGCATGCAGATTCGTCACGTGAAAGACGCTCCCGCCGCGACCTCCCGTCGCGAAACGGCCTGCACCCTCCGCGCCGGGAAACGCGAGCGGCTCCGCCGCAGCCGCCTGGATCCCGACGAACAGTGCCGCGACCAGTCTCGAGGATCGTTTCATTCTCTGGCCGGAAGTCTTGCCGGTGGCAGCTACTTGCCTTTGCCTGTTCCTTTGGTCGCGATGTCGATCGTTGGCATTGACCGCGCGAGTTCCTTCTTGGTCGCGGCGTAATGCTCATCCTTTGCGAGATTTGTCCACTCCAGCGGATCGGTCTGTTCGTTGTAGAGTTCCTCGCTGCCATCAGCGTAACGGATGTAGCGCCACTGCTCGGTGCGCACGGCGTGATTCTTAAAGCCGTGCGTGGTCTGCGCCGGTCGGTCCCATGTTGCCGCG
>JANPHH010000156.1:0-3863 GCA_031424375.1 Chthoniobacter sp. | reverse complement strand
CAATTCATCGAAAGTAAAACAGCGTCTCCTGCCGTTCTAAGCGTTCCATTTCACGATTGAAGATTTTTTGATCAAGGTTGACGGGTTCAACGATGGGTTTGGGGAGACAAGCGTAGCAATAGAATTTAGCCGCGAAGTGATACACTTCAATAACACCGCCATCAAAAAGAGACTTCTGACCATGCAGATTGAAGCAAGGCCCATCCTCCTGACTATTACAGTGGAGACAGCCGTCGCATTCGCAGCGTTGTCCGTGTGCCTTCGGTGAGCCGGCGTAGTCGAGAAAAAAGCGAGCACGGGTTGAGGAATCTTCCCCTCCAGTTGTGAGCTGTGGTAATGCTTGGTCGAAGTGGTTGTCATTCCAAAACCTGAAGGTGAGCGACCGAGCATGGCTAAAGGCGAAGAGATTCCGCGAACCAATCCTGCTGAAATCGAGAATCTGATCGGGCAGATCCGAGGAACGAATCTGGATGCGGGCACCAAAGATAAAATCGAGCGGCTGTTAAGAACGATCCTGAGCCTGGTGGAACTGCTGCAACGCAAGAATACGTCGCTCAAAAAACTGCGCGCGTTGATCTTCGGCAAACGGACCGAGAAGCAGCAAGCCCGCCAGGCCGAGGAGCGGGAAAAGCCGGACGAATCCCAAAAGTCGGACCAGGCGCTTCCGCCGACCTCTGGCGATCGGGACCTGAAGTCCGCGGCGAGCGCCGGAGAGGGCGAGGAGAAGCCCAGTAGAAAGGGGCACGGACATCGTGCGGTCTCCGAATATGGCGGAGCCAAAGTGGTGAAATGCCGGCATCCGCAATTGCAAGCGGGCGATCACTGTCTCGCCTTTCTGTGCGGGGGGCGGGTCTACGATCTGAACGAGCCGACGGCGCTGCTGCAATTCACGGGACAGCCGCTGATTACGGCGACCCATTACGAACGGGAAGTGCTGCGTTGCGCCAAATGTCAAAAGCGCTACGAGGCACCGTTGCCGGAAGGGGTGCAAGAGGAACGCTACGATGCAACCTGTGACGCGACGATCGCGCTGATGAGATATGGCGGCGGTCTGCCGTGGTATCGCCAGGCGGGGTTGCAAGCGATGGGCGGCGTGCCGCTTGCGGAAGCGACGATGTGGGAACGCTGCGAGGCGACGGCGGATGCGGGCTTGGGCGTCTTTCAGCAGTTGCTGCGGCAGGCCGCCGACGGCGAAGTGATGCATACCGATGACACGCGAGTGAAAATCCTTGCGTGTCTGAAAGAAGATGAGGAAGAGAAGGGGCGGGCGACAAATACCAGCGGGATCGTGGTCAAGACTTCAGAGCGCCAGATTGCGCTTTATTTTAGCGGTCGTCATCACGCGGGCGAAAATCTGGCGGAGTTATTGAAAAAGCGCAGTGCTGAACTTGGACGACCGATTCAGATGAGTGATGCCTTGGCCGCCAACACGAGCGTCGAGAAAAATGTGATCAGCGGCCATTGCCTGGCGCACGCGCGCAGAAAGGTCTTTGAGCTGCTGGGTGATTATCCGTCCGAATGCGAGGTGGTGCTGGAGGCGGTTGGGAAAGTCTATGAACACGAGGCTGGGACAGTGGGGATGAGCCAGGAACAACGCCTGGCCTGGCATCAGGAGAAAAGCGGGCCGGTGCTGAAGGAATTGAAAGCGTGGATCGAGCGGCAGTTCTCCGAGCGCCTGGTGGAACCGAATTCAAGTCTCGGCAAGGCGCTGCAATACTGGCGGAACCACTGGGAGGAATTGACCTTGTGGTTGCGCGAGCCGGGGGCGCCGCTGGATAACAACCTCGCCGAGCAGTCGTTGAAGCAATTCATCCTGATGCGGAAGAACTCGTTGTTTTTCAAGACCGAGCACGGGGCGGCAGTCGGCGACATCCTGGCGTCGCTGATTCAGACCTGCCGTCTGAACGGGGTCAATGCCTGGGCTTACCTGGTGACGATCATTCGCCATAAGAAGGATGCGCGGCGCAATCGGCAACTCTACCTGCCCTGGAATTACAAGCGAGAAGAAGAAGCCGTGGCGCGGGCGGCGTGAAGATCGGGCGCGGGAAGCTTGCGCCAAGCCGGGGCGAACTGCGCTTGATCGGGCAGGCCGTTATAAAGAAGGACCGAGAGCTGCTGCGCCGCGATCGAGTGTAGGGTTGCGTCCTGGGTGTTCGGCCACCAGCGCAGGCGGCCCTGCGAAAGCCTGCGCGTAATGAGCCAAAAGCCGAGGCCGTCGTAACAGAGCAGTTTGAGGGCCGTGCCGCTGCGATTGCGAAAGACGAAGAGCGTGCCGGAGAAAGGGTTTTCCTCCAAGTCCCTTTTACAAATGGCTGCCAGGCCATCGATGCCGTTGCGAAAGTCGATCGGCTGGCAGGCGAGCCGGATTTGAAGCTGCGGGATGAGTTGAATCATGGTTGGCCTCCGCGGAGGAAATCATCACAAAGCTGCCTGGTCGAAATGAGATCGAGAGCCGGCATCGTCAGAGTAAGGCGTGCGCCATCCGGGCGCTCGATCTGCAGCCGATAGTCGGTTGTGCTCGGCGCGCCTGAGATCGGTCCCGACAAGGCGGCCTCGGGCGGCAATGTGAAAAAGGCGGTGTGCTGTTTGTTGCGAGCGGTGGTGGGGGACGACTTTTTCGGAGCCTGTCGATTCAACCGCCAGGGATCGATTTTCAGGATGCGGCGCACCAGTCCATAAGGATGTCGCCGGCTGATTTTGACCGCGGCCTGCCGCAGCTCGGCGGGCATCGGTTGACGGATGGATTTGCGGTTCGCGCGCCAGTGGTCGAGGCGGGCTTTGAGATCGCGTAGATCAGCGGGAATCGTGGTTTGCATCTTTGCCTCCGGTGAAAGGATTTCGCTACCGAAGGCGAGAATAAATGAAATCAGGCAGGAATCTCACGCCGCGCCACCGAAAGGACACCGTTGTCCGAATCGGGGGTGCATCATTATCTTCTAGCAGCAACCGTCTCATTTCTCAATCTCACTGGCAAGATTTAACCCCTATGCTTAAGAAACATAAGTCGCGCTTCAAGCTGACGGTGTGCCTCCGCTGCCTCGGCTAATGGTATTCGCGCATGAATTTGAATTTTAACTGCGCCGCTTGCAACGACATCAAAAAGGTCTTGGCTCATAGAAAGAACATCTTCACGTCTCGCTAAATGCGTGAGCAGTGCTTGCCATGTAGCGAAAAGCGAACAATTTCGCTTGTTTCTTTTACCGGTACCGAAAATCATGCTAATTTCATTTCGACCTAATTATTAACCCTCTACCTTAACTGTTAGCTCTTTGGCTAGCACTTTACATGCGAGGAGGGGTGCTGGTGTTATGCACCACTTCTTCTACATGCTCCTGGAAAGGCGGCTGGTTCGGGCCTTGACGGCGTACTGTTGTGGCGCGGACCGTTCGCCTCGCTGATCCGCCGCCGCACATGCGTTTCGGACGGTTTGATAGGAAGCTATGGTAGTACAATATTTTCTGACGTTTTGGCTGGTGGCAAATACTGTGTTGGCCCCGGCTGCGTTTATCGATGCCACGGCGACGGCAAAGATTAGCTTCGTGTTTGAAGCCAGCAAAACCCCGGCCAAATACTTGATCGAAGCGATGGGCGGCGGAGTGGCGATGCTTGACGCCGACGGCGACGGCAAGCTGGATCTTTTCTTTGTGAATGGCGCGGCGTTAAAGGTCGGCATGAAGGCAAAGGATCACGCGGATAAGAGCGATTCAAGGTATTGGAATCGGCTCTATCGCAATGAGGGTGATGGGACTTTCGCGGATATAACGGAGAAAGCCGGACTGCGCGGCAATGGGTATGGGCAGGGCGTGGCGGTGGGCGATTGCGATAACGACGGGCGGGCAGACTTATTTGTCACCGCCTTAGGC
>JANPHH010000155.1:0-6779 GCA_031424375.1 Chthoniobacter sp. | reverse complement strand
GGAAGCGATGAATCACAAGGACAAGCTCACCGCCTACCCGCCGCTTGCAGAACTCACCTTCGCCGCCCTCGGCGCCGTCGCGGATGCGCCGTGGATTTTCAAACTCGCCTTCACGCTCGCAGACCTCGCCGTGCTGCCGCTCCTCGCCGCGCTCGGCGGTCGACAGCGCTTTCGCTGGCTCGCGCTCTACGCATTGAATCCCGTGCCCGTGCTCAGCTTCGCCGGCGAAGCGCATTTCGATTCCCTGATGATCGTGGCGACCGTCGCCGCGGTGTGGGCGTGGGAGCGCGGACGTTTCTCATGGACGTGGCTGCTGCTCGGCGTCGCGGTGCAGATGAAAGTCGCCGCCGTCTTTCTGGCCTGGCCGTTCTGGGCGCAGGGCAATGCGCGCAGCCGTCGCGGCATCGGCCTCTTTGCAGCGGCAGTCATCCTTCCAACGCTGCCTTTCGCCACGACGCTGCCGAATCTTCTGCGCGGACTCGCCAGCTTCGCCGGAGCCACCAGCGGCAACGGCTTCCCGCACTATCTGCTCGAACTGCTCACGCACTCGAAGGCCATCCCCAGTCTCGCGATGGTGCTGCTTTTCCTGGCTCTCGTCTTTGTCATCGGACGAAAAGTGAGACCCATGTCGCGCGCCGCGATGTTCATTTTCGGAGCATTCGTCCTCTGCGCGCCGACGGTCACATTCTGGTATCCCGCCTGGGGGCTGCCTTTCGCGACGCTGCATCCGTGTCCGCCATTCTGGGTGCTAAGCGTGCTCGATGTCCTCTACTTCGCCGGATGGCGCGAACAGCAGATGACCGGAAGCTGGGAGCATCCCTGGTGGGCGTACTGGGCGCTGTGGACACCGGTCTTCATCACACTCGCCGTGTGGCTGCGTCGCTACACCAGCGCGCCGCCGCAGCTCGATCCCGCTCCCGCCGTGCAGCCAAAGCAGTGATCCGCCATGCGGATCGGTTGTTCGTCGAAAGTCGCCGGATCGAGATCCCACACGAAGAGCGGCTTCCCGTTTCCGAGTTGCATGCCGAGTTGCTGGTTGAAGTCGCAGTCATAGACCTCGCCGCGCCAGCCGACGGAAATCGTGTTGCGGCACATGAGTCCTGTCACCGACGCAGGGTTGAAGGCCGCGACGAGCGTTTCCATGTATTCGTCGAGTTTGCCCTCATTCCGAAGCCACGAGGAGAAACGGGCAATCGGCATGTTCGTGATCGTGTAGAGCCGGTGAAAGCGGATGCCGAAATGCGCCGCGAGTTCGCGTTTGTAGTCGGCCTCCAGTTCCGCCTCGTCGCCCGGAAGAAAGGCGCCGACCGGATTGTACACGAGATGCAGCGGTAATTCGTCACGGGTGCCGTAGCCGAGTGCATTCAGCACCCGCAACGCTTCGATGCTCGCGTCGAAAACTCCATCCCCGCGCTGCACGTTCACATTCTCCGCCGAGTAGCACGGCATGGATGCGACGATTTCCACCCGATGATCGCGGAGAAATTCCGCCAGGTCCTCATGACCCGGCTCCAGTAGGATGGTAAGGTTGCATCGGTCGATGACATGCCGCCCCTGCCGCTTCGCTTCCGCGACGAGGTGGCGGAAATCGGGAATCATCTCCGGTGCGCCACCGGTGAGATCGACCGTCGGGATGTCCGTCGGCGCGAGCCATTCGAGGATGCGGTCGATCGTCGCGCGAGTGATGACCTCCTTCCGTTTCGGCCCCGCGTTCACGTGGCAATGCATGCACGTCAGATTGCAGAGCTTGCCCGTGTTGATCTGGAGAATCTCCGGCCGCTGCCGCGTGAGCCGGACACCGTGCCGTTCGAGATGGGCTTCGAAGCGCGACACGGCCTCTAGCAGCATTTCCCCGGCTCGCAGGATCCATCCGAGGAGCGAACCGCCGCGCCTTTTGTCTCACGCGGATCGCGTCGCGCGTCGCGGCGGCAATCCATCGGCACCGCGCTTTCCGGCGGCACTTCTTCCGCCGGTTCGATGAAGATGAACTGCCCGGCATACGGCGGCTGAGAGTAGAGCCGGAATGTTTTCTCACACACCGCCATGCGCCGCCCGCGCACGAGATGATGCCCGTCGTCATCGAGCACTTCCGAAAACGGCCCTTTGTAGATCACCGCCTGGCTGCGGTCCATGCAGGGCCCTTGCTTCCCTTTGAACGCCTGCACCGTCACGGATCGAAACTCGATCCCCTCGACCGTCTGCCACGGCGCCCCGTCGAACTTCAGCACCTCGATGCCATGAAAGCCCGCGTCGGCAAATGCGCGCAGAAAACCTTCCTCCGTCAGCGCGCCAGAGACGCAACCGCTCCAGAGCTCCGGATCGCGCTGAAGATGCGCGGGCACTTCCTCATCGCTCACGATGTCCGAGATCACCGCGCGTCCGCCGTTTCGCAGCACGCGGAAGATCTCGCGGAAGAGCTGCGGCTTCGCCGCAGACTCGACGAGGTTCAGCACGCAGTTTGACACGACGACATCGACCGAACCATCCGCGACCAGCGGGCGTTCACGACGGAGACGCTGAGCGAGCGCCTCGGCTTCGAGATAAGCGTTCGCACCAGCGATAGGCCCTGCGCGGAGTTCGGCATTGAGCACATCGAGATCGAGCGCGAGATCCTGGATGCGCCCTTTTCGGATTTCGACATTCGCAAAACCGATCCGTTCCGCGACGATCGGCGCATTGCGACGCGCGACCTCGATCATCGCATCCGTCATGTCCACGCCGATGACGCGCCCTTCCGCCCCGACCACCTGCGCGGCGATGAAGCAGATCTTTCCTGTGCCGCTGCCGAGATCGAGCACCGTCTCGCCCGGCTTCAGCCAGCGCGAAGGATCGCCACACCCGTAGTCCTTCTCGATGACCTCCGTCGGGATGACCTTCAGATAATTTGGATCGTATTCGATCGGACAGCAAAGCGCCGCCTCGGACTTTCCCGCAGCTCTGGCGTAACGGTCGCGGACTGCGGATTCAGCATCAATATCCATCATGATTGTAATCAACGATTCTTATTCGGGTTTGTGGCCGGAGTCTTAATCCGGAGGAACTTGGGAAATACTGCGCGTGCTCGCTTCCATGCGCCGAGTCAGTTGATTTCGTCGAAAGATTCAAGGTTTGCCACAGGAAATTAAACCAAGAGCATGAGCAAACCCGCGAGCGGTGCAAAACGGCAGCCACTCAAGAGCGCTTTCGTCGCACGCTCCATTCTGTTCCGTTCTATTCCGGCACCACCCACTTGAACTGCGCAAACAGCATCTTCGTGATGTCCGCATCGCCTTTCGGTTTCAGGTGAATGGCGGTGACACCCTTCCAGCTTGCGAGGCGTTTTTGATTCGAGGGGTTGATGAGCTTGTTCGCGGGGATCGTCATTTCCTGCCAGCGATCTTCGGCAGCGGTGATCTCGATCTCCGTGGCAAAGTCACCCGCGGTGAGGATCAAGGTCTGCGGCTGGGTGCAGTAGAATTTGAAGCCGAGCTGTGCCTTGGGCGAGGTGGCTTTCCACTCTTCATGAGTGCTCAGTTCAGTGCCGGTGCCGAGTTTGTTGTCGGTGCAGCCGAAGCCTTCGATGCCGCCGATGCCTTCGGTTTCCACGACGTTGCTCCAGGCTCCGATGCCGCCATCGCCGGTGTAGAGCGCGGGTGCGGTGTCGGTGGCTTTGGCGTTGCCGAGCTTGGCGGGAATAGCGGCGTTGAAGTCGGTGGAGCGCACGACGGTAGTGTCGTAGATGATGTTGGCGTAGCCGAAGACATAGTCGTTCACGCTGAGCACGGGCATCTTGGCTATCCACGTGTCGCCTTGTTTCACGGGCGTGATGTCGCGCCAGTTGCGGTTCATGCACACTGGCTCCTTCTGCGCGTAAACCATCTCCACCTTCCGCACGCGCTCCGGCGATGCGGGCGTCACGCGCAACTCGGGAACGCCATCGGCATCGAGCTTGATCCCGGACTTCGGGTGCTCGGGCCAAAAGATGTCTTTGCCGAGGACATACTTCTCCAGCCACATCTTCGTGTCCTGATCGAGCTTGTCGGTGTTGTGATGCCCGCGCGCCTGCACGGCGAAGGACCACGGCACGCCGGGCGCAAAGCGTTTGAAGCTCTCCAGTCCGCGCTCGCCGCAGCCGTGATGATCGTTCGAGCCGTTCAGATACAACGTCGCCGCCGTGACGTAAGGCACATAGGCTTCCGGGGCCATGGTCGCGAGAAAGAGTTCCTCGCCCGGAGTCTTCGGCGGCTCGACGTAAGGGACCTTATACATCCACACCGCGTTGTTCCGCCAATACTCGATCCAGCCGATGCCAAAGTGCGGCACGATGGCCTTGAGCCGCGGGTCCGTCCCCAGCGCCCACATCAGCGTGCCGCCATACGAATAGCCAATCGCCCCCAGGCGCGTCTTATCCACCTCCTTCTGCTGTTCCAGATAACTCAGCGCCCGCCGCGCGATGGCGATCCAGACATAGTCCGCCGACTGCCGCGGGTCAGTGATGGACTTCCCATCCAGCGTCCTATCGTGAACCACGCCACCCGACGCGCGGTCGTGATTGGCGTAACTGAAGCGGTCCAAATACTTCGTGTAGTGCTTCCGGTCACCCGTCTTGCCGCAGTAATCGAACGACAGGCAAGCCCAGCCCTCCTTCACCAACGGCACATTGATGCCGGGCCAGCTCATCCACCCGCGCACATTCAGCAACCCAGGTGCCTTTGTTACGCCTGCCTTCACGCTGTATTTGCAATAAACTCGAACGTCTTCACCGAGCATGTATGCGCTGATGTAGAACTCGCGGTTGTAAATTCCGTCCTTGGTTTCCTCCGAGATGATCTCCTCCTTGAAGTCACCCTTGTTCGGATCGTAGTCCGCCCAGACTTGCAGGGGTGATCGCGGCACCGCTGGAGGTTCGACGGCGTGCAGTGCGGCCAGCGGAACCAGCAGAACGGTAGCGAGGATCGAAAAGAGAGTTCGGGGTGCCATGGATGTATTTGTTGGCGCGCTCAACCACACTACTTCCCCTTACCCCAAAGCTTCGCGAATTTCTCCGGCACGTAGAAGTCGTCCTTCCCCGTCGCTGAAAAAGCCGTGCGCTCGATGGTCGTGCCGCGGACGCGCTGGCGGCAGACGTTGAAGTGCCAGGGGAACAAATCCTTGGGCATGGCGCCGTCGATGCCTTTGAGCGGGTCGATCATGCGGGAGCCTTCGCCGGTGATGGGGAGGCGCATTTCGATGCTCCATTGCTGGTCGCCGCGATGCACGGCGAACTGCGCGCCGGAACTCCACTTCACTCCTTTGCCGTCCTTGCCGTGGTCGCATTGCATTCCCAGCGGATGATCGAAGACACGAGCGGCTGCGAGCCTCATCGTGCAAGCCGCGATGAGGACTTTTTTCTCCGCCTTGATCTTGAAGAACCAAACCTTGCCGCCGCGCACTTTTTTCATCTCGCTGCCTTCGAGTTCGGTGAAGGAACCGATGATGTAACCGTCGCTCGTGATGCTGCGGCAGCCGCCGGTCGCGTAGGGTTGGTTGAACTCGGTGCTGGTCGTTTCGTCGAAAAGCTCGGCTGCGCTCGATACCGAAACGAGGCTCAGCACACAGAGCGTGAACCGCATTTACTTTTCCCGACCATGTTGAATCCAACCCGAATGAGCTATGTGCATGGCAATTCGGGCTTGAGGATTCCATTCCGAAGCGAATCGCAGGCGAAGAAGGGCGGACTGACTCCGGTGCTCATGGCTTGGCTCTGAGATGTTGGATCAGAAATGCCTCAGGTGTCGGAGTGCCGGGGGCTGGGTCCGCTTCGATGCGATGGATGCATATCGCGCCCACGGTCTTGGCCTGCTGCTGGAATTTTGTCCCCAGCATCGCGTGGTGAATTGCGCTGCCTGCGTTTGTCGCGGGGAGCGGAGCGATTTTCGGGTTCGAGATCAGGATTGGCGGATCGTCTTTGGAGACGTGCGTGATCGGGGAAAACTCGTGGAGCAGCCTTGTCCACTCGGGCCTCGGCTTGCGGATGTCCTCGCCCTTCTTCACGCCAACTGCGCGGGCGATCATCGCGTGATTCAGGATCTGATCGCCGACCCAGCCGACGACGAAATCCGGCTCCAGGCAGGTCTGCGGCGACATGCCGACGGCGCATTGCAGGCGCGTGGATTCCCGAGCGTCGGGATCCTTGCTGCGCGGGTCGGCGAGATCGTCTTGGCACGCGAGCCAGAGAGTAGTGCATCCGCCGGCGGAGATTCCGTAGGCGCCGAACCGCTTCGCATCGAGCTTCCACTCGCCCGCTTTGCCGCGGAGAAATTGCACCGCTCGCGCGGCGTCATGCACCGGCGCGGGCAGCGGTGCGATGGTGGAGTAGCGGTAGTTGACCGAGGCGACGGAGACGCCCTTGGCGAGCATTGCAGCCACGAGTTTCGCGGGGACATCGCCCTTGTCGCCGCCAGCCCAGCCGCCGCCGTGGATGAAGATGAGCAGCGGCGCGGGCGCGTCCGATTTCGCGCACCACACGTCGAGCTTGTGGCGTTCGTGCGGGCCGTAGCTGATGTCGTGATGCGTCGGCTCGGTTTGCGCGGCGATGCGCGAGGCGGCGATGAGCAGGAGAGCGAGGAGACGTTTCATTGCAGCGTCATGGCAAAGAGTTCCGCGCGGTCGAGATGTATGCGCAGCATGTAACGACCGGGCGGGAGATCGCTGAGCTGTTTGTTCTGCCAATGCGCGTCGTGAGCAAGGCTGTCCGCGGTCATGGGCACCGCATCGTCCTTGGTGAAGCCGTGCAGGCGATAGCCGTCCTCGTTCAACAC
>JANPHH010000154.1:0-3076 GCA_031424375.1 Chthoniobacter sp. | reverse complement strand
GCCGATGAAACCACCCGCGAGCACCCCGAGCGCGACCATCGAAACGAGCGGCAGGTTCGCTTTTGCGACGCCGACGGTCTCCACGCGTTCGGCGATCTCGCGCGGCGAGTAGCAATCGAAGCCGAAGACCTCAGCCATGCGCGGCGGCACCTCCATTTTTCTCCAGCCGCACGGCGACGACCTTGTATTCGGGCGTCATCGCCTGCTTGTCGCGGCCCTGGCCGGTGAGTCGGTTCAAAGCGGTTTCGCCGGCGTGGAAGGTCGCGAAGAGTTCCCCCTCCTTCACCCGTGGGTCGATGTGCAGCGGCATCTCCACCGCGCCTTGGCGGCTGGTGACGCGCACGTTTTCGCCGTCGCGGAGGTCGAGTCGTGCGGCGTCCCCGGGGGAAACATCGAGCGTGTCGGTGTGGCGAAGGTCGCGGTTCTTTGTGCGCATGGTCATGGTGCCGGCGTTGAAGTGGTAGAGCGTGCGGCCTGTGGTGAGGAGGAGCGGATAGTCGGGCGTCGGCGCTTCGGTGGACTCGCGGAAGTCGATGCATTGCAGCGGCGCGGTCTTGGAGCCGGGGAAGGTTTCCGTGTGCAGGATCGTCGTGCCCGGATGCGCCTCGTCGGGGCACGGCCACTGCAATCCACCGTGCTCGATGCGCGCGTAGCTGATGCCCGCGCCGGCCTTCCACACGGTGCGGACTTCCTCCCACACGTCTTCGGCAGAGTGAAAGGGAAACGCCTCGCCGAAACCCATCGCGCGGGCCACGTCGCAGACGATTTCCCAATCCGCGCGAGCGTGGCCCGGCGCGGGCACGGCGCGGCGGATGCGCAGCACGCGACGCTCGGAGTTCATGAAGGTGCCGTCCTTCTCGAAAGGCGACGCCGCGGGCAGGAAGACGTGGCCGAACTCGCGGGCGAGTTCGTTGAAGAACAAGTCCTGCACGATGACGAGATCGACGGTGTCGAGCGCGCCGTGCGTCTTGATGGTGTCGGGATTGGTGAAGGAAACGTCGTAGCCGATCGCCCACAGCGCCTTGAGTTCGGAGCGTCCGGCGGCGTCCATCATCTCCATGAGATTCAGCCCGCGGGTGGCGGAGAGGGGCTGGTTCCAGGCGGCGGCGAAGGCGTCGCGGCCTTGTTCGAGCGTGACGAAGCCCGTGAGGTGACCGGGCTCGCAACCCATGTGCGCGGAGCCTTGCACGTTGTTTTGCCCGCGCAGCGGATTCACGCCGGAGCCGGGCTTGCCGAAGTTGCCGGTGAGCAACGCGAGATTCACGAGCGTCATCACGCCCTCGGTGCCCTGAATGTGTTCGGTCATGCCGAGACCGTGGAAGGCCATCGCCGGTGCGCTCGTGGCGTAGAGGCGGGCGGCGGCGCGAATGTCATCCGCCTTCACGCCGCAGATCGTGGCCGCCCGTTCGGGTGTCCAGGCTTGGATGAATTCGCGGAACTCGTCGATGCCACTCACGCGCTCGGCGAGGGTGGTCGCATCGACACGCGACTCGCTGACGATCACGTGCGCGAGCGCGTTGAGCAGCGGCACGTTTGTCCCGGGGCGAAGCGCGAGATGCACCGCGGCGTAGCGAGTCAGTTCTGTTTCGCGCGGATCGATGACGATCAGCCGCGCGCCGCGCAGCACGGCCTGCTTGATGCGTGCGCCGACGATCGGGTGCGCTTCGGTCGGGTTGCAGCCGCAGATGAGGAAGGCGGCGGCGTGCTCGATGTCATCGAAGGAGTTGGTCGCCGCGCCGGTGCCGAGCATCCGCTTCATCGCCACCGCGGTCGGCGCGTGGCAGACGCGGGCGCAGCAGTCGATGTTGTTCGTGCCGAGAACGACGCGCGCGAATTTCTGCGCGACGTAGTTTTCCTCATTCGTGCCCCGCGCCGAGCCGAGCATGCCGATGCTCTGCGGCCCGTGCGTCTCGAGGATGCCGCGCAGCCGCGTCGCGACAAATGCGGTCGCCTCTTCCCAAGTCACGGTCCGCCATTCCGTGCCCTCGCGAATCATCGGCTCGCGCACGCGGTCGGGTGAATGCGTGAACTCGAACGCGTAACGCCCTTTCACGCACAGATGCCCCTTGCTCACCGGCGCATCGTCCACCGGCTTCACCTGCACGATGCGATCGCCACGCGTGCCGACGAGCATCTCGCAGCCGGTGCCGCAATACGGACAGGTCGTGCGCGTCCACGCCTCCGGAGTGCCGTGTTCGAGCGCCGAGCGGTCTTCGATCGCGCCGGTTGGGCAGGTGTCCGCGCACGCGCCGCAGCTCACGCAATCGCTCGTGAGCAGGCTGTCGCCCTTGTTCGGCAGAATGCGCGTCGAATCGCCGCGATCCCACGCGCGCCAGACGAATTGCCCCTGCACCTCGTCGCAAATCCGAATGCACCTCGAGCAGGTGATGCACTGGGACATGTCCACGTGGAGATAGGGATGCGTGGTGTCGGTGAAATGCGTTCGCGCTCCATCGCCTCGGCCCGCGATGCCGTAGTGCTGGAGCCAGTGGTGAAATTGTTTGTCGGGCGCCTGGGCGACGGCTTCCGCCGGATACTCCGCGGCGAGCAGCTGCAGTAGCGTGCGACGGGCAGCCTCAACAGCGGGCGAATGCGTCTCGATCTCCATGCCTTCGAGCAGCGGCGTGTTGCACGCGGTCGCATGGCGATCCCAGCCTTTCACCGCGACCACGCAGAGCCGGCACGCGCCGCTCGGATGCAGCCGCTCATCGTGACAAAGCGTCGGCACATCCGCACCATGCGCACGCAACGCCGCGAGGATCGTCGCGCCCTCGGGAGCTTCGCACGGCTGACCGTTGATGGTTACGCGAAGCACGTCGCGACCTCCTCTCCGTAGTAACGCAGCACGGATTCCGCGAATGCCCCGAGGCCCGTGCCGTGGCCGCACAGGCTCGTCGTCTTCAAAACGGTCACGAGTTCGCGCCACTCCGCGTCGTCCGTTTTCGCACGAGCGGCATTCGCGAATATCTGCTCGATGCGCCGAGTGCCGAGCCGGCAGGGCGTGCATTTGCCGCACGACTCGTAGGCTCCGAACGCGAAGATGTGATGCACCAGCGCGGCGATGGAGGTGTGCTCG
>JANPHH010000153.1:0-3276 GCA_031424375.1 Chthoniobacter sp. | reverse complement strand
AAGTTCGCGAGCAGTTTCCCGACGCTGATCCGCCCGGCGACGCACGCCATGACGAGCAGATTGTTGCCCGTGAAAAGCTCCGCGCCCGCGACGACGACGAGGATCAGCCCGAGCGAAAAGACAACGCCGGCGAGCACGCGCGCGATGGCAAAGCTGAGTCCGGCGTCACTCAGCACGAGCGTGGCAAAAAGCGCGCCGAGTCCGATGAAGCCGCCGGCGAGCACGCCGAGCGCGACCATCGACACGAACGGCAGATTTGCTTTCGCGACGCCGACGGTCTCAACGCGTTCGGCGATCTCGCGCGGCGAGTAGCAGTCGAAACCGAAGACCTCAGCCATGCGCGCCGGCACCTCCATTTTTCTCCAGCCGCACCGCGACGACTTTGTATTCCGGCGTCATCGCCTGCTTGTCGCGGCCCTGGCCGGTGAGGCGATTCAGGCCGGTTTCGCCGGCGTGGAAGGTGGCGAAGAGCTCGCCCTCCTTTACGCGCTCGTCGATGTGCAGCGGCATCTCCACCGCGCCCTGGCGGCTGGTGACGCGCACGTTCTCGCCGTCGCGGAGGTCGAGTCGTGCGGCGTCCTCGGGGGAAATATCAAGCGTGTCGGTGCGGCGAAGATCGCGGTTCTTTGTGCGCATGGTCATCGTGCCGGCGTTGAAGTGGTAGAGCGTGCGGCCCGTGGTGAGCAGGAGCGGATAGTCGGGCGTCGGCGCTTCGGTGGAAGCACGGAAGTCGATGCATTGCAGCGGCGCTGTCTTGGAGCCGGGGAAGGTTTCCGTGTGCAGGATCGTCGTGCCAGGATGCGCCTCGTCGGGGCACGGCCACTGCAATCCGCCGTGCTCGATCCGCGCGTAGCTGATGCCCGCGCCGGCCTTCCACACCGTGCGGACTTCCTGCCACACGTCCTCGGCGGAGTGAAATGGAAATGCTTCGCCGAAACCCATCGCGCGCGCGACATCGCGCACGATTTCCCAATCCGCACGCGCATTGCCCGGTGCGGGCACGGCGCGACGAATGCGCTGCACGCGGCACTCGGAGTTCATGAAGGTGCCGTCCTTTTCGAAAGGCGACGCTGCGGGCAGGAAGACGTGGCCGAACTCGCGCGCGAGTTCGTTGAAGAAGAGGTCCTGCACGATGACGAGATCGACGGTGTCGAGCGCTCCGTGCGTTTTGATCGTGTCGGGATTAGTGAAGGAAACGTCGTAGCCGATCGCCCACAGCGCCTTGAGTTCACTGCGCCCGGCGGCGTCCATCATCTCCATGAGATTCAGGCCGCGGGCGATCGGCAGCGGCTGGCTCCAGGCGGCGGCGAAGGCGTCGCGGCCTTGCTCGAGCGTCACGAAGCCCGTGAGGTGGCCGGGCTCGCAGCCCATGTGCGCGGAGCCTTGCACGTTGTTTTGCCCGCGCAGCGGATTCACGCCGGAGCCGGGTTTGCCGAAGTTGCCGGTGAGCAGCGCGAGATTCACGAGTGCCATGACGCCCTCGGTGCCCTGAATGTGTTCGGTCATGCCGAGACCGTGGAAGGCCATCGCCGGTGCGCTCGTGGCGTAGAGGCGGGCAGCGGCGCGAATGTCATCCGCCTGCACGCCGCAGATCGTGGCCGCCCGTTCGGGTGTCCAGGCTTGGATGAATTCGCGGAACTCCTCCGAGCCACTCACGCGCTCGGCGAGGGTGGTCGCATCGACGAGCGCCTCGCACACGATGACGTGCGCGAGCGCGTTGAGCAGCGGCACGTTCGTCCCCGGCCGAAGCGCGAGATGGACGGCGGCGTAGCGGGTCAGTTCGGTTTCGCGCGGGTCGATGACGATCAGACGCGCGCCGCGGAGCACTGCCTGCTTGATGCGCGCGCCGACGATCGGGTGCGCCTCGGTCGGGTTGCAGCCGCAGATGAGGAACGACGCGGCGTGCTCGATGTCGTTGAAGGAATTGGTCGCCGCGCCGGTGCCGAGCATCCGCTTCATCGCCACGGCGGTGGGCGCGTGGCAGACGCGGGCGCAGCAGTCGATGTTGTTCGTGCCGAGGACGACGCGGGCGAATTTTTGCGCGACGTAGTTTTCCTCATTCGTGCCGCGCGCCGAGCCGAGCATGCCGACTCTCTGCGGGCCATGCGTGTCGAGGATCCCGCGCAGGCGCGTCGCGACGAAGGCAGTCGCCTCTTCCCAAGACACCGTCCGCCATTCCGCGCCGTCGCGAATCATCGGCTCGCCCACCCGATCGGGCGAATGCGTGAATTCGAAAGCGTAACGCCCTTTCACGCACAGGTGCCCCTTGCTCACCGGCGCATCGTCCACCGGCTTCACCTGCACGATGCGATCGCCGCGCGTGCCGACGAGCATCTCACAGCCGGTGCCGCAATACGGACAGGTCGTGCGCGTCCACGCATCCGGAGTGCCGTGTTCGAGCACGGAGCGGTCTTCGATCGCGCCGGTTGGGCAGGTGTCCGCGCACGCGCCGCAGCTCACGCAGTCGCTCGTGAGCAGGCTGTCGCCCTTGTTCGGCAGAATGCGCGTCGCGTCGCCGCGATCCCATGCGCGCCAGACGAATTGGCCCTGCATCTCATCGCAAATCCGAATGCACCGCGAACAGGTGATGCACTGCGCCATGTCCACGTGGAGGTAGGGATGCGTGGTGTCGGTGAAATGAGTGCGCGCTCCATTGCCTCTGGCCGCGATGCCGTAGTGCCGGAGCCAGTGGTGGAATTGTTTGTCGGGCGCCTGTGCGACAGCTTCCGCGGGATATTGCGCAGCGAGCAGGCGGAGCAGGGTGCGGCGCGCATCTTCGACCACGGGCGAGTGCGTTTCGATTTCCATGCCTTCGAGCAATGGCGTGTTGCATGCGGTCGCGTGGCGATCCCAACCCTTCACCTCCACCACGCAGAGCCGGCACGCGCCGCTCGGATGCAGCCGCTCATCGTGGCAAAGCGTGGGCACATCCGCACCATGCGCACGCAATGCCGCGAGCATCGTCGCGCCCTCGGGCGCTTCGCACGGCTGACCATTGATGGTTAGGCGAAGCACGTCGCGACCTCCTCTCCGTAATAACGCAGGACGGATTCCGCGAATGCCCCGAGGCCCGTGCCGTGGCCGCACAGGCTCGTCGTTTTCAAAACGGTCACGAGTTCGCGCCACTCCGTTTCATCCGTTTTCGCACGAGCGGCATTCGCGAATATCTGCTCGATGCGCCGAGTGCCGAGCCGGCAGGGCGTGCATTTGCCGCACGACTCGTAGGCTCCGAACGCGAAGATGTGATGCACCAGCGCGGCGATGGAGGTGTGCTCG
>JANPHH010000152.1:0-5089 GCA_031424375.1 Chthoniobacter sp. | reverse complement strand
CGGACGCATCCTTGCGCGCTATGCCGAGCCGGGAGAGGTCGCCTCGTCAGGTCGGAAGATCATGCGCTTCGCATCGGATTCGGAAGGGTGGCTGGTGCGCGTGGGTCTGGCGCAGCGGGAAGTGGCGCGCATCCGGATCGGTAACGAAGCGGTCATCTCCTTTGCCGGAATGCCTGAGCCGTTGCGGGCGCGGGTCGCCCGCATTGCCGAGGAGGCTGATGCGGCTTCCCGGACGACCCTGGTGGAACTGCGCCTCGCGTCGCTGCCTCCGTCGGGTCTGCGCTCCGGCATGGTCGGCCGTGCGGTCATCACGCCGGAAAAGTGCAGCCTCCGCCCGGTGCTGCCCCTCTCGGCGTTGGTCGAGGGCGACGGGCTGAAGGCGTATGTTTTCCGGGTGGAACCGCCATATTCCGTGGACAATCTGTCAGTGGCGAGGCGCACACTGGTGGAGGTGGCGGAGATCACCGATGCCGGGGCGGTGCTGCGCTCGGCATTGCCTCCGCAAACGACGATCGTCACCACGGGCGCCGAGCTTTTGACGGATGGAGCCGCGGTGTTGCCAAACCCACACTGGCCGCTCGCCAGCAAATAACTCCTGAGGACCGCAACGATGGCGCTCACCGATTTCTTCCTTCGCAACCGTCCGTTCGCGCTGGTCGCGTTCGTGTTCTTACTGGCCCTCGGAGTCCAGTCCTTTCGGACCATCCCGCGTTCTGAGGATCCGCTCCTCGATGTGCCGACCTACCGCGTCCTCGCGGTCTCGCCCGGCACCGATCCTGTCGATATGGAAAAGCTCATCATCCGTCCGCTGGAGGATGCGATGAAGGAACTCGACGATGTGAAAAAAATCCGGGCGACCATCCGCGACAGCGTGGCGGTGCTGGTCGTGGAATTCAACTACGGCACCGACACGGACAAGAAATACGACGACGTGCTGCGCCAGATCAACGTGGAGCGGCCGAAGCTGCCCTCCAGCCTCACGCGACTCGAAGTGTTGCGGGTCCAGACGACCAATGTGGCCATCATGCAGACGGCGCTGGTTTCGCCGGATGCCTCCTACGCACGGCTGCAGGATCTCGCCGAGAAATTGCGCAAGCGGCTCGAGACCGTGCCGGGTGTGCGCAAGGCCGAGAAGCATGCCTTTCCGGAGAAGCAGGTGCGCGTCTCGCTCGACGTGATGGGCTTGGCGAAACGGCAGATTACCTTCCAGCAAATCCTGTCGGCGATTCAGGCTGCCAATGCAGTCATCCCCGGTGGTGGCGTGGAGATCGGCGACCGCCGCGTGAATTTGAAGACGAGCGGCGCTTTCACGGCTCTCGATCAAATCAAGGACATCCCGCTGACGGTGCCCGGCGCGGGCGCATCGGGCGTCACCTATCTGCGCGACGTGGCCGAGGTGAGCTGGGACTACGAGGAAAAAACCGTCTTCGGGCGCTTCAACCGCGAGCGGGCAGTCTTCGTGACGGCGATGATGCAGAAGGGGCAAAACATCTTCACCCTGCGCGAGGGACTGGAGGGGCGGCTGGCAGATTTTCGCAAAGACCTTCCCGGCGATGTGCGGCTCGAACTGGGCTTCGATCAATCCAAGAATGTCGAGCACCGGCTGACGCGTCTTGAGCACGATTTCGCGCTCGCCCTGGTCCTGGTGCTCGCGACGCTGGCCCCGCTCGGTCTCCGCCCGGCGCTGATCGTCATGATCTCGATTCCGCTCTGCCTCGCGCTCGGGCTGGCGGCGCTGCATTGGTGCGGCTTCAGTCTCAATCAGCTCTCGATCGTGGGATGCGTCATCGCACTGGGCTTGGTGGTCGATGACGCCATCGTGGTCGTGGAAAACATTGCCCGCTTCCGGCGCGAAGGTCATCCGCCGCTGGAGGCCGCCCGCCTGGCCACCAGACAAATCTTCGTCGCCGTCATCGGCACCACGGCGACGCTGCTGTTCGCCTTCATCCCGCTGCTCATGCTACCCGAGGGCGCCGGGCAATTCATCCGGAGCCTGCCGGCGGCGGTGGTTTTTTCCGTGCTCGCATCGCTCCTCATCGCGCTGACGATCGTCCCGTGGCTGGCGAGCCTGCTGCTCACTGGAAAGGAAGACCCCGAGGGCAACGCCGTGTTGCGCGCCTTCCACCGGGGAATCGCGGCGTTTTACCGCCCCATCCTGCACTGGTGCATGCAGCACCGAGGCACCGCGCTCGCCGTCGCTGCGGTGCTGACATTTGCGAGCTTTGGCTTGGTGCCGTCGATCGGCTTCAGCCTGTTCCCAAAAGCCGACACGCCGCACTTCCTCGTGCAGATCACCGCGACGGAAGGTGCCAGCGTGGCCGCGACCAACCGGATTGCGGAAAAGGTCGAGGAACTTCTGCATGGCCAGCCGGAAGTGACGAACACTTTCACCAGCATCGGCCAGGGCAATCCGCAGATCTATTACAACCTGTTCCAAGGCGACCAAAAGGCGAACGTGGCCGAAGTCTTCGTGTCGTTGAACTCGTTCCATCCGAAGAAAACGCCGGCTCTCATCGAGAAGCTCCGCCATCAGGCCGATCAGATTCCCGGCGGACAAATTGTCTTCACGGAATTTGAAAACGGCCCGCCGATTTCCGCACCGATTGAAGTCCGCGTGATGGGCGACGACTTGCAGGAGTTGTCGCGGCTCGCGGGCGAAGTGGAAGCGCTGATGCGTTCCACACCCGGCACCCGCAATGTGGACAACCCCGTGCGCGTCCTTCGCACGGACCTCAAAGCGCGGCTCGATCACGACCAACTGGCGGTCCTCGGCATGACCGAATCCGCCGCCGAGCAGGCCGTGCGGGTCGCCTTCGCCGGTCTCGATGCGGGCAAGTTTCGCGAGAGCAACGGGGACGAGCGCACCATCCGGCTCGTGCTTCCACAGGGCGAACGCGCGACCCTCCAGACGTGGAACGATGCGCAAGCTCCGACCGGCCATGGAACCTACACACCCCTCGCACAGATCGCGGAACTCGAACTCTCCGGCGCACCCGCTGTCGTCGAGCGACGCAACCGCGAGCGGCTCGTGACCCTCAGCGCCTATCCGCAGGCGGGCTTCAACACCGACCGCGTCACCCAGGCCGTGCGCGAGCGGCTCGATGCGTTCAAATTCCCTGCGGGCTATCGCTACGAGTTTGGCGGCGAAGTCGAGAGCCGCAACGAGAGCTTCGCCGGATTTGGCAGCGCCGTCCTGCTCGCGGTCTTCGGCATCCTCGCGATCCTGGTCCTGGAGTTTAAGAGCTTCCGCGGCACGCTCATCGTCGCCTCGGTGATCCCGCTCGGAATCATCGGCGGCCTCGTGGGTCTTTGGGTCACCAGCTACACGCTGTCCTTCATGTCGATGATCGGCTTCGTCGCGCTCATCGGCATCGAGATCAAAAACAGCATCCTGCTCGTGGATTTCACCAACCAGCTCCGCAACGAAGGCGTGCCACTCGACGAAGCGATCGAACGCGCCGGCGAAACCCGCTTCCTGCCCGTCGTCCTCACCACGATGACCGCCCTCGGCGCGCTCCTTCCCCTCGCTCTCCAAGGCTCCGCGTTCTACTCGCCGCTCGCCATCGTCATCATCGGTGGCTCGCTGAGTTCGCTGCTCCTTTCGCGACTCGTCACACCGATTCTCTATCGCGTGTTCCCGCCGGCAACTTAGCCACTCAATCCTATGCACGACATTCCCGTTTTAACCATGGAACTGGACGACGGCAGCCCCGTATGTGCTGCCGGAGGGCCGCCCCCAAAATGTCATCGACCGCTTCCAAAGGTCTGATCCAACAAACCACCTATGACCAATCACCAATCCCGGCCTTTATCCAATCACGTGGCCGTCATCGGCGCTGCGGGTGGGCTCGGTCAAGGCGTCCTCAGCGTGTGCCGGGCAGAAGGAATAGGGTTCACGGCCATTGTTCGCTCGCGTCCGGAGCGGATCACCGATGTGCCGGGCGGGTCTCGCGTTGCCGTCGTCACGTCTCTGGCCGATGGGGCCGCCCTCACGGAGGCGTTTACCGGCGCGGACGCAGTCCTCACCGTTTTGGGACTGACTTCCACGAGTTCGGATCGTTGCGCGCTTCTTTCTGCGAACATGGCCACGGTGGAGGAGTCCATGTTGGCGGCGGGCGTTAACCGCATCATTGTCATCAACACGCTGCTCGCCTCACGACCGGGGCAACCGGCGAGCCGAGCCATGCGCTTCTTCTCGTTTTTCCCCGGCAAAATCGGCCGCGGAGCTTCCGAACAACAAGCGGTGGTCGATGCGCTCGGCAAAGGTGCGTTTTCTGCGCTCCGCTGGACCCTCGCCCGGGGCGGACTCAACTCCCGGGGCAAGCACGAGCGCCCCGTGGCGTCAGCGGATTGGGATGGCGCGCCAAACTCCTGGTCGCCGGTCTCGTATGAAGCGATGGGCCGATGGATGCTTGAGGAGGCCGCGGCCAATGAGTTCATCCGCGCAGCACCACTGGTTTCGCGCCGCGGCCGATGAGGCTAATGGCCCTTGTCACGACACGTCCCGAAGGAACGAAAGGCGCATTGCGAGCGCACGGCTTCCGACGGCAATGGCGAGCGCGACGGCCATCAGAATCGCCGCGACCGCGAACGTCGCCCGCATGCCGGTCGCCACGGCATCGGGATGCGCCGTGGTGATGTCGAGCGTCCGCGATGCGAACGCGAATACCGCGCCCATAACGGAGGCACCGGTGATGAGCCCGAGATTGCGCGACAGATTGAGCATGCCGGAGATGACGCCGCGCTGGTCCGCGCGGATGTCTGCCATCACGGCGGTGTTGTTGGCCGTCTGGAACAGCGCGTAGCCGACGGTGATGGCCACGATGGGGGCGATGTAGCCGGGGATGCCGAGCGTCGCCGGCAGCATCGACAGGACGAAGCAACCGGCCGCCATGGCGGCGAGCCCGATGACCGCCATGCGCAGGGCGCCGAAACGGTCGGCCAGACGGCCGGCGGGCACACCGGTCAGCGCGGCGGCCAGCGGACCGACCGACAAGGCCAGCCCGACGCTGGCCGCGTCGAGCCCGAGTGCGCGCGACAGGTGGAACGGCCCGACCACCAGCGTCGCCATCATCACCGTCGAGACGAG
>JANPHH010000151.1:0-1525 GCA_031424375.1 Chthoniobacter sp. | reverse complement strand
GACGCAACCGGTTGTCGTCGCAGCGAACTACGCCGGCGGCGGTCGCGTGTCCTATCCGTATCTCTACGAGCGCAAGCCCGGCAAACTGTGGATCACCACGATGCAAGGCGGCCTGCGCATGACGGTGAATATCGCTGACCTTGGCAAAGGTGAGATTCCCATTTATCAGCCGCCCGCAGCCATCGCGCCAAAGCCGGGTGGCATCATCATGTTTGGCGACTCCACGACCGCCGAGCGGCCCGGTGCCGTGGACAAAGTCTATGCCACGCGTGTGAACGAAAAATTCCAGAGCATCGGCTCCAGCCTCATGGTCCACAACGCTGGCATCGGCGGCAACACCACAGCCAATGCCCGTGCGCGTCTCGCCAAAGACGTGCTCGCTTACAAACCGCGCATCGTCGTCATCCAATACGGCATCAACGACGCCGCGGTCGATGTGTGGAAGAAACCGCCCGCCACGGAGTCGCGCGTGAAACTCGCCGACTACGAGGCCAATCTCCGCTTCATCATCGCCGAGTTGCGCAAGATCAATGCGAAACCCATTCTCATGACCCCGAACCCCACGCGCTGGACGAGCAAGCTCCGCGAAATGTACGGCAAGCCTCCCTACAACGCCGACGCCGCCGACGGCTTCGACAAACCCGTTCTCTCCCGCTACTGCGATGCCATGCGAGCCATCGCCAGGGAACTCAACGTCCCGCTCATCGATGTGCATGAAGCATTCCTCGCCAACGATCCCGACAAGCTTCTCCTCGATGGCATGCACCCAAACGATGCCGGTCACGCGATCATCGCCGACCTGCTCGTGTCTGCGATCCGCGATCAATTGCGGTGAGATCGGCGAGGTCGTGCCCATCACCATGGTGCCGATGGCCGGACTCGAACCGGCAAGGGGATTTCGCCCCAGCAGATTTTAAGTCTGCTGTGTTTACCATTTCACCACATCGGCTGATAAGCTGCTTCCAACCGCCGCCGCAGTAAAACGCAGATCGCACGCTTGGCGAATGGAAAGCTCAGCGCTCACGGCGATGCCCCCGCAAGGCCGAGCATTTTCATGCCGAAGGCGATCATGAAGGGCGTGGATGCAAGGCTAACGACGGTCGTGGCCAGAACGACCTGGACCGCTGTTGCGGCATGGCCGCCGTAGTGGCGCGCGAGGACGATGGAAAACACGGCGGATGGCATTCCTGCCTGCACGACCAGGATGCGCTTCAGATCGATGCTCAGCGGCAGAAGCATTCCGACGCCGATGAAAAGCATGGGCAGCAGCGCCATGCGCAGGACCGGACTGGCGATGGCGACCCTCCAGTTGATCGGCTCGCGTCCCCACAGGTCGTAGATGGATGCGCCGATGAGCAGCACGCAGAGTGGGATGGCGCATGAGCCGAGGTTTCCCATGACGGTGTGGAGAATCTTGGGGACCTAAGCATGCAAGCCAAACGCGTTTCCCAGCAGCGCGATAACGATCGCAATCACGGGTGCGTTCATGAGCAGCTTCCACGGGGCCTTGCTCATGCCGGTTAGC
>JANPHH010000150.1:0-1922 GCA_031424375.1 Chthoniobacter sp. | reverse complement strand
GATGTAGCGGTCGAGGATCTTCCTCAATCGGTCCAGGTAATTTCCGGAGAAACACTGAAGCAGCTCGGCGCCGTCAAGCTGAACGATGCACTCGATCTGGCGGTCGGCGTGGCGCGGCAGAATACCTTCGGCGGCTTGTGGGACGGGTTCGCCATACGTGGCTTCGCCGGCGACCTGAATGTCCCTTCTGGATACCTTGTTAACGGTTTTAATGGCGGCCGTGGTTACGGTGGCCTGCGCGACACCTCATCCATCGAAAAGATTGAAATCCTCAAGGGACCGGGCTCGGCGCTTTTCGGCCGCAGCGAGCCGGGCGGCACGGTGTCCATGACCACCAAGAAGCCGCAGTTCAAGCCCGAAGGGAGCCTCTCGATTGCGCTGGGCAGCTACGACTTCAAGCGAGTTGAGGGTGACTTCACCACACCGTTGAACGACTCGACCGCGGTGCGCATCAACGGTGCCTTCGAGGATGCCGACAGCTACCGCGATACCGTGCATACAAAGCGCACGTTCGCTTCGCCGTCGATCCTGTCCAAACTCAGCAAGGATACGACGGTCTGGTATGAGCTCGAATATTCCAAACAGGAGATTCCCTTTGACCGTGGCGTGATGGCCGTCAACGGGGTACTCGGGCTAATCCCGAATTCGCGTTATCTCGGCGAGCCTGGAGACGGACCGACCGTGGTCGAGGTCCTCGGCCACCAGGCAGAGCTGCAGCACAATCTGGGCAAGAATTGGGTGCTGCTCGTTGGCGGCGCCTATCGGACTACCAAGCTCAATGGCATTGGTCAGAATCCGGAGTTCGCCGCAGCCCGCAACCGGTTTTTCACCGATGGACAGACGCTCGCCCGCCAGCGGCGCTTCACCAACTATGAGTCCGACGACACTGTCGGTCGCGTGGAATTGAGCGGTGCATTCAGCACTGAAAGCGTGCGACACCACATCCTGTTGGGCGCCGATTACGAAAACTTCAAGCTAGATCGCCTGCAGACGCGCTATCGCCCGCCGGCCTTCAACGCCAACACAACGCTCGCGGTCTCCAACGCGGTCAATATCTACAATCCGGTCTATGGCAATGCGCCAGTGGCGAACCAGAACGTGTTCAACGACACCGAGGCGGACAAGTCGTACGGTGTCTACCTGAACGACCAGATGGACCTGACCAAATCGCTCAAGCTTAGGCTCGGCGGCCGCTACGATTCGTTCAAGCAGAACATCGACAATCGCCTGGCGGCACTACAGCCCCCGAAGCAGGACGTCACGAAATTCAGCCCGAGCGCCGGCCTAACCTACAAAGTGTCCGATACGATCAGCCTCTACACAGCGTTCGCCAAGGGCTTCCGTCCGAATACGGGCTTCGACGTGCAACGGAATCCGTTCTCGCCCGAAGAGACCAAATCCGGGGAAGTGGGCCTGAAGTTCCAGTTCCTGGATGGAGACGTGGGCGGCAACCTCGCGGCCTACAAGATGAAGAAGACCAACGTCATCACGGCGGATCCAAACAACGCCGGACAGTCGATCGCGATCGGCGGGGCAGAGAGCAAGGGCATCGAGTTTGACCTCTCCGGTAGGCTGCCAGGCGAGGTCACCGTGATGTTCTCCTATGCGTACACGGATGCGGCCTCGACCTCGAATGTCCTCGATCCCGACTTCGGTCGCGTCGTGGCGTCGGGCGATCCGCTGATCAACATTCCGAAACAGAATGCCAGCCTGATGCTGCTGAAGGACTTTAGTGTCTCTGGGAACAAGCTCACCGTGGGCGGCGGGGCGAAATACGTCAGCCGCAGCCTCGGTGAAACCGGCACGAAGTTTTTCCTCCCCGGGTACACATTATTGCGGCTGCTCGCGACCTACGAGCTGACGCGAAACCTTAGCGTGACGGGCGAGGTGACGAATCTGACAGACAAGGTCTACTACCCTGC
>JANPHH010000149.1:0-26393 GCA_031424375.1 Chthoniobacter sp. | reverse complement strand
CTCGATTCGGCAGCCGCGGACGAGGAGGAATAGGAGGAGGACGAGTTCCACCGCAACGCTGAATTTTCCCTTGCGCCGATTCCGGCCTCCGACTATCGAACCCGCCGTGAACTCCCAACATTGGTGGCAACTCTAGACGGGCTCGACGCCGGCCCTTAATCAGCCGGCGCGGTCGTCGCCACCTTGTTTCGCGCGGTCATCCGATCGCAGGCGCCGCACTCTCCGCCCGATGATTCCCAGCGAATCGTCGGGCTTTTTTATTTCCCTCGAAACCATGATCCCACCTCTCAAATTCAACGCCGACGGACTCATTCCCGCGATCGTTCAGGACACGCAGAGCAAGCGCGTCCTGATGATGGCGTGGATGAACGCCGCCGCGCTCTCAGCCACGCTCCAGACCGGGCTGATGAACTACTGGAGCCGCTCGCGGCAGAAATTCTGGATCAAGGGCGAAACCAGCGGCCACACGCAGAAGGTCGTGCGCTGGTCCGTGGACTGCGACGCCGACACGCTGCTCTTCGAGGTCGAGCAAACGGGCGGCGCCTGCCACACCGGTTACGAGAGCTGCTTCTTCCAGCACTACACGCTGGGCGGTGAACCGCTGCCCATCAGTGAGGAGAAGCTTTTCGACCCGGAGAAAACCTACAGCAAGTAAGAAGTAAGATTTAGGATTTAGGAAGTGTTGGCCACGCTTCCTTCATCCCCACGCGCCGCGGGCGCCCTACGTTCACTTCCTAAATCCTCCTTCCTAAATCCTAAATGTCCTCCCTTCCCATCCAACCGAGCCTCAGCGAGTTCCGCGAACTCGCGCAGCGCGGCAACCTCATCCCGGTCCACACCGAGCTGATCGCCGATGCGGAGATGCCTGTGTCCGCGTTTCAGAAGATCGACGACGGCCGCTATTCGTTCCTCTTCGAGTCGGTGGAAAAGAGCGACCAGGCCGGCCGCTACTCGTTCGTCGGCACCGCGCCGCGGGTCATTTTTGAAAGCCGAGGCCGCACGATTCGGATCGTGGAAAACGGCGCGGTCCGTGAATTCGAAACCGCGACCGATCCCCTCCACGAACTCGAAGCCCTGATGGCCCGCTACCGCACCGTCCCCTCGCCCGCGCTGGCCGATGCGCGGTTCGCCGGCGGTGCGGTCGGCTACCTCGGCTACGATGTGGTACGCTTCTTCGAGCCGACGATCGGCACGCCGCCGCCCGACGACCTCGGCCTGCCGGAGAGCCTCTTCTTTCTCGCCGAGACGCTGATCGTCTTCGATCACCGCACCCGCCGGATGCGGATCATCGCCAATGCCTTCGTCGACGGCGACCCTGATACCGCATACGCCGCGGCGGTGGCGCAAATCGAAGCGCTCGTCGCGCGGCTCGCCCAGCCCGCGCAACTCGCGCCCATCTTCGCCGCCCGCGCCCTCGGCGACGGCGACCGCCACCCTTTCCACGGCAATACCACCCCCGCCGAGTACTGCCGCATGGTCAGCGAAGGCCAGGAGTTCATCCGCGCCGGCGATGTGTTCCAGTTCGTCCCCTCGCAGCGTTTCGTCACCGCTTACACCGGCGACCCGCTCACGCTCTATCGCACCCTGCGCTACGTGAATCCCTCGCCCTACATGTTCTGCCTGAAGTTTCCCGGCTTCTCGCTCGTCGGCAGCTCGCCGGAAGTCCACGTCCGCTCGATCGATGGCCGCATCGACATCCGCCCCATCGCCGGCACCCGCCGCCGCGGCCAGGATGCCGCCGCCGACGACGCCAACGCCGCCGACCTCCTCGCCGATCCGAAAGAACGCGCCGAACACCTCATGCTCGTCGACCTCGCCCGGAACGACGTCGGGCGCGCCGCGGAGTTTGGCACGGTGAAGGTGAGCGACTTCATGACGATCGAGAAATACAGCCGCGTCATGCACATCGTCTCCAACGTCCACGGCACCCTGCGCCCCGACCGCACCGCCTACGACGTGATGAGGGCCACCTTCCCCGCGGGCACCGTCAGCGGTTCGCCGAAAGTGCGCGCCATGCAGATCATCAACCAGTTTGAAAAAAGCAAACGCGGCGTCTACGCCGGCGCGGTGGGCTACTTCGGCTTCGACGGCAACAGCGACTCCTGCATCGCCCTCCGCACCGTGGTGCTGAAAGACGGCCAGGCCTACGTGCAAGCCGGCGCAGGCGTCGTCGCCGATTCTATCCCCGAATCCGAGGACCAGGAGTGCCGCAACAAAGCCATGGCGATGATGGACGCGATCGCCCTTGCCCAGGGGATTTAGGAAGTAAGATTTAGGATTTAGGAAGTGGAGAAGTCTGAACTTAAACTGCGGACGAAAACCTTCGGACTGCGCGTGTTGAAGCTCGTGCGTCACCTGCCGCGCGATGTTCCGGGGAAGGTCGTCGCCCAGCAACTCACGCGCAGCGCCCTCTCCGTCGGAGCCAATTACCGCTCGGCCTGCCGCGGGCGCTCGCGGGCTGAGTTTCTCGCGAAACTCGGCATTGTGCTCGAGGAAGCCGACGAGAGCGCCCACTGGCTCGAAATCATCATCGAAGACAGCATGCTTCCCGAATCAAAAGTCGCCGCCTTGCTCCAGGAAGCGAACGAACTTACCGCCATCTTCTTCGCCGCCACCGCTACGGCGCGGAAGCGCCCACTTCCTAAATCCTAAATCCCACTTCCTAAATCCTAAATGCTTCTCGTCATCGATAACTACGACTCCTTCACCTACAACCTCGTCCAGTACTTCGGCGAACTCGGGGCCGAGATGATGATAAAAAGGAACGACGAAATCACCCTCGACGAAATCCGCGCGCTGCACCCGGAGCGCATCGTCATCTCCCCCGGTCCCTGCACCCCGAACGAAGCGGGCATTTCCTGCGACGTCATTCGCACCTTTGGCGAAAGCACGCCAATCCTCGGGGTCTGCCTCGGCCATCAGTGCATGGGCCAGGTCTTCGGCGGCGAAGTCGTCCGCGCCGGGCGCCTGATGCACGGCAAGACCTCACCCATTCTGCATCATGGCCAGGGCGTCTTCGCCGGGCTGCCCAATCCCTTCGAAGCCACGCGCTACCACTCGCTGCTCGTGCGGCGCGAGACCTTCCCCGCCGCGCTCGAGATCACCGCGGAGACCGCGGAAAAGGAAATCATGGGCCTGCGCCACCGCACCTTCCCGCTGCACGGCGTCCAGTTTCACCCCGAGTCCATCCTCACCCTGGAAGGCAAGCGGCTGCTGCAAAATTTCCTGACGCTTTGAACGCGGGCCGACTGCGGAACGCGACGGGCGGAATGCGAAGAAGGTAGGCCAGACTTTCCATCGGCGGCGCGGTAGTTCGCGCGCTGAAACCGCGCCCACCGTTTGGTGCCGGGTTGAAAACCCGGCCTACGTTCTTCGCGCTCACGCGCCCCGGATCGATTCGCTGATGCGGCAGTTGACGAAGCCGCGCCAAGTCTGGCGCCCCTGATGACATGCTTGCGGCTTCTTCGGTCAGCGTTTCCCAAAGGTGATGCGTTGGCCACATCTGGCATTGATCATACTTGGCGTTTCCGCCAATCTCGGCGCACTCCCCCAGCACGACGGCAGTTCCCCTCTGTCGTCGCGTGCGGCGCTTCGCGACCCGCCGCAGAGGGAGGCATCCTCACGGCCGCGCTGTCCAGAAAGGGAATCATTGCAGCCCTATGAAACGATCTGTTTCCCCCAAATGCAGGACCTCCATCGTCGGCGCCGTGTTTTGCGCGCTCGCCGCGGTGCATTCAGCCAGTGGTCAACTCACCGACCGCACGCAGGCGCCCAACACCGCCAACGAAGGCATCGTCAAGTCTTTCACCGACGAAATCGGTGCCGGGCGGGGCGATGTCCTCACGCCGGGTTCCTCGGCGTTTATCATCGCGCGCGATCCGTTCCGCTCGGTGCGGCGGGGCCGGCAGCTCTTCCAGCGAAAATTCACCCTCGCGCAGGGTCTCGGTCCGCGCACCGGCGATGGGCACGGCGACCTCAATACGATGGGTGCCCTCGGTGCGGGTCTCGCCGATAGCTGCGCGGCCTGCCACGGGCGACCGCGCGGTTCGGCAGGCTTCGGCGGTGATGTGGCCACGCGGCCCGACAGCCGGGATGCGCCCCATCTCTTCGGCTTGGGCCTGAAGGAGATGCTCGCCGATGAGATCACCGCGGATCTCCGCGGCATCCTCGCCGCGGCAAAGGTCGAGGCGGCCTCCCGGCAACGCGACACCACGCGATCCCTGCGCAGCAAAGGCATCAGCTACGGCTCGATCACCGTGCGGGCGAATGGCTCGGTGGATACGTCGCGAGTGGAAGGTGTGAACCCCGACCTGCGGGTGCGGCCCTTCTTCACGCAGGGCAAGACGGTGTCGATCCGCGAGTTCGTGGTGGGCGCGCTGAACGACGAGATGGGTCTCCAGGCGGTCGATCTGGAACTCGCGGCCGCAGTGGCCGGCGGCACCTTCACCACGCCCTCCGGCATGGTGCTGAATGGCGCGCTCGATGCCTTCGAATCGCCCCACGCGGCGTCTCCGGCGGATGATCCCGACGGCGACGGAGTGACCCACGAGATTCCGACTTCGATCATCGATCACTTCGAGTTCTACCTCCTGAACTACTTCAAGCCCGGGACCTACGAGCAAAGCCGCTGGGTTGGCGAAGGGAAGCGGCGCTTCGTGCAAATCGGCTGCGCGGTCTGCCACGTGCCCGATCTCACCATCAATCGCGACCGGCGGGTGGCCGACGTCGAGACCGTCTTCGATCCCGTCCGGGGAATCTTCAACGGGCTCTTCGCCACCGCGACGCCGCTCTTCAACGCCGTGAACGACGGGAGCGGTCAGCCGACGTTGAAGCAGCCGAAGCGCGGTCCTTTCGTGGTGCGGAATATCTTCACCGACTTCAAGCGGCACGATCTCGGGAAGAACTTCCACGAGCGAAACTACGACGGCACCATGCAGACGAAGTTTCTCACCACCGCGCTGTGGGGGGTGGGTTCGACCCCGCCCTACGGCCACGATGGACGGAGCATCAATCTGAATGAGGTGATCCTGCGCCACGGCGGCGAGGCGCAGGCATCGGCGATCGCCTATGACCGGCTGGAAAAGGAAGAGCAGGCGCAGATCCTCGAGTTCCTCGGGTCGCTGGTCATCTTCCCACCGGATGACACGGCATCGAACCTGAACCCGGGCAATCGAAGCGATCCGAACTTCCCGCAGTCCGGCCATGGCGGCATCCGGCTGCCGGCGTTGTTCAACGATCCGACGGATCTGGAATAGCCGGTCGGGAAAAAACGACAAGGCGGCTCCGCCATGCGCGGGGCCGCCTTTTTTTGGGTGTCAGTCGAACGCGGGACGCTGCCCGCGCATGCCGCGATCAGAAGGTGTGCAGTTCCGCCCCCCTCAGGCAGCAAAAGTCGCGGCAACGTGCGCGGCAACACCTTCCACCGTGATGGCGCTGCCGCGCTCACGCTCCAGGCTCGTCATCTCGACTCCCGCAATGCCGCAAGGTGTGATCGCTGCGAACGCCGACAGGTCCCCGCAGACATTCAACGCGAAGCCATGGAGCGAGACCCAACGGCGGACGCCGACGCCGATGGAGGCGATCTTTTTCTCCCCGACCCAGGTGCCGGTCAGCCCATCGCGCCGCTGCGCGGCGACCCCGAAGTGGGCGCAGACGCCGACGAGGAAATCCTCGAGCTGCCGCAGGTAGACGTGCAGATCGCGACCGCGCGCGTTCAGATCCAGGATCGGGTAGCCGACGAGTTGCCCCGGCCCGTGGTAAGTCGCCTGCCCGCCGCGGCTGATCGTGATCAAGGGATGCGGCAGCGTCGCGGCGTCTCGGAGGCTGGAGCGATCCGGCGTGCGGCCGATGGTGAAGACGGGGTCGTGCTCGAGCAGGAGCAGTTCGTCCGGGCGGGCGGGGTCGGCGATCTTTTCGGCGACGATGCGTTCCTGCAAGGCGAGGGCGTCGGCATACGGGAGTCGGCCGAGCCAGCGGGAGGTGATCAAATTTCGGAAGTAAGATTTAGGATTTAGGAAGTGGAGTGGATGCGGCGATCCCGCTGGGAAAGACACTCGCGCCTTTCGCGATGATTTCCCAGTCGGCGCGCGCGCATGCACTTCCTAAATCCTAAATCTTACTTCCTAAATTCTCTCCAGCGGCGTCACGCCGCGGAGCGCGCTCTCCGCCGTCTGGAAATGCGTGAGCCCGATCGCGAGCGCGTCCGCCGCATCGGCCGCGGGAGTCTCGGTGAGCCCGAGGAGCACGCGGACCATGAAGCCCACCTGATCCTTTTGCGCGCCGCCGCGGCCGACCACGCTCTGCTTCACCCGGCGCGGCGCGTATTCGTAGATCGGCAGCCCGCGCGAAGCGCACGCGAGCAGCGCCGCTCCGCGGGCCGCGCCGAGGGTGATCGCCGTCTTGTAACTCTGGACGAAAATGACCCCTTCGATCGCCGCACACTCCGGCTGGTACTGCACCAGGAGTTCGCTCACCCGCTCGTGGATGGCCACGAGACAGCCGGAGGGGAGCAGCGCGGGTTTGTTTTTGATCGTGCCGTAATCGAGCGAGCGAATCTTGCCCGCGCTCTTCTCCAACACCGCGTAACCAGTGCCGCGGAGGGAGGGATCGATGGCCAGGATGCGCATGGAGGGGCGCATGCTACGGGCGCGCCGTGGGCCGCGCAAGGAAGCCGCGGCTACCGCATGAATTGCGGGAGCACCTTCAAGGCAAACGCGATCACCGCGAGCATACCGACCCCGAAAATCCCGTAAACGATCTTCAGCCCGTACTGCGCCCGCTTCAGCCGCGTCACTTCGCCCGTCCGCTGCGCGAGTTCGGCATTGAGCCGGCTCACGATGCCGCGCAGCACTTCGTTGTCCTTCAGCGTTTGCGAATCACGCAGCGCCGCCGCTTCGTCCCGCGCCGCATCCCGGGCGAGCAGCGCCTCGTCCCGATCGGCACGCATCGTCTCCTCGGAGGTGTTCGCGAGCCGGAGGTCATTTTCCACGGCCTCGACCCGGTGGATGAGCCGTTCGCGTTCGGCATTCGCCTCATCGAGCCGGGCTCGAATGTCGAGCATCTCGCGCCCGCTGTGCGTGTCCCCGAGATCCTTGCGCAGCACGGCGCTCTCCCGGCTCAACTCGTCGTAGCGTCCCTGGAGAGCGCGGTTTGCTTCCTCCGCCGCCTGGACCTTCTCCCGCTCGGTGCGGAGTTGCGCTTCGGTCGCATCGAGAGTTTTTGCCCACTCGGCGGCGGCGGTGAGACGATGGCCCGCATCGTCCAGCCGGGCCTGCAATCCGACACGTTCCTCCTCGAGTCCCGCCACGGTGCCGCGCGCCTCGCCCAGCATCGTTTCACTTTGCGCGAGACGGCCGAGCACACCATCGAGGTCGGCTGCGGTGCTCGCGCCTTGAGCCGTCGCGTCTGTCAGTTGGGACTGCAATGTTTCCCGCGTGCGAACCTCCGCGGCGAGCTGCTTCCGGGTCTGGTCCAGGAGGTCCCCCGTCTCGGTGAGCTCCCGCCCCCGGCCTTCGATCTCCTGGCGCGCAGCTTCGAGTTCACTCGCCACTTTGGAAACCTCTGCCGCCCTGCCGTTCGCCAGCTCTTCCAGTGCGGTCACGCGCTGGCGCAAGGCGGCAGCCTCGCTTTTGAGCTGCTGCCGCTCGGATTGAAAGGTTTTCAGCTCGCGCTGCGCGTGGGTCGCACTTGCGTTCAGGTGCTCATGTTCCTCGACCAGCCCTTTGAGCTGCTGTTGCAGGCGGGCGACTTCGTCCCGCGCCGCGGTGAGGTCTCCGTGCAGTTTGCCGTTGAGCATGCTGGCATCGATCAGCTCTTCGCGTATCTCATCCGGGCTCGGATCGGCAAAGGGCGCAGCCGGTTCCACCGCTTTGGAGCTGCCCGCCCGGGCCTTCGCCGCCCGCTCCGGCGTCGGCACCGTTACCGTCGTATTGCAGATCGGGCAATCAGCCGTCAGGCCAGCCGCCGCGGCCTCCACCACGAGGTGTTGTCCGCAATTGGTACACTCGAAACGTATGTCTGCACTGTAAGCAATCATCCCTGACCAAGGTTCTAGAGCCACCGGCATGCCGGGTCAAAAAGTTTCCCGCGAGAACCCTGCCGCTTTCCGCGAGCGAAGGCGCTCGTCACCGACCGGACTGAGCCTTGCCAAGCGTCCCGCGGGAACCATAAAATCGCGCCATGATCGATTACATGCAAAAGGGCGGGCCGCTCATGTGGCTCATCCTGTTCTGTAGCGTGCTGGCTGGCGCCGTCTTCCTGGAGCGCACCTTGTACTTCCATCGGATCACCGTGCGCGTGGGGGAATTCATGCGCGGTCTTTCCAATCTCATCCAGCACCGGCGCTTCGCCGAAGCCCAGATGGAATGCGCCAGCCTGCCCACGCCGGTCACGAGGGTCATCCATGCGGCGATCCTCCGGCACGACGCCCCGCGCGCCGAACTCAAGGACATCGTCACCGAAGCCGGCCAGCTCGAAGTGCCGCGGCTCGAGCGCCGCCTCGGTCTCCTCGCCACGATCGGTTTCACCACGCCGCTGATCGGCCTGCTCGGCACCATCATCGGGCTCATCGAGGCCTTTGTGAACATCTCCTCCCAGAGCGGCTTCGCCAGTTCCACCGACATCGCCAGCGGCATCTACCAGAGCCTCCTCACCACCGCCGCCGGGCTCGTCGTGGCCATCCCCTGCGCCGTGGCCTACAGCTACCTTTCATCCCGGGTGAATGCGCTCCTGCACGACATGGAGCGCGCCGGCATCGAGATCGTGAATCTGATCGTCGAACACCGCTCCGAAGCCGCCCCGGCGATCATCGAGTTTGGCCCTGCCCGGCGGAATCAGGAAAAGTGATGGGAGAACCCAATCTTCGTCCTTTTCTTCATCTTCATCTTTTTCCCCACATTCAGAAGAAGATGAAGATGAAGAAAAGAGACGAAGAATTTTCTCGCTGCATCCCGTGAAACTGACGCGCACGCTGAAGATCCACCCGGCGCTGTTCAACGTCGTCCCGTTGATCAACGTGACCTTCCTCGTCATCGTGTTCTTTGCGCTCAGTTCGCGTTTCGTCCTCCAGCCTGGCATGGCCGTCACCCTGCCCGTTTCCGGATTCTCGCTCGGCCCGCAGCGCGATGCCAAGATCGTCAGCATCACCGCGGCGCCCGTCCCCTCCATTTACTTCCGCGACCGCCGCGTCTCGGTCGAGGAACTCCGCGACCAGCTCACCACGACCCGCGGCAAGGAGCGTTCGCTCATCATCAAGGCGGACCGCGGGACGCCCTACGACCTCGTGATGCAGATCATGAATGAGGGGCTCAAGCTCGGCTTCTCCGTGATCCTCGCCACGAACCCCGAGCAGCCATGAAGACCGCGCCCGCGGACACGGGCCTGACGTTCCACTGGCCGGATCGGGACCGCTTTCCGTTCATCCTCTTCGGCTGCGTCTTTCTTTCCCTGCTCATCCACGTCGGCACGTTCTTCGTCTTCCAGGTCGTCTATCCGCAGCGCGTCACGATCCCGCCGCCGCCACCGCAGGTCTCGCTGCTCACCGCTACCAGTCCGGAAAATGAAGCGCTGCTCCGCTGGATCGCCGCCGAGGATCCCGCGCTCGTGGCCAGCGCCCGGAGTGTTATCCCGGCCAATCTCCTCGACGTGCCTTACCGTCCTAGCTACGCGATCCGGCGCACTCCGCCGCTCACCAGCGTCGAGGTGCCGGCCCCGCTCCAGTTTCCGCCACCACGCAGCCCGCTCGACATCATCGCCAGCGCCGCTCCGGCCCCAGTCGCCGAATCGCCCACCCCACTGCCGATGCGCACCACGCTTCAGATCTCCGCCCCGCTCGGGGAGCGCGGACTGAAGCCACCGAACTTTGCCTGGAAGCGCCGCGCTACGATGCCCCTCCAGCCGCTCCGCGCGCTGATCGGCGTGGCCCCCAGCGGCCAGGTGCGTTTCGCCTTTCTCCAGCGCAGCAGCGGCGACGCGGCCATCGACACCGAGGCGCTCCATCAGCTCGAGTCTCTCGCCTTCGCCCCCGACGCCGACCCCGTGACCTGGGCCTCGGCCACCATCGAGTTCGGCGCCGAAGCCTATACGGGCGCTCCTGCGGAACTCCGCAACCGCCCATGATCCGCGTCAGCTTGAGCACCCTGGTGCTGATTTGCCTGGTCCTCATGATCGGGCCGATCCTCTGCTTCTGGCTGCTTAATGAATGGCGCCGCCAGCGCCGCGAACGCGCCGCCTTCCGCCACGTGATCCGCTGCCCGATGTGCGGCTTCGAGCACGAAGACAAATCCCGCGAACTCCTCGTCCGCTGCCCGCGCTGCGCCGCGCTTGGCGAACGCTTCCCGATCTCGCGACTGTGACGGGGAAAATTCCAAGCTCCAGAATCCAAGCTCCAAACAATCGGAGGTAAAAAAATGAAACCACGAAACGTCTGGCAGCGCGCCCCAGCCGTTTTCGCCTTTCACTAAATTGGCTCTGATTGTTTGGAATTTGGATTTTGGAGCTTGGAATTTTCTTTGCCTCTACCGTATGCCACCTCATGGCAGCACACTCTCCGCTTTCCGATCTCGACGGCGTCTTCTACCGCGGGGCGGACGACTTCTTCCGCGAACCGGGCCGCGCGGCGCTCACCTACGACGACGTCACGCTCGCCACGCTCTACTCCGAGATCCTACCGCGCGACACCAATCTCGAGACCCGGCTCCACGATCGCCTGCACCTCCGCCTGCCGATCATCTCCGCCGACATGGATACCGTCACCGAAGCCGAGATGGCGATCGGCATGGCGCTCGCCGGCGGTCTGGGCTTGATCCACTGCAATCTCACCGAAGGCCAGCAGCGCTCCGCCGTCAGCCGCGTGAAGAACAACGTCCACGGCCTCATCCAGGACCCGATCAAAGTTCCACCCACCCAACTCATCGGCGACGTGCTCGAATCCATCGACCAGCGCGGTTTCGCCTTCCGCACCTTCCCGGTCGTGGAGGAAGACGATCGCCTCATCGGTCTGCTGCCCGGCCATGTGGTCCGGCCGCGTTACGCCGCCACCAAGGTGATCGACGCCATGACCCCGCGCGCTGCCGTCCAGACGATCAATGTGCGCGAACTCGGCAAAGATCCCATCGCCCGCGCCGATCGTTTTTTCACCGAGTACATCGGCATCCACAAGCTGCTCGTCGTCGATGACCAGGACCGCCTGCGCGGCCTCTTCACGATCAGCGACATCGAGCGGATCATCCACGAGCGGCAGACGCAGTTGAAGCCCGCGCGCGACGATCAGTTCCGCCTGCTGTGCGGCGCAGCCATCTCCGCCACGCGCAATTCCACCGGCGAACTCGACCGCGACCGCATCCTCGCCCACGTGGGTGGACTCGTGGAGCGCGGGGTCGACGTCATCGCCGTCTCCACCGCCCATGGGCACACGAAAGGCGTCGGCGACACCGTCGCGCTCATCCGCTCCGAGCACCCGGAACTGCCCATTATCGCCGGCAACGTGACCAGCGGCGCGGGTGTAGAATTTCTCGCCGACTGCGGCGCGAACGTCATCAAGATCGGTCAGGGCCCCGGCAGCATCTGCACCACCCGCGTGGTCGCCGGCGTCGGCATTCCGCAGCTCACCGCGCTCTACATCGCCTCCCGCGCGGCGGCGAAAAAAGGCGTGCGCATCCTCGCCGACGGCGGCATCGCCAAGAGCGGCGACATCGTCAAAGCCCTCACCCTTGCCCACGCCGTGATCTGTGGTGGCCTGCTCGCCGGCTGCCCCGAGGCGCCCGGCTCGATCATGGAAATCAACGGCAAACTCTACAAACAGTACCGCGGCATGGGCAGCCTCGCCGCGATGAAGGACGGCAGCGCCGCCCGCTACGGCCACGCCGCCAAGGACGCCGCGCGCAAAATCGCGGCCGAAGGCGTCGAGGCGCTCAAGGAAGTGAGCCCACCGCTCGATACCGTCCTCAGCCAGCTCGCCGGCGGCCTGCAGAGCGGCATGGGTTACCTCGGCGCCCAGACCCTTCCCGAGCTGCGCGAAAAAGCGTGCTACATCCAGGTCACCCCCGCCGGCCAGCGCGAGAGCGCCCCGCATGACATCGTTGAAGTGAAGGCTGGCGGCTGAAAGCTGTCGCGAAATCCAGGGACCGGCGCAGCAGCAATTCGCAGCGTTGTCCGCAGGTCCATTTCGTGTTTGCATGCGAAGCTCCAGTATGTCTGCCCTCAGCCGCTCCGCCGATCTGCCCAGCCCTGCCGAGTACCTCGCCCGCGAACGCGTCGCCGAGCACCGGAGCGAATATCTCAATGGCGTCATCGTCGCCATGGCCGGCGTCACCTTTGCGCACGACATCATCTCCGGAAACGTCCAGCGCCATCTGGGCAATCAACTCGCCGACCGCCCCTGCTTCGTCTTCAGCTCCGACATGAAAGTGCGGATCGAACGCGCCAACCTCTTTCGTTACCCCGACGTCTCCGCCGTCTGCGGCCCGGTGCTCTTTCACGACGAAGTACAGGATGCCTACGAAAATCCCACCCTCATCGTCGAAGTCCTTTCCCCCGGCACCGAGCGTTACGACCGCACCGAGAAATTCGCCCTCTATCGGCTCCTCGATTCCCTGACCGAATACCTGCTCATCGCCCAAGACCGCTGCCACGCCGAACTCTTTCGCAGTCAACCGGGCGGCCAATGGACCGAGCAAACCTACACCTCCCCGGAGGACTTCATCATCCTCGAGTCGATCGGCTGCACCTTGCGCCTCGGCAAGCTCTACGAAAAGGTGCCACTCCCCGGCGGCTGACCCTAGTTTCCAACGCCGTCGCTTCGCGCGACAGCCATCGGCTTCCTCGGCGACCAACCCTTTTGCCCTGGTTCCCAAGCAACCTGGGAACCAGCGGACGCTCCTCGCTCCCAAGCTCCTGCTTGGGAGCGCCCTTGTCTACGAAGCTGGAGCTTCGCAGACCAGCGCGTGCCGAAGCTGGGGCTTCGGCACGAGGGGGAAACGGAGTTTGGTAACTAGCAGCAAACGCCCAATCAATGCTTCCTTCGCCACTAATCAATGTTGCACTTCAAAGTTGAGCCGAGGCGTTGCGGATTCACTTAATTGGCATAGAAAAGCGAATATGAACCGCCTCTTGTCCCGGCTGCTTTGGGTCCGTTTTCCCTTCCTTCTGTTGCATGTTTAACTCAAACCGCCACGTCCGGTTGTCGGATTGAACGAGCGTGAGAAGTCTGCCGGACTGTTTCCAAGTGAGTGCGGTGCCCCAAGAGGATTTGCCGGTGCCGTTTTCATACAATTCCACCCAGTGTTTAGGCGTAACGGGTCTCGCCTTATTCTGCCACTCCCATCGGCTATTGGCAAATATCTCCGGGGCTGTCGAGACGCTCAACGATTCGATTTCGTTTTTAGTTTGTGGTGCAGCGACGAGATGTGTGTCGCGCGGACGTCCATTGCCGCCCTCGTAAATTTTTCCCTTCGTCAGCCCGGCATCGAAGGTCATTTTGAATTTTTCGCCACGGGGCGGCGCCGTTCCTTCGATGCGGTTCTCACCGGGCACAACCGACCAAGTGAAGTCTCCGCGCTGCTTGATGCTCCACCACGCTTTGCCGTTCGGAATGAAAGAAATCGTCTGAATCTCGTTCTTATTCTCCCACCAAACCCACTTCGTTCCAATGAGACGGTGTTCCAAATCGCCCGCGGCAGCAGGCGCTCCGGGCGCGGCGGCTTTGGGTGTGCCGCTTGCCTCGATTCGCGTTGCAAGCCCCGGCTCGCCCGAGGTGACTTTCACTGTCATTCCCTCAGCAAGGTCAGCAAGTTTAGATTTCGTGCCGTTAATCAACACCTCGACGGAGGGGCGGGTGCGGTAAAAGCGGGAGCCGCCAACTGGCTGGTTTACGGTGACGGTGCCGGCCGCTGCATCTACGGCGGTTACATCGCCCGCAGCGGATTGAGCGAACGCTGCGAGGGCGCTCATGAAAAAAGTGAGGAAGGGTAGGATGGTTTTCATGTTGGTTGGTTTGGGATATCAGGACGAGAGGCGCGACGAGACGGCTAACGCGAATTAGGCGAATTGTTTTCAGTTAACTCGGTGTGCGGGCGGTAGGATTGGTTGGCCGGGGTGGTACATTTCTATCCCCCCACCGTCACGCTCACCGGCGCGCTCCACACGCCGACCCGATCGTCGCCCACGCGGTAGATGGCGCGGTAGGTCCACTTAGTTAGTGCGGTGGGGAAGGGCGTGGTGTCGAGGTAGCCGGGGGTGGTGTCATTGGCGAGGAAGACGAAGCCCTGGTAGTGTCCTAATTTGACGGATGGCGAAATGTTCCACAGCGAATCCGCTGTCAGTTCATTTGCGCGCTTGGGAGACCAGCCACGCCCGCACAGCAGTAAGCGGCGAGTCCACCGGAGGCGTGCCGAGCACGGCGACGTATTGCGGCTCTGTGGCGCCTTCTACGGCCCATCCGTAAGCCACTGCGGGCGGTGGCGAGTCCACGTCGAAGACTTCCACAACGCCCTCCCACACGGTATGTCCGCGAAACGTCTCTACCACAGGGATGCTCTCCCGATATTTTACTTCCCCTTCAACTGCGCTCTCGACTGCCCGCGTTATGCGCTCCCGGATTGTGGCGCTCATGCTTCGATAAGGTCGCGCACCGTCCAGATGCGGTCGGTGACGCCACCGGCCATTGCTGGTGTCATGCGGAGGGATTTGTGGAGGCGCACGAAATTGTAGTAGCCGAAATGAAGCGCCACGGCAGCCTCGAAGTTTTCAAACTTCTTGCTGAAAGCGTTCGTCAACCGCGTGAGACGGCGCATGTGCATCCGCATCGTCAAATTTTGGCGCTCCACGTAGGACGTGGAAATCAGCGTCTCGTCAGGCGTCCCGGCGATCACCTCGCGCTTCACTTCGACGAGCTGCGCGGGGCTATACCGGCGTGCCTCGTTCGTGTCGGCTTGCGAATACACCTTTACGATTTGGCCGTAGTCGGCATTTGAACCGAACCCGCGTTCAATGGCGTCAGCGTAGCTGGCGAGCGCATCCGTGGAGATTTGCACCTTGTGATTGATCCGACTTGCAACGTCGTCGCAGAACGTCACGGCGTCGTGCTTGCGGCGCGTAGGAGACACGTAGAAGGCCGGGACCATGCGGCTGATGGCGTCCACCGCAACGAACGTCCAAACGTCCCCTTTGCGGTCGCGGCGATCTGCGGGAGAGGCATTCTTGTTCTTGCATCCGATGAAGCCCCAGATTTCGTCGAATTGGAGAATCTTCGTGTCGAGGTTCCGCATTTCGGAATCCATGATGGCCGCGCAGTTCTGGCCGACCTTCACACCCAGCCGCATGATGGTGTCCCGGTGAATGCCCGTCATGCGCTCAACCGCGCGGATCGCAGAGCCTTCCGCGAGGGCGCCGATGACCGAGATTTGTTTTTCGATTGGAAGGTTGTTGGCCATATAAAGTTCGGTGTTGCAATTAACGTAATACGGAAATACCCTGCGGGAGTCAAAGGTTATTTTCGTATTACGTTTATTTCATGCCGAAAGCAGGAAGACCAAAGCTCCCAAAGAACGAAGTCAGGGCCGCATTTCCCATGCGACTCTCAAAGGATGAACGCGCCAGCGTAGACGCAGCCGCGAAGGCTGCGGGTGAGAAGGCGACATCATGGGCAAGAAATCAGTTGCTTAAAGCCGCTGGCCACGATATTCGTACCACGTAAATCAATGGAGCCTACGGGATTCGGACCCGCATCTTCACAGGTGTAGAGCCGGACGGTTTACCGTTAACCTAAAGCCCCGTTGAAATACGAAATGAACTGAGTTTGTGAGTTCGCCCGAAAGGGATCGGGCCTCCCGAGCGAAGTTTGCCACCACCAGCCCTACAGAGCGTCCGCCAAGACTTTTACTCTGTAGGGCTGTTCGTTGTTACAGCCCCGAGCGCGGTGGCGCTGCGGATCGGGGCTACCGTCCTTCTTACCATGGTGCTGGTGCTGGTTGTGTCGCTGTCATTGCGGCGGGTTGGAAATCTTCGCGTAGAGGTGACTTTTTGATCCGCCACCTTTTTTCAGGATTTTGAGCAGCGGCATCTTTCCGTGAGCCAGCTTATTCAGCGTAGCGGAAACCGAATCCGGCTTGATGCGCTCAGCAAACTGCGGGTGCAACTCTTGAGTTTTCGCGAATACCTGGTGCTTCTCGAACGAATCCGGGTGAATGGCTTCGATCGCATCCACGATCATATCCCGCAGAGGAAACTCGCTGTTCCGCTTTGAAACGATAGCCGGACGCCGAAGGTTAGGAGAAATGATGCGGTAGACGGCTCCCTCATGTTTGCTTTTCCGCTCGCTCACGACGGAAACCAAACCATGTTTCTTGAACCACGAGACGGTCGAATGAATCGTCATTTCGTCCAAGGCACGAATCGCTGGATCGGAACTGCGGCCCGCAGTTTCAATAAGGTTCCGGATGGTAAATTCGGGGCCAAACTGGAGCGCCAGCTTACGCACAAGATCACGGGCTTTGCGGGAGCTGTGATTTCCCCCTTCCACAACATCTTGCGGTTGAGCGCCGTTTGAAATCGACCGTGAAATCTGGCGGAAATCCGCGATTGGCGCGCCATCTCGCGAAAGGCGACCCAACACCTCAAGACCTTTTATCAGCGCGGCGCGCTCCTCATCATACCGAGCCTTGCGCGCAGCAATATCGCCTTGGAACTCTCGTTCCAGAGCGGCGAGCATAGCGTCGATATTTGCGGCTGCGGGTGCCATTGCATCCGCACTACACCACGCCGGCCAGAATCTTGCAACGCAAAAGATCAGCGATTCATCGGTATGCAAAAATCGCACTGCGTCATACCGGAGGGATAGCCGTTGAGCCGATCATCCAGTCGGAACGCACGATCTTCCCCGCCATCGCTCCAAATTAAAGCACTACCCCCGGCCCTCGGATTGTTCCACGCTCAAATTAGGACACTACCGAAGCCCTTGGTGTCGCTGCGATCGACTTGCAGTTCGATCATGTCGAGGAAGGCGCTATGGCCGCCCCAGTCCCAATCGATTTTCACGGCACCGGTCTGCGCGGTGGCGGCGATGACGGCTTGGAGCGTGGCGAGGTCCGGCGCGGTATCCTCGGTGCCGACGACGTCGAGGTCGGCGCCGATGGTTTCGTCGAAGCCGGTGCTTTGCTTGATCGTCTGCACCAGCGCGAAGAGGCGATCGAGCGCGCCTTCATTCACCGCCACCACACCGCTCGGCAGCGCGGGCGGGGTGAAGACGGGCAGCGCCATGAGGTCCGTGCCCTCGCTGCTCTGCGCCTGGAGGGCGGCGGCGGTGCAGGATTTCGTCCACGCGCGCACCGCGGGCAGCCATGAGCCGAGGATGTAGATGACCCAACGCGCATCGGCCACCGCGGCCGCGACCTGCGCGGCGGTGAGGCCGAGGGCGGCGAGGTGCGCGCCGAGTTTGTTGCGGAAGTTTTCGAGCCACACGATTTGTTCGGGGGCGCTGGTGGGGTAGTAGGCCTGGCGTTTCATGCGTTTTTGTTTTGGAGGTTGCGGGTTTACTGGCGGGACATAACCGGGATCGCCCGGTTCAAGCTGGTAGCTGGGGTCGCCCCAGCGGTTATTTTTGTCGTCTAATCGGAAGCCCTGATCGAAGCGGATCGTCTTCATGGCTCACGAGAGACGCCCACCCCGGCACCGGTACGCCGGGAGGCGGTCAACGGAGCGGTTTTCAGAGTGCCCGCGGGCCGCCAAAGGGATGACGGATGTTTGGAGATTCTTCTCCTGCCGCGGGAGATCGTTCCCGCGCTCCGGGCGACGAATTCCCGACTCCGGGAGATGAATCTTCGGCGCCTGGAGATCGATCTCCCGCCGCTGGAGATGACCCCGACGCTCCGGGAGATTGATTTTCCGCCTTTGGAGACCGATCCCTCGCTTCAAGAGATGCCTCTCCAGTCGTGGGAGATTCATCGCCCGGCGCACAAAATTCCTCTCCAGCGCTCGGAGCTTCATCTCCAGAGGCTCCGCAGATTCCCCCTGACGTGCGAAAATTGCCTCGCTTTCCCCGCCGAACCTACCCGCGTTCGATGGACGCTCCGACGCTCCGACGCTCCGACGCTCCGACGCTCCGACGCTCCGACGCTCCGACGCTCCGACGCTCCGCGAGAACGCGACGCTTGGTGGCTCGATACTCTGGCTTAAGCTCATTTCTGTGACCTCCGTTTCGACGCTCTCTACCCAAAAGCGCCCATCTTTCGCAAGACGGATTATGCGCCGGCTGACGATTGTCGCCTCCCGAGGCGGAGGAAAAGAACCAAATCCCAAACCCCAAGCAACGAAGAAGCTCCAAGCTGCCGACGGCGCCGCCTGCCCTTGGTACTTGGGAATTTTCCCCATCACAATCGGCAACCAAGCCGCCGCCCGCCGCCCGCGCACGTTCCATTTGCATGCCGCCCGGTTGCCCTCCCTTTCACGTAGCCACCCTGACGAGCCATCCGAGTTCCCCGCCGAGTGAACGGGAACAGGATGCCGCAGGCCTTGGGTGGGCCGTGTGATTCAGCGTTTCCGCAGGTCAATCCGCGGTGATTGTGCGAAGCCATGCACTTGACCAGTTTTCGCCAACAAAAACTCATGGGCCACGACGTCAATTCAGAATTTCGCTACCCGAAAAGATGCTCTCCGGGCGGGGCCAAATGAGCCTGGTCATGAAAACGTGACATTCGACAGAGCCAGAGGAATGCGAAGCGCGAATGGCTCCCGCGCTCGGCAACGCCGGGCGCGTCGCATTCGCTTCGTCCCTTGACATCACCCTGGGTGGCTCGCAGCCTCCCGGCCCACGTTCCGCCATGACCGAGACCGAAGCCTGCATCGCACTGAACATGGTCCCGAACCTCGGACCCGTGCGGCTGCGCAAGCTCCTCGAAGTCTTCGAAACTCCCGAGCGCATCCTGCACACGAATGCGTCGGAACTCCGCACCGTCGACGGCATCGGCACCGACCTCGCCCGCGGCATCGCTGGCTGGGAGGAAACCGTCGACCTCCCCGCGGAGTTGCAGCGCATCGCGGAATTCGGCGCGCACGTCGTGATCCGCTCTTCGCCCGAATACCCGCGCGAACTTCAACAAATCTACAACCCACCGATCCTGCTCTACGTCTGGGGCACGCTGACCGAGCGCGACCACCGCGCGATCAGCGTCGTGGGTTCCCGCAAAAGCAGCCACTACGGTCTGGAGTGCGCCAAGCGTCTCTCCTACCAGATGGCCTATGCCGGCCTCTCCGTGGTCAGCGGTCTCGCCCGCGGCATCGACACCGCCGCGCATCAGGGCGCACTCGCGGCCGAAGGACGCACCGTCGCAGTGATCGGCTCCGGACTCATGGATCTCTACCCGCCGGAAAATCTCGGCCTCGCCGAAAAGATCGCGCAATCCGGCGCCGTAGTGAGCGAGTTCCCGATGACCTTCCCGCCCGATCGCCAGACGTTTCCGTATCGAAACCGCATCGTCGCCGGCTGGGGCAACGGATTGCTCGTCGTCGAAGCCGGACTGAAAAGCGGTGCGCTCATCACCGCCGGCCAGGCCCTCGAACACGGCCGCAACGTCTACGCGGTCCCCGGACAGATCGACCGCCCCACCGCCATGGGCTCGAACAAGCTCATCCAGCAAGGCGCGAAGCTCGTCATGTCCGCCAGCGACATCCTCGACGACCTCGGCGCCCTCTTCCCCCAGCCTACCCAAAGCACGCCCGCGGCCGCCGGGAATTTTTCTCCAGACGAAGAACTCCTGCTCACCCACCTCGACACCAGCGAGACTCCACTCGACGCGCTGATCGCCGCGACAGGGCTCCCCGCCGCGCGCGCTTCCACGGCGCTACTGATGCTGGAAATGAAACGTCGGGTGAAACAATTGCCTGGGCAGTTGTTCGTGCGCCTCGGGTAGCGCGCTGAAGAAAGGCGCGTTCAAATGGGGACACGCGGGAGCGTGTCCCTCCGAGTGCGGGCTCGGTCAGTCCTCGCCTTCGACGTAGGCCCGCGTCTCAAAGCGGGTGAACTGCTTGAGAAACGTCAGCGCCACGTCGCCGACCGGGCCGTTGCGTTGCTTCGCGATGATCAGCGTCGCCTTGCCTTCGGACTCCTTTTTCTCCTCGTCGCTGTCGGCGTAATACTCCTCGCGCACGAGCAATCCGACGACATCGGCATCCTGCTCGATGCTGCCGGATTCGCGCAGATCGCTGAGCCGCGGGCGGCCCTTGCTTTCACCGGAGCGGCTTTCGGGATTCCGGTTGAGCTGCGCGAGCACGACGATCGGGATGTTGAGTTCCTTGGCCAGCGCCTTGAGGCCGGACGAGATTTCCGCGATTTCGATCTGCCGATTGTCCTGCGCGCGGCGCGAGGTGGAGCGGAGGAGTTGGAGGTAATCGATGAAGATCGCCTCGATCCCATGCTGCGACTTGAGTCGGCGGGCCTTGGCTCGGAGCTCGAGAATGCTGAGGCCGGCGGTGTCGTCGATGAAGATTTTGCTCTCCGCGAGCTTCGACGCCGCGGTGGTCAGCGCCGGGAAATCGCGCTCGGAGAGCAGGCCGTTGCGGACATTGCCGAGATCGACGCGGGCGCGCGAGCAGAGCAGACGTTGCACGAGCTGCGAGCTGCTCATTTCCAGGCTGAAAACGGCGACCGGCTTGCCGAGTTCGATCGCCACGTGTTCGGCGATGTTCATCGCGAGCGCTGTCTTGCCCATCGAGGGACGGGCGGCGATGACGAACATTTCCGCGCGATGCAGCCCGTCGCACATCTTGTCGAGATTCGAGAAGCCGGTCGCGAAGCCTGTCATCCCGCCGCGGCTCGAATACAACTCCTCGATCGCGTGGATCGCCGCCATCACCTGCTCCTTCATCGAAGCGGTCTGCTCCTTGTAGCGCTCCTCCGAAATCGCCAGCACACGGGTCTCCACCTCATCGAGCAGCGTGGTCACTTCGCCCTGTTCATCGTAGCAACGCGCGGCGTATTCGGTGCAGACGCGGATGATCTCCCGAAGCGTGTGTTTCTCCTCGAGAATCTCGATGTAGTAGGTCGCATTCGCTGCCGTGGGCAGGAATGTGAATAAGTCGGTGATGAACGCGGGTCCGCCCACTTGGTCGAGCAGCTTTCGATTGCGGAGGATCTCGGTCAGCGTGATCACGTCGATCGGCTGGCGCGCGTCGTACATCTCCAGCAGCAATTCGTAGATCGTGCTATGGGCAGGGATGTGGAAATGCTCCTTGCGGATGCCCTTTTCCACGCACACGCCCGCCACCTCCTTGGGTGCCAGTAGGATGGATGAGATCACCCCCTGCTCCGCATCGCTGCTCTGTGGGAGCAACCTGTGAATATCCGGTAGATAACTCCCGCTTTCCCCCTTCCCCTGCCCCTTCGCGTTGCCGCTTTTTTTAGACGGCCTCGCGGGATCGGAGGTGAGGGTATCGGTGGGCACCGGGTGGTGGGATCAGCGCAAATCGCGCCGGGAAAATGTCTAGCCGCAGCGAGTCGTCGCTGCACGTTCTTTCCACGAAAAAAGACGCCGGTTCGTCACCGGCTCGCCTTTCCGAAGAGGAAAGGTCCGCCTTACTTCGAGTGCTTCGCCTTCGGCTTGGCCTTGAAACCCTTTTCCTCTTCGGGCTTCTCAGTCTCCGCGGCCGCGCCTTCTTCGGATTTCGCCTTCACGTTCACGATGAGCTTCGCCACGACATCTGCATGCAGCTTGATCTGCACCTCGTGCGCCCCGGTTTCCTTGATCGGCTTCTCGAGATGAATGCGATGCCGATCGACTTCGACCTTGCCACCGAGTTCGCTTTTCAGACGCTCCGCGAGATCCGTCGCCGTGATCGAGCCAAACGCTTTGCCACCCACGCCGGTCTCCAGCTCCATCGTGATCTTGAGCTTGTTGATTTTCCGCGCCAGTTCCTCGGCTTCGTTCATCTCATTCGCTTCGCGCTCGGCGCGCTTGGCCTTGAGAATGTTGATGCGTTTCAGCGTGGCGGGCGTGACTTCGAGCGCCTTGCCTTGCGGGACGAGAAAGTTACGGGCGTAGCCGCGACGGACCTTCACAACATCGGCTTCGGAGCCGAGGCTGGCGATCTTTTCGGTGAGGATGACTTCAGTGGTGGCCATGACGAGAAATGGGTTGGTGCCCGGGAAATGCGGGACGTGGAGAAAAGCCGAGGTGCCCGACGTTGTCAAACCCTTCGCCGGAAAAGTTTCCGAGCGCGGAAATTCTACTCGATGTTCACCACCACGCCCTTGGTCACGAGCTTGCTCAGACGGACCGCGTCCCAGTTCGCCGTGCGCATGCAGCCGTGACTCTGGCTGCGGCCGATGGTCTGCGGGGAGTTCGTGCCGTGAATGCCGATGCCCGGTTTATTCAGCCCGATCCATGCGACACCCACCGGATTGTTCGGGCCGTTCGGGAGCATGTAGAAGTTCTCCGTGCGCACCCCGTGGTCGAGCACGCCCTTGTCCCAGCGGAAAGTCGGCATCGCCGCGATCCCGAGGATTTTCCAAACGCCCGCGGGTGTCTCCAGCTTACCTCCGCCGGGCGTGATCGGCACCGCGGCGATCAGCTTTTCGCCATCGTAGACGTCCAACATCTTCTGCGCGCGATTGATCTTGATCACGCGGTTTTTGAACTGCGGCAGCTCCGGCAAATTGCCCGAAGACTTCGGCAACTCCTCGATCTTGAACGGCTCGACATTCGGCACTCGCACCACCGCGCCTGGCTTCAGTGTATTCAGGTTCAGACCGGCGTTGATTCGCGTGAGAAACTCCGGCGCGCAGTGATACCGCTCGGTGAGGAACTCGAGCAGATCTTCGTAAGGCAGATACTTTTTCGTCGCCTGATCTTTCGGCTCTTTCGGCACTTCGCCCACAAAACTCACATCCCCTTCTTGAATCGTGTAGGTGGTGTAAACAGGGAAGACTGAGTCGAGCGGGATGTTTTCATCGAGCTTGCCGGTCTCCTTGAGACCATGGGAGCGCTGGTAGCGCACGAGCGCCTTGGTCAAAAACTCGCCGGGCCGCCCGTCGATTTTTCCCGGACCAAAGAGCTGCTGATCGAGGAAGATCTGGAGCTGCGTCGTCACATCCCGCTGCGCAACCGGGATTGCCTTGGCGATGGACGGTTCGTCCGCCGCCGGGGCGGCGGCAGCCACGAGAGGACGGAGGGCGGCGAGGAGTTTTTTCATGCGATCAGCGCATCCGGCATTGGCGCGCGAGGGGTTGCAGATAACATCACCTCTCGCCCTCCCGCAACTCACTGATGACCCGAGACCCGCTTCGTATCGCCCAAGTCGCCCCGCTTTGGACGCGCATTCCTCCGACCACCTACGGCGGCATCGAGCTCCTCATGAAGCTCCTCATCGACGATCTCACCGCCCGCGGCCACGAGGTCACCCTCTTCGCCTCGGCCGATTGCCAGACCACCGCGCGGCTCGTTCCGGTCTGCGACGCGAATCTCACCGAACTCATCGAGCGCGGCGAAATGTACATGTACGAATACTACGCCAGCTCCACCATGACCCAGGTGCTGCGGGCCGCCGGCGAGTTCGACATCATCCACTACCACCTCAGCACGGCGTGGCTCCCGCTCGCGGCGCTCTCGCCCACGCCGGGGGTTTTCACGATGCACACCAGCCCGCATCTCGACGACGAGTTCGTGATGCGCCGCTGGCCGCAAGTCCCTGTCGCCGGCATCAGCCGCGCGCAGATGCACGGCGCCAGCGTGAAGCTCGGCCGCGAATTCCCCGTGGTCTACAATGGCTGCGACTTCGGCGCCTACACCCCGAGCTACGAGCCCGGCCAGTATCTCGCCTTTCTCGGCCGGCTTTCGCCGGAAAAAAATCCGCTCGGCGCGATCCGCATCGCCCAGGAAGTAGGAATGCCCATCGTCCTCGCCGGCCAGCCGCAGAATGCCAACGAACGCGCCTACTTCAAAACCGAACTCGAACCGCTGATCGATGGCGTGAACGTGCGCTGGATCGGCCCGGTCAATCACCCGCAGAAAAACGAATTCCTTCGCAACGCCGCGGCGCTGCTTTTCCCGATCCAGTGGGAGGAACCTTTCGGCCTCGTGATGATCGAAGCCATGGCCTGTGGGACGCCCGTCATCGGCCATCGCCGCGGATCGGTGGAGGAAGTGATCGATCACGGGATTACCGGTTTTCATTCCGCATCGCTCGATGCGCTCCCGGAGTTCGTCGAAGCGGCGCTGCTGCTCGACCGGCGCGAAGTCCGCGACCACGCCCTGCGCCGCTTCGGCTACCGCGCGATGGTCGACCGCTACGTGAATCTCTACCGCACGATCGCCGCCCCGCCCCCGCAGCGCGGTCGTCGTCCGTAGCCCGAGACGTCCGCGAGGATTCGCGGCATCGTTTGCAATCAGCCGCGCGAGAGACGACGCTGCGCGCCCTTTTCGATGAAGCGACCTCCACTGACCATTGTTCCTGACCCCGGTGTGATCGAAATCCGGGGGGCGCGTCAGAACAATCTCAAGGGCATCGACCTCGACCTGCCGCTCGGCAAGCTCAACGTCATCTCCGGCCCGAGCGGCAGCGGCAAATCGTCGCTCGCCTTCGACACGATCTACGCCGAAGGCCAGCGCCGCTACGTCGAGACCTTCTCGCCTTACACCCGGCAGTTTCTCGATCGCATGGACAAGCCGAAGGTGGACGACATCCGCGGCATCCCGCCCGCCATCGCCATCGAGCAGAGCAATCCGGTGAAAAGCACGCGCTCCACCGTGGGCACGATGACGGAGATCAACGACTACCTGAAGCTGCTCTTTCCGCGGCTCGCGCAGGCCTTTTGCCCCGAGTGCTCCCGCGAGATCCGCCCCGAGTCCGCGGCGTCGATCGTGGAGGAAGTCTTCGCCAAACACCGCGGCGAAACGCTGCTGATCAGCTTCGGCATTCCCGTGCCGGCAGGAACGAAAACCCAGGACTTCTTCGACTTCCTCAAGCAGCAGGGCTACGTCCGCGTCTGGCTCGACAACGCCGTCGCCCGCCTCGACGAACCGCTGAAAGTGAAGCGTCTGCCCGCCGTCGTGCCGGTCATCCAGGATCGCCTCGCCGTCACCGACGAAAACCGCTCCCGCTTCGCCGAAGCCGTCGAAATCGCGCTCCGCTTCGGCAAAGGCAAAGTGGCCTTCATCCCTCAAGCCACTGCGGACGCCTCTCAACCCTCAACCCTCAACTCTCAACTCCCCTTCTCCACCGGCTGGCACTGCGCGCACTGCGACATCGACATCACGCCGCCGTCGCCGGGCTTGTTCAGCTTCAACCACCCGCACGGCGCCTGCCCGACCTGCCGCGGCTTCGGCCGCACCATCGCGCTCGATCTGAACCGCGCCATCCCCGATCGCGCGCTGAGCGTCGTCGGCGGGCTGGTGAAACCTTTCCAAACCGAGAACGGGCAACAATGCCAGCGCGACCTCATGCGCGCCGCCGCGAAGCGCGAGCTCGATACGCTCTGCCCATTCGAGGAACTGCCGCAGGTCGATCAGGACTGGATCCTCTACGGCGAGCCGAACCGCCCGAAGGACGAGGAGTATTCCGACAACGGACTGTGGTACGGCGTGAAGGGCTTCTTCGACTGGCTCGAATCGAAGAGCTACAAGATGCACGTCCGCGTGCTGCTCAGCCGCTATCGCAACTACACCGAGTGCCCCGACTGCCGCGGCGGCCGCTACCAGCCTGCGACGCTGAACTACCGCTGCGGCGGCCGGACGCTGCCCGACCTGATGATCCTGCCGATCGGCGAACTGCGCGCGGTGCTGCTTGGCTCTCCCTCGCCCTCTCCATCTTCATCCTCATCTGAGGACGAAAAGAGGGAGATGAAGATGCAGAGGGAGAGGGAGAGGAAAACCGACGCCACGACGGAGATGCTGCTCAACGAAGTCTGCTCCCGCCTCGGCTACCTCGGCGAAGTGGGCCTCGGCTACCTCTCGCTCGACCGCCCGACGAAGACGCTCAGCGGCGGGGAAGTGGAACGCGTCAACCTCACGACGTGCCTCGGTGCTTCGCTCGTGAACACCCTCTTCGTCCTCGACGAACCCAGCATCGGCCTGCACCCGCGCGACACGCACCGCCTCATCGGCGTGATGAAACAACTCCGCGACAAGGGCAACACGCTCCTCGTCGTCGAGCACGATGAAGCCGTGATCCGCGCCGCCGACAATCTCGTCGAGATCGGCCCCGGCCGCGGCGAAGACGGCGGCCAGCTCGTCTTCAGCGGCCCGATCGAACAACTCTGTAGCGGCGGTCTGCCTCCCCTTTTCCGACTCGCCGCTGGAGCGGCAAGCCACTTCCTCCGACCAAGTGCCCGCCCTCCGCTCCGCGACCGGGGCCGAGTTCGATCATGTTGTCGGCGGCGCGGATCACCGCTTCGTCGTGCTCGACGACGA
>JANPHH010000148.1:0-26121 GCA_031424375.1 Chthoniobacter sp. | reverse complement strand
GCTCAAAAATCGCGCTTGCCTCGCCGGGGCACTCGCGCCATTTTCCCGCCCTCGCAGATGGCCCGTCCAGTCTGCGCCGGAGCACCCGCTCCGCGGAAAATGGGGTCTTAGCTCAGTTGGTAGAGCGCCTGAATGGCATTCAGGAGGTCAGGGGTTCGAACCCCCTAGGCTCCACTTTCTCATCGCCGGCCCCGCGGCAGGTTTCGACGGCGCTCCATCCCCTCCTCCGTCACCGCGACTTCGCTGGCTACCGGGAAACATGATCAATACACGGTGAACGCTGCGGTGAGCGTGCGGAGGACCCCCGTCGCGCTGCCGAAGCGCACGAGCACATTGCGCGCTCCGGTCGCCGCCGCCGGGTCGATCGTAAAGGTGGCTTGCACGAGCGTCTGGCTGGGCCGGGTGATATTGCTCACCGTGATGCCCGCACCGGAAGTCGTGACCGAAAAAACCGCGGCGTTCGCCGGGGGCAGCGGCGGGTTGCCAGCGGTATCGAGTTGGATCACCACGGTGCCCGCTCCGCCACGCGAACCGGTATTCGGCGTCACCGTATTCGGCCCGCCGCCGGTGGGCACGATGGTGGTGAAGACGGTGCCGGCGAAGCCCGTCTTGTCGTAGACATTCACGCCCGTGCGCACCGTACGGTAGAAGCGCCGTACCTGCCCGATGGCGCCGCCCATTTCCACCACGGCACCGGTGTCGTCGTTCAGGGGGCTCACATTCGTCGCGAGCGTCGTCCAGGTGCCGAGCTGGCTGGCTGCCTCGATGGTGTAGGCCCCGCCCTCGATGCCATTCCAAGTCAGCGTCACATCGCCGGTGCCGCCGTTCACGCCCACCGTGCCGTGGCGGTCAATCTTGAACGGTCCACCCACGAAGCTCGTCGCCACCGGCTCGCTGATCGCGCTCACGCTCCCCCCGGTCGGGTTGCCGTAGAATTGCCGGCCGGTGGTGTAGGGGAAGGCGGGGGTATTGTCGGCATTGAGCGGGGTGAAGTAGGCCCACGTGCCCGCGGGAAATTCCGGCGTGACGCACCAGCGCACGTTCTGCTCGTTGAGATCGAAGTTCACGCCTTGCGTCTGCGCCGGCGTGAGGTCACCCCGGTAGTCGAAGTCCTCGATGTAGTGGCCGGGCAGGTAGGTCGCATTCACCGCGGGGCCGTATTGAGTCGGCGCGAGAGTCGTTCGGCCCTGCACCCGCTGCGCCCAGAGCGGCAGGATCTCCCGCACCGCGATCGCCGTGGTCCCATTCGTACCATTGCGCAGCGCGAAGCCGGACACCATGCGGCGCACCCCGCTGTTCGCCTGGTTCGGATCGCTGTAACCGTACGGACCGTATACTGGCAAACCGTCCGCCGCCCAGGCGACGATCGGCGAGTGCTTCGTCACCGGCGCCGTGCTCTCGGTGTAGGTGTTCGACGCCGGGGTGTAGCCCACGTGATCGCCGAGCTGGTAACGCAGGCCGAGCGGCTGCGCGTGGTAATGGTAGTTGTTGCCCGCTTGATGCGCGAGCGCGGGATCGAAGGTGACGCCCTCGTTGTGATAGCCGTCGCGATTCCAAATCCCATCGCCCGTGAACGCTCCGCCCGGCGTCGCGTCCGCCGCATTCGAGGTCGAGTAGGAGAAGGCATCGCGCGAATCAAACATCGACACGCCATTCACCATGCGCCCCGTCGCGCCGAGGCCGGTGAGTGTCTTCGTCGTCGGGATCGTCGGCACCCGCGGGAAGCGGAACGTCGTCGCCGTGTTCGCCGGGTAGTTCGGAAAAAGCGTCGTCTTCGCCGCGTTCAAATACCACGGCCCCATGAGGTGCGAGGCGAGCCCGCTCGTGTGGATATAGACCCAGTCATTCGAGAAATCGACCTGGTGCACATCCGCGTAGGTCGGCGCGCTCTGCACTCCCGCGCCGCGGTTCCAGGTCGTCACGCTCGTGCCGGCGTTCTGCTCCGCGAGCGTCTGATAGATGCGCGCGTACTGCCCCGTATTCGCGGTGAACCACGACGAGACGAGCGCCGTGCCCGGCACCCCGCTCGCGGTGAAGTTTGCGACCTTCAACTTCAGCCCCGCGTAGGCAGCCTGCGCAGTGCCGGTGATCGTCGCGCCGAGCAGGTTCGTCGCCTGATTTGCGTCCGTCACGGTGTTGAAAAATTCCTCATGCCCGTCATCGAACTGGATGAGCGTGAAGCCCGCCGCATCCGTGAGCGCGCGTCCCGACACGCTGGTCGCGAGCCCGCTGCCGAAGTCCTGGCTGAAGCCTGTGCGCACGGTGTCCGTCGTATTTTTCAAAATCGGCAGCAGGCTCACCGAGTCGATCGGGTTCGCACCCGGCTGAGTCGCCGCGACGTTGATCCCCGCGAGCTCGAGGATGGTCGCGTAAAGGTCCACGCAGTTCACCGGCACGGTGCTCTCGCGGTTCGGGCTCACCACGTCCGGCCCGGCGATGATGAGCGGCACGCGCGTGCCGCCGTCATAGAGCGATTCCTTCGCGTGCGCGCTGTTGTAGGGCGTCTGGATCACGTTCGCCGGCGTGCCGTTGTCGCCGAGGAAGATCACGTTTGTCGTCGCGAGATTCACCCTCGCGAGCACGCGGCCCACCTCCGTGTCGAGCGCCTCGCACATCGCCTCATACTGGGAGCGGTTCGTCGTGGGCGTGCCGTAGGAGTGCAATCCGGCGGGTGGCACGTGAAACGGCGCATGCGGCGCATTGAATGCCGCCCACGCAAACCACGGACCGGTCCGCGCATTGATGAACGCGATCACGTCATTCGCGGTGTCCGTCGTCGCGTAGGCCGTGCTCGCCGCCGCCACGCCATTCGTGACCTTGGTCCACGCAGAGTAGGCCGGCAGCGCGCCAATGATCGTGCCCGCGAAGGTAGGCCAACCGCCGATCGTGCGCGGCGTGTCGTTCGTGCCCGCACCGGAGTTGAGGTGCCACTTGCCGAACATCGCCAGCGTGTAGCCGAGCCCCGAGTTCGCCGCGAACGCCTCCGGCAGAGTGAACTCCGACGCCTGGAGCTGCGGACTCGATGCATCCGTGAGCTGCGCACCGATCCCCGTGCGAAACGGATGCCGCCCCGTGAGCAGCGAGGCCCGCGTCGGCGAGCAGGTGGGCTGCGAACGCGCATTGCGGAACAGCACGCCGCTGCTTTTCAGCGCCGAGATATTCGGCATCGGCGGCAGCGACGCGCCCGCCGAAGCGGTGAGCGGGAAACTGTCCACGCCCAAATCGTCGGCAATGATCACGAGCACATTGCGGGGCTGTCCGTTCGCGCTCATCGCGAAGGCAAACAGAAGCGCGGCAGCGAAAGGTTTCAGGGGCGAAAGGCGGGTTCTCATCGCCTGATCGTGCCACGGCGAACCTTTTCAGATCGTGAATGCCACCGGAAAGTTTCCCCCCGCATTCACCTTCCATTAAGGTCGCCAGCGCCAGGGTCGGAAGCTTGGATCAGCACCGCCTCTTCTCCGCCGCCATGCGCCTCCTCCTCGTCGAAGACCAGCCCCACCTCCTGCGCCAGCTCACCCGCTGCCTGCGCGAGGCGGGCTACGCCGTCGATGCCACCGCCGACGGTGCGGACGCCCTCAGCCGTGCGCTGGAGATCGACTACGACGCGCTCGTCCTCGACGTGATGCTGCCGGGTCTCGACGGCTGGACCGTGCTGCGCCGCCTGCGCGAACGGAAACCCACCCCCGTCCTCATGCTCACCGCCCGCGATGCCACGCGCGACCGCGTGCGCGGGCTCGACGAAGGCGCGGACGATTATCTCATCAAACCCTTCGAGCCCGACGAATTGCTCGCGCGGCTCCGCGTCATCATCCGCCGCGGCGTCGGCAAGAGCGCCGCCATCGTGCTCGGCGCGGTGTGCGTGGATACCAGCGCGCGCCTCGTCACGCTCGGCGGGGCGACCGTGCCGCTCACCCCGCGGGAGTACGCGCTCGTGGAATACCTTGCGCAGCACCACGGCCAGCTCGTCACGCGCACGCAACTCTACGACCACCTCTATGGTGCGGAAGACAACACGCTCTCGAACCTCCTCGACGTGCAGGTCTCCAACATCCGCAAGAAACTCGGCGCCGAGTTCATCACCACGCGGCGCGGCCACGGATACCTGATCGAGTGAAGACGCATCCCTTTCAAAGCATCCGCTGGCGGCTCCAGCTCTGGCATGGCCTGCTCCTGTTCGCGGCGCTCGTGGCGCTGTGGTTCGCCGCGCTCTACCTCGCGGTGGAAAGGCGGCGTCTCCAGGCGGACGAACGGGTCGCCGCAGCCATGAGCGGTCTGATGCCAGCGGTCAATGCGCGGACCATCGACGCAAAGACCGCGCGCGACCTCCGCCTGCCGGAACGCGTTCGCGCGCAGTTCGGCTCGCCGGAGGATGGGCTCTGTTATTTCCTCGTCTGGCATTCGGACGGCACGGTGCTCGCCCGCTCCGAGCACGCCGGCACCACACCGCCGGAAACCAGCGCGTGGCCCGCCGTGGCCACGAGCGAGACCGGTCCGCGTGAAGAAACCCGCACGAGCGGCACCCGCCGCGAACGCCTCCGCCAAACCGTCCGCGGGCTCTACGTCCTCGTCGGCACCGACACCGCCCGCGACACCGCCGCTGCCTTGCGCGAAACCGCAAAGCTCGGCTTCGTCGCAGTCATCCTCCTGGCGCTGAACCTCGCCGGCGGCTGGTGGATCGTCGGTCGCGCACTGCGCCCGGTCGCCGCCATCACGCGCACCGCCAACATGATCGCCGATGGCGATCTCTCCGAGCGCATCAACACGCGCGATACCGCGAGCGAACTCGGCGCGCTCGCCCAGGTGCTCAACCGCACTTTCTCCCGCCTCCAGGAATCCTTCGCCCGCCAGGCCCGCTTCACCGCCGACGCCTCGCACGAACTGCGCACGCCGGTCGCCGTGATCCTCGCCGAAAGCCGCGGGACCCTCAGCCGCCCGCGCGATCCCGCCGCCTACCAGGACGCGCTCAACGTCTGCGCCGAGACCGCCGCAGGCATGGGAAAACTCATCGATGCCCTGCTCCAGCTCGCCCGCCTCGACAGCGGCGAGCACCTCCCCCAGCGCACCCGCACCGCCCTCGCCCCACTCATCGCCACCGCCATCGAACCGCTCCGAACCGGCCGCGTGCAGCTCACCACCGCGCTCGAGGAAGTCCACGCCCTGGTCGATCCCGACCTGATCCGCCAGGTCGTCGTGAACCTGGTCTGCAACGCCATCGAATACACTCCCGACGGGGGCACCGTGAGCCTCGAACTGCGCGGCGGCGACCTCGATACGCCCGCGCTTCTCCGCATCAGCGATACGGGGTGCGGCATTCCACCCGAACACCTGCCCCACCTCTTTGACCGCTTCCACCGCGTCGATCCCGCGCGCACCGATCGCCACTTCGGCCTCGGCCTTTCCATCGTGAAAGCCATCGCCGATGCCCACGGCGCGACCCTCGAAATCCAGAGCACACCAGGCCTCGGCAGCACCTGTACGCTGCGCATCCCCGCCGCCGCCGGGCGCATCGACCGTCGAGAAATGGCGGGGAAATTTACCTGATCGAAACGCCGCGCGAACGAGTGCTACCTGCTGCCGGCTTCCCCCTCTCCCGCTTCGGGCGTATCCTCACCGCGGTCTCGAAAGATTTTTTCGCGCCTCGTCAGAACACCGTCACCCGCACCCGGCCGAAGCGCTGCGTGGTGATGACCGGATCGTTGACGGTGACGCGCTCCCAGGTGGCGTCGATGGATGCGATCACGGCACCACTGAGGTCGAGGGGCTGCAAGGCGGTGGGGTCATCGCCCGTTTCGACCACGTAGCCGATCCCGGGATTGCTCACCGCCTTTCGCCGGACGAACTCGATGACCAGCCCGCCCAGCGCATCGCGGTCGATGAAAGGCAGACCGGCCTTGCCGTTCTCCGGCAGGATCGCGGTGTTCGGCACGAGCAAATCGCCAGCGGCGGGCGCCATGTTAAACGCATACTTGAGCAGACTGGCGGTGCCGTCACGCGCAGGTGTGGCGAGGTCTAGCGAGCCATCGGCTGGCAGGCCATGGAGCGAGCGCCACCAGGATAGTGGCGGGAGTACGGTGAAGCTTTGCGACGTCACGCTCGACGGCAACCAACCCCCGCTGACGGCAATGGCGCGCACCGTGGCGCTGCTCGTGATCTGGAAAGGTCCGGCGTAAATGGCACCGTTCGTTTCCGAAGGCGTGCTGCCGTCGAGGGTGTAGCGGATCGTTGCGCCGACCGCGTTGTTCGCGAGGCTGACCTGCACGCTGCTTTGGTAGGTGCCGCTGTTGGGCGCGATGAGCGGCGCAGGTGCGGCGGTCGGAAGTTCCTCCAGCGTGAAGCCGTTGAGAAGAGGATTCGGGTCGAACGGCGCGGGCGTGCTCGCACCGGAGAGCGTCACCTGCAGCGTCGCGCTCGTCGCCTTGAACGTGTGGACGATCGCCGCCGCAGCGTAGGGCACGGCGTTCGCGCCTTGGGCCGCATTGGTGTTGAAACCGGAGAAGATCGTACCGCCATTCACGAGCACATCGAACCCACGGTCGTAACCGGGAGCGTCGGCGAAGAGGAGCTGCAGTTGGTAATTGCGGCCCGGCACCAGGTTTGCCGCATCGACCTTCACGCCGGGCGTGGGGCCGTCCCAGCGGATCGAGCGGAAGACTTGCTCGAGACGATCTTCTTCGGTCGCGCTCCCAAACTCGCGCACGGTCCAGTTGGCGATTTCCTGCGACGCCGTGACGGTGACGCCCGCGACGTTGTCGGCGCTAAAGTTCGCATCGCCGATCGGCCCCACGGTGCCATTGGTGCCTACGTTCACCGCGTAGAGGAAATTACCCGTGAGATCGAGGCCGCGCGCCGCGCCGACTCCGAGCACCCGCTCGATGCGGGTGGTCGGCGGGACACTCAGGCCGGAGGTCGGATCACTCGCGGCGAGCATTTCCGTGGCGTCGTTGAAGCCGTCGCCATCCGTGTCGAGCGCGAGCGGGTTCGTGCCGAGAGTCAGTTCCACCGCGTTGGTCAGCGAGTCGCGATCGGGATCGTCGTCCCCCACGGCATCTTCGACCGCGCCGATATCCGGTGCCGAGCCGACGCTGCGGTCGAGGCCGCGCTGATCGGTGGTCACGCCAGCGATCGCAGTGCCCGCGTTGATCGCCGGACTGCCCGGCAGCAGCGCGAAGGTAGCCGTCGGGCCACCATTGTTGGCGAGGCTTCCGAGCCGGAGCTGCGCGGCGGATCGATCGATCAAGTTATGTGACGACGCGGCATTGAGCGGCCCGCCCCAGAGGTCGTTCTGATCGACCGCCGAGTTGGCGCCGATGATGCCGTTGCGCAGCGTGACATCGGCGGTGTTCACCACCACGCCTCCGCCGGCGCGCGAGGCGCTGTTATTGACGACTGTCACGTGCCGGAGGTTGGCTGACCCGGAGAAAAACTGCGCGCCGCCGCCGTCGAGCGCGGTGTTGAAAGCGATCGTCGCGTTCGTGATCGTCGTCTGGCCGTGGCTGATCAGCGCGCCGCCTCCGTTCGCGGCGGTGTTGTTGGAAAACGTCGAGCCCGAGATCACCGCCGTGCCATCGAGCCGCAGGGCGCCGCCGTTGAAGCCGGAGTGGTTGGTGCTGAAGTTGCAGTTGGAGACGTTGAGTCCGTTGAACGAAGCGATCGCGCCCCCGAGCACGGACGCGGTGTTGAGATAGAAAGTGCTGCCGCTGATGCCGAGGGTGCCGTTGCTCCAGATCGCGCCGCCCTGCCCGCCCGCGGCCGTGGCGTTGTTGTCGAAGGTCGATCCGCTGATCGTCATCGTGCCGAAGTTCAACACGGCTCCGCCGTGGTTCGCGCGGTTGTTGGTAAAGCGCACGTTCGTCATCGTGACGGTGCCGGTGTTGTAGAGCGCGCCGCCGTCGTTGACGGTGCGGATGTCGCCGCCGCTGAGCGTGAGATTCCGGAGACCCAGCGTGCCGCCGCCGTGGAGGAAATGGCGGCGCGGAACCGGCGAGACGAGGTGGATGGTCACGCCCGAACCGCCGTCGATGGTGAGGTCGCTCCCGTTGCGCAGCGCCGTGTCATCGCCCGATCCGGTCGCGCCCTCGGTGAGCGTGACGGTTTGGCCATGCAGCGCCGGTGCGAAGGTGATCGTCGGCGCACCGCCGAGCGACTGCGCGTAGGCCAGCGCCTCGCGCAGGCTCGTGCCGGTGCCGAGTTGCGGAGCGCTCGTGCCGTTGCTCTCGTCGGCGGCGGTGGTGACGACGAGCGAGCCGGGCAGGAGTTGCCAAGTGGTGCCGAGGCCCGTGTTCGAGCCGAGGCGCTGGAAGAACTGACCGGCCGCGGTTCGGGTCAGGATCGTGCCATCGGCGGCGACGAAGATCTGCGATCCGGCTCCACCCGAATAGGCCGGCGAGCCGCTGGCGTCCCAGCGGTAGAGGTAAGGGTCGCTCCCGTTGCCATCCGGCCCGAGAAACCACGTGGCACCGTCGCCAGCGAAGACCGAGGTGAGCTGCTGCCAGCCGGTGCCGACGCCGCTGGTCGAGCCGGGCCGGCTGAAGATGAAGCCGCTTGCCGTCCGCACCAGCACGGTGCCATCGCCCGCCTGACCGATGCGCGCCGCCAGCCCGCCATCCACCCACACGGCGAGCTGACCCGAAACCTCGCGATAAATGCGCAGGTCATTGCGACCGCGTCCGGGCCGAGATACCACGCCGCGCCGCCCGCCGTGACGATCGTCTGGCCCGTATCGAATGCCGTCTGCTCGACCGCGCCGATGTCCACCACGCCAAACTGCGGCCGGAGCTTGCCGCGCTGATCGGTCGCCGCCGCGCCGGTCGCCGTGCCCGCATTGACCGCCGGGCTGCCCGCGAGCAGCGCGGCCGTCTGCGTAGTGCCGCCGTTCGAAGCCAGCGCGCCCATCTGGAGCTGCGTGGACGCGACATCGGAGACGCTGCCCGGCCCGCCATTCACCGCAGCACCGGGACCGAAAAGATTGTGGCTGCTGGCCGGATTCAGCGCGCCGCCCTGGCCGAGGCTGACATTGCTTTCGATCGCACCTTGGATCGTGTTGCGAGCGACGAGTGTGTTCCGCAAGAGCAGCGCGGGGCTGCGACTGGAGAGCGCAGCGCCGAGGCCCGCGATGTTGTCGATGATCGTCACATTCTGGAGCGAGCAAGCCGTGGCGTGCGCCGCGATGGCCGCCGCGTCGGAGCTGGCGCTATTGCCAGCGAAAGTGCTGTTCGTCACCACGAGCGAGGTGCCGCTGGCGTGGATCGCGCCGCCCTCCTGCGTCGAGCTGTTATCGGTGAAAGTGCAACCAGTGATCGTGAGCTGGCCCGCGCTGAGAATGCTGCCGCCGGCGCCCTGGCCGCGGCCCCCGCGGAGCGTGAGATTTTCCAGCGTCAGCAAGCCTCCCGCTTCCACGGCGAAGTGGCGCAGATTGAGCCCCGGCTGGCCGGCGACGAGCGTGATCCCGGCGCCACTGGCCGGCCCGCGGAGGACCACGTTCGAGCTGATCGAGACGGCATTCAGCGAGTAGTAGGATCGAAGCTGCACGCTCTGACCTGCGAGCGCCGGGGCAAAGGTGACGACCTGCGGGCCGGGCAGCGTGGCCGCATACGTGATGGCCTCACGCAAGCCCGTGCCGGTGCCAAAGCTGGGATCAGTCGTGCCATTCGCTTCATCCACGATCGTGGTGACGGTGAGCTGTTCGTTGAATGCGGCGAGTTCATAGGCGCCGGAGTCGGGCGTCGAAACACGGGCGACGCCACGGGCATCGGTGGCGGCCAGGTTGCCCCCGGTGCCAGCATTCACCGCCGGGCTGCCGGCCAGCAGCGCGATCGTCTGGCCGGGGCCGCCGTTGGTGGCGAGCGGGCCGAGCAGCGGGTTCGCCGCATCGATGACGCAGCCGAGATAGCTCGCACCGGGACCTGCCGGAGGCACGCTGCGCGTGGCTGTCGGCAGATTGTTGCACGAGACGGAATTGTAAGCATCGAGCTGGCCGCCCCCGACCTCCACGCCGCCCCGCCCGGAGCTGGCCGTGTTTCCCGCGATGGTGACGTGGATCAACACCGCCCCGGTTTCCGCGTAGATGGCTCCGCCGGCATCGGCGACGTTGTTGGCCAGAGTGCAATTCGTCATGGTGAGACTGCCGATGCTGTAGATCGCCCCGCCGCGTTGCGTGTTCGGCGTTTGGTTCCCGTGGAGCGTGCAAACCGCCATGGTCAGGCCGCCTGCGGCGTGAATGGCGCCGCCGTGCTGCCCGGCGCCGGACGTGCCGTTGCGGAACGTCAGGTTCGCAAGCTCCGCTTCGCCCTCGAGGGAAAGGATGCGCGACGCGTTCTGCCCATCGATGGCGAATCCAGCGGCGGGACCAGTGATCGTGAGATAGCCATCGCTCACATAGCTCAGCGAGCCGAGCGTCAGATAGAGAGTCCGCGGCACGCTGAAGAACGCGGGCTCGAAGGTGATGGTGTCGTCTCCGGCATGGCTCTGCGCGTAGGCCAGCGCCTCGCGCAGGCTCGTGCCCAGGCCAAACCGCGGATCGCTCGTGCCGTTGTTTTCATCGGCATCGGTCGTGACCACGAGCGACTCGGCGTAGCTGGAAAACTCGAACGCCCCCACGTCCGGCGCTCCCACCGTCCGCGCGAATTCGCGCTGATCCGTGGTGATGCCCGCCACGACCACGCCGGCATCGATCGCCGGACAGCCCGGCAGCAGCGGCACGGTCGGTGTCTGGCCGCTGTTGTTGCCGAGCATGCCGAGGTTCGCGACGGTCTGGCCGACGATGTTGTGATGGCTGGCGGCGTTCAGCGTTCCATCGATCCCCGCGAGGCCGCTCGGAAAATAGCCGATGAGCGAGTTCACCAGCGTCACGTCGGCATTGCGAAGGTAGAGCGGCGACACGTCGCTGAGGTAAGCCATCGTCAGGTGCGTGAGCGTGGCCGTGCCGCCCGTGATTTGAAACGCGCCCGAGCTGTTGGCGAAGGTGGAGTTCGTCGCCGCCAGCGTGCCGCCGGTCATGGCGACGCAGCCGCCCCCGGAGCTGATGTTGTTTTGAAAGGCGCATTGATCCACCACCACCTGACCCGCCGAGTGGAGGACCGAGCCCGGTTGCGTCTGGAGCAGCCAATTGCGAAAAAACGATCTCTGGACGCTGAGCCTGCCGCCGGCGGTCACGCGGAAAAGCCGCATCGCGTTCGACGACGAAGAGCGCTCGAAGATCGTTCCCGCGTAGGAAATACCACCCTCGAAGGCCGGCGGTGAAAGGATGGTGATGTCGCTCCCGATGACAAAGGCAGAGCGCCCCAGGACGGGATCGTCTTCCGCAGCCTGGGAGACGATCAGAGTGTCGGTAGTCGCGATTCGGATGGTTGCGGGCGATCCCGAAGTCGCCGCGCGATTCAAGGCTTCGCGCAGACTCGTCCCCGTGCCTTGCGCCGGGTCAGTCGTTCCGTTGTCTTCATCCACGCCGGTGGTCACGGAGATCGGCGGCCGGCCGCTAAAAGAAACGCCGACCCGCCCATCGCTCGTCAGCACGGCAAAGTCGTAGTTGAGATCGAAGTAGTCACAGACGCCGGTCTCGACTTTCGCCATCGGCACACCGAGGGGCACTACGACGGGCACCGGCTGTCCCGAGTTGGTCACGTTGAGATAATAGTTCAGCGAATTCGTTCCCGGCGTGCTCACGATGAGGTCGTCGGCAAAATTCACATCCACATATTTGGAAGTGGCGAAGGTCGCCCCCGCCGGGAGGTCGAAGTAGTTGTAAGTCATCGACTGCGTCAGCGTATTGCCCGATGGCATCAGCCGCGTGAATTGAAACGTGGCTCCGTTCATCTCGGGAATGTTGCCAAAGGCCAGGCGCATGATGCGGTTCGTCTGGGGCAGATAGAGACAGAGGAAATTCTGCATCTTCATCAGCTTCCCGACGGGCTCCGAGATCTGGAATTGCGTCGCCATGCTCCCATTAGCAATCACCACCGAGTTACCACCGCTCAGAAAACAATCATCGGGACCATTGGAGATCAACACGAGTCGTTGATGAACCGCGTCGAAGACCTCGATCGACTGGCCGTCGAAGTCGAAGAAGGAGAGATCCCGCGGACCCGCTGGCACTGTGTAGCGGACCGCGGCTGGATGGAGCACCGCCGCCGGGTCGGATGTCCCGAAATTATTCTGCGTCGCCAGCAACGCGATGTTGTTCTCGTTCACGACGATCACCCCCTGATCGGTCATCACCAACTGACGCGGATTCTGGCCCCCGCACGGGTAATCGTGATAGGCGCCCAGCGTGCCGTCTCCATTGGCCAGCCAGCAACGCACCGTGTTACTCCCAGCCTGAGCGATGAAGAGATCGGGGCGGCCATTCCCGCGAAAGAGGCCGCCCTGCACCGCGACCGGATTCGGCCCGGTGGCGTAGCTCACCGGCGGGCGGAAGCCCCGTGCAAGGTCGTTCCGAAAAATGTGGAGCTGATTGGCCGATGTGACTGTGGCCACCGAAGCCGTGAAAAGATTCGGGCCAAGATCGACCGTCGCGATCCCTTGAACCGTCCAGGGCGTCGCCGGGAGGATGACCGGCAGCGCATATCCGACTGGCGGCGGATAGACATTCGATTGCGCCAGGGCCAAAGGCACCGCCAGCAAACCCGCGAGCACGGCGATGAATCGGAGCCAGAGGGGCCGGGCGGGAGAAATGAGAGTGAGCGTTTTCATTCACCGGTTTCTCACCGCTTTTCCGCGGATCCTTACAGCGATCGCGAAAGTTTTTTCCCGCCCCGTCAGAACGGCGTCACTCGGACGCGGCCGAAGCGGTTGGGCGTGATCATCGGATCGACGACGGTCACTCGCTCCAAGGTGGCGTCGATGGAGACCATGCTCGCGCTGGTGAGGTTGAGGGGTTGCAGGTTGAACAGATCCGCGCCGGTCTCGACCGCGTAGCCGACGCCGGGATTTGTCGCCGCTTTCCGCCGCACGAACTCGATGAAGAGCCGGCCTTGCGCGTCGCGCGTGATGAAAGGCAGGCCGGCCGTTCCGTTCTCGGGAAGAATGTTCGTCTTCGACACGAGCACGTCGCCGGCATTCGGCGCGAGGTTGAAGGCGAACTTGAGCACGTTTGCGATGCCGTCGCCGCTGGGGTTGGCGAGGTCTTGCGAGCCATCGGCGGCGAGGCTGTGCAGGGCGCGCCATGTCTGGAGCGGTGAGAAGGCGAATGAGGCCATCTGCTCGACGAAGCCGGAGCTGGAGGCGTGCAGTCCGCTCGGGACCAGGGCGCGCGCCCGGACCATGCCAGCCGGGGGCAAGGCGATGCCGGTGATCCGCCAGCCGCCCGTGATCGGTGTGCCGAAGCCGAGCGGGGACCAAGTCATCCCGCCGTTCGTGGAGAGCTCGAATTGCGTCCACTGCGCTTGCGGCGCGGTGCCATCGCGCAGCCACTCGATTCTGTCCGCACCGGGAACGGTGAGAGCGGGCGTCGCGAGGGTGTTGTAAAGCCGAGCGTAGCCGGGAAGCGTGGCTGCGTTCACCGTGTCAAAGAAGCCGGTGAGATTCACCTGCCCGCCGGCAGTCAGCCCGACGCCAAACACGGCCGAGTCGCCCGCGCCATACGACGTGTCGGCGGTGAAGGTGGGATCGCCCGAGCCGTTGCCGTTCAGCCGCGCGGTGCGCATCCGCGTCAGACCGCCGGCGGAGGTGAAGGCTCCGCCCGAAGAGGAGTTTGCCGTCGGCTTGCAGCGCCAGGCTGTAAACGTAATTGTTCGTGGCGGCGTTAAAGGCGGCGGCGAGCGTCCCATCGGCATTCAGCCGCGCCAGATAGCTGCCGCTGCCATTCACGCTGGAGAAGAGGCCGCCCAGGACGATTTTCCCGTCCGGCTGGATGAGCGCGGCCGCCGGCGCACCGGACACCGTGGGCGAAAACGCTCCGTCGAGCGTGCCGTCGCTGTTCAGCCGGGCGAGAGCGACCCGCGAAGTGCCGGCGATACTGGTGAATCCACCCATGACGATCACTTTGCCGTCAGGCTGCACGCGCAGTCCCCAGGGAAGTCCGTTACACGCCGGGTCGGCGAAGCCGGGATCGAGCGTGCCGTCGCCGTGGAAGCGCGCGACCCGCCCGCGCGACCCGCCCGCGCGACCCGCCCGCGCGACCCGCCCGCGCGGCGTGCCATTGGCGGCGGTGAAGGTGCCGGCGGCGATCACCTTGCCATCGCGCTGCAAAGCGAGCGCATAGATCTCCGCATCGACGCCTGCGGCGAAGCCGGTGTCGAGCGAGCCGTCCGCATTGAGCCGCGCAAGGTTCGCGCGCGCCTGCCCGCCCACCGACCCAAACTCGCCGCCGATCACCAGCTTCCCATCCGCCTGCAGGATCGCCGCGCGGATGCGACCGCCGACGTTCGGATCGTAGGCCGCTTCCACCGCGCCCGCCGTGCTCAGGCGGAAAATGCCCGCGCGTGTCCGGCCGCCGGCGCTGCTGAACTGGCCGAAGACCACGGTGCGTCCGTCCGGTTGCTCGATCGAGCCATACACGCCATCGGACGCCTGCGGGGCCGCGGGAAACGGCGCCGGATTGAAACTCAGCGTAGGATCGCCATCCGCCGCAGCCGTGCCAGCGAGGTTGATTTGCAAGGGATTGCTGCCGGGCGTGTTGTTCGCGAGCGAGAGCGTCGCGGTCTTCAAGCCCGCCGAAGTCGGCAGGAAGCGCACGGTGAATGTGGTGCTGCCAGCCGGGCCGGCGACCGGCGTGGCGGGAAAGGCGGTGATCGCGAAGTGCGCCGACCCCGGGCCGGCGAGGATCGACGCGACGAGACCGGTGAGCGGGAGGTCGCCGAAGTTACGCACGATGAACGTGAGGCTCGACGAAGCGCCGACGGCGAGACGCCCGAAATCACGGCTGCCACCCGGCTGCCACCCGGCGCCACCGGGCGATCGGCGGGTTGCTCGACGGCGATCTCCGAGCCGGCGAAATGGAACGGGCGCCGCACCTCCATGAGTCCGACAGCGGTGCCCTGCATCTGCGTCGCGACCGCGCGGCTGAGCACCCGCACGATGCCGCGCGATGGCAGGCTCAATCCCGCGCACTCCCAACCGCCGGCGACCCGCGTTCCGACGCCGAGCGACGTCCAGGTCGCCCCGCCGTTCGTGGAGAGCTGGAAAACCGTTTCGTTCACCTCCGGCAGCGGTCCGGAGCGCAGCCAGCGCACCCGTGCCGGCTCGACCGTGATCGACTGCGTGCCCGGCCCATTTTGCAGGCGCACGAGCGGCAGCGGATTGTCGTCCACAGTCGGCGAGATCGCGATCGTGCGGGCGAGGAGAATGCGGCCGTCGGCCTGCGGCACGACGCCATTCACCGCGCCGCCCGCGTGGCGCAGCTCCGCCGGCACGACAAAGCTCGCATCGAGCGAGCCATCGCCGTTGAGCCGCGCGATCGGACCGGGATTTCCAATGACGCCGTTTCCGCCGACGATCAGGCGGCCATCCACCTGCTGCGACATCGTCGAGATGCCGACGATGTCCGGCAGGGCCGCTGGCGTGAAAGTCCCGTCGAGGCTGCCGTCGGCGTTGACGCGCACCACCTTCCCATAAGGCAGCCCGCGCACGGTGGTGAATGTCCCCGCCGCGGTGAACCTGCCGTCCATCTCCAGCACGATCGCGTTGATGGCGTTGTTCGCATCCAGCGTGAGCGAATCCGTGGTGCCGTCGCCATTGAGCCGGGCGAAATTGCTGCGCGGCGCGCCATTCACCGACGCGAACACGCCGCCGACCAGCACCTTCCCATCGCTCTGCAGCGCGAGCGCGTTCAGGTTCGGGGTGGATGCATCGCGCACGAAGACCGGATTGAAAGCGGCGTCGAGGGAGCCATCGTCATTGAGCCGCGCGATCCGAGTGCGTGGCTGGCCGCCGACGCTGTTGAAAAAGCCCGCGATGATCACTTTCCCATCCGGCTGGAGCACCATCCGGATAACCGCCGGAGCGGACGTGTGAGTGAACGCGGGTGGGACGAACGAGGAATCGAGGGAGCCGTCCGCATTCAACCGCGCCAGCACCGCCTGCGAGGTGCCGTTCACTGAGGTGAAGCTGCCGCCCATCAGGATCTTTCCATCCGGCTGCACCGCCGCACACGCCGGCGGCGTCGGCGTACTCCCGGACAACAGCGACACCGCAAAAGTCGGATCGAGCGCACCGTCGGGCTGCAGGCGCGCGGAGCGGAGCGGAGTCGCGCCGCCCGCGTTTGTGTAAACCGTGCCGGCCACGAGAATTTTCTCACCCGGCAGCAACAGCGCCAGCGAGACGTTCGCGCCCCTCGCGCGCCGGAGATCGCTGACGAAAGTCGGATCCACCTCACCATCGATGGCGCTCGCGTGCGGGGAGAAAATCGCCGCCCAGATTGCGAAAAGGAGCGCCGCGAATGGGTGACGACGCGTGGTTTGGAAGAGCAGCGTGAACGAGTTCATTTCAACTTCTCCTCTCACCGGTTTCCCGCGAATCCTTACCCGCCTTCGTAAAAAAACTTCATCGCACGTCTGCCGCGAGGATCTGCCGCGCCCATCCGTCGACATGAACACGGTCAGCGGGCCGGAGGCAGAGCACGCCTTGGCTCCATCCGGAATGCCCATGGCCGCCCGCTCCCGCGCCAGAAGCCGCGTGCGATTGAGTTGCGGCGGCGCTGGTGTTCCCTCAACCTCTGCCGCTCATGCACGAGCAACGCAGTAGCAGCAACCACATCTCCCGGTCGATCGGCGCCCTCGGTGTCGTTTACGGAGACATCGGCACGAGCGTGCTTTACGCCTTCAAGGAATGCCTCCACCACGGGCTGCACGGAGACCGGGAGATCATCGGCGTCCTCTCGCTCATCATCTGGAGCCTCATGATTCTGGTGTCGGTGAAGTATCTCTCGATCATCATGCGGGCCGACAACCAGGGCGAAGGCGGCATCCTCGCGCTGCTCTCGCTCGCTTTCCCCAAAGATACGAAAGCGCGCGGCATCGCGACCGGCGGAATGATAGCGGTGGGCATCGCGGGCGCCGCACTCCTCTACGGCGATGGGGTCATCACCCCCGCCGTCACCGTCCTCTCCGCCGTGGAGGGTTTGCTCGTCGCCGCTCCCGGGCTCAAGCCATTTATCATCCCGTTGACGTTGGGAATCCTCGTCGGGTTATTCGCCGTGCAATCCAAAGGCACCGGTGCCATCGGCGAATGGTTTGGCCGGGTCATGCTTGGGTGGTTCACCATCCTCGCCGTCCTCGGAATCATTCACATCACCCACAATCCCGGCGTGCTCCGGGCGCTCAATCCACTCGAGGGATTTTACTTTCTGACCCACTACGGCAAAGCCGCCCTCGTCATCATGGGCAGCGTCTTCCTCGTGGTCACCGGCGGCGAGGCGCTTTACGCCGACATGGGACACTTCGGTCGCAAACCCATTTCCCACGCGTGGACATTCCTCGTCTGCCCATCGCTGATTCTGAACTATCTCGGACAGGGCGCACTAGTCCTCGCCGATCCCTCGGCGCGAGAGAACCCCTTCTTTTCGATGGCCCCGAGCTGGGCGCTCTACCCGCTGATCGCTCTCGCCACCGCCGCAGGGATCATCGCTTCGCAAGCGCTGATCTCCGGCGCTTTCTCGCTCACCATGCAGGGCATCCAAATGGGCTACATCCCGCGGATGGAAATCTTTCACACCTCGCAGGACGAACGCGGTCAGGTTTACATCCCGAAAATCAACATCGCCCTCGCCATCGGCTGCCTCGCCCTCGTGATCGGCTTCAAGAGCAGCGGTGCGCTCGCCAGCGCCTACGGCATCGCGGTTACTCTCACGATGCTTTCCACCACGGCGATCTTTTTCTTCGCTTCCCAGCGGCTGTGGAATTGGAGCCCGCTCAAGGCCGGCGTCACCTGCGCATTTTTCGGCGTCATCGAAGCCACCTTCTTCGCCGCCAATTCCCTCAAAATCCTCCACGGAGGCTGGTTCCCGCTCGTCGCCGGAGCCGCCATCTTCACGGCGATGATGACCTGGAAAGACGGCCGCACCTTGCTCCGCAAACGGCTCCCGCCCGGCATGCCGCTCGACGACTTCATCGCCTCGATCAGCATGGCCGGCACCCTCGACGCGCACAATCAACTCCACCGCATCCACGGCACCGCCGTCTTCCTCGCCGGCAACCCCGAAGGCACGCCGAACGCGCTGGTGAAGAACATCAAACACAACCAGATCCTGCACGAGCGGAACATTCTGCTCACCATCGTCACCGATCACAGCCGGCCCCATGTCCCGCCGCTGGAACGCGTCCAGGTCACCGACCGCACAGAAGGATTTTTCCGCGTCGTGGCCAGCTTCGGCTTCATGGAGACGCCGCACATCGATGAAGTGATCCGCGCCGCCGGCGTGGCCGGCCTGCCGATCCAGCGCGACCGGACGACCTTCTTCGTCGGAAAGGAGCGCATCGTCGTGACGGCAAAAGAGGGGATGGCCGAATGGCGCGAACATCTTTTCGTCTTCCTCAGCAAACACTCCGAGAACGCCGCCGACTTCTTCCAACTCCCGCCCGACCGCGTTTATGAGGTCAGCCAGGTCGTCGAGATCTGAGCGGTGGACCGGAAATCAAAACCGCGTGTCATCCTGAGCGAAGTGTAACGGAGTCGAGCCGAGTCTGCGAGACAGCCGCAGGCAACGACCTCGGCTTCTGGAGGATCACGGATCATTCTGCACTCTCGGGTCCCTCGACTTCATTCTGGTCGCTTATACCAAACGCTTTTGAAAACCGGCCGTTTCTTGGAGCCGGAGGCTCCGCGGAAATTAGCCGGTGGCGTCAGCCACCGGATCACGGAATAAAGCGCTCCGCCCCGCCAGGGGCGCTGGAATTTCTGCCGCCCCTGCCGGGGCTCGGTCTCTTTGTGACTCAAGTCCGGTGGCTGACGCCACCGGCTAATTTCTTTCAGCCCTGCCGGGCCGAATCGTCCGGCCTTCAACTTAGTTTGGTATTAGGCTCCCTCCATTCCGCTTGGGATGACATGCGGTTTTGATTTCCGGTGCATCCTCTGAGCGAAACCGATCAACCTTCCTGCGGTGGAGGCGCCGCCTGGAAGCACTTCCAGCATTCCAAAAACCCCGGCGCGAAATCCTCCGGCCGCGCCGCCGTCCAGCGATCCACCTGCTCCACGGTGAAAAAGCCGCCGCCATCGAGCTCCGCGCGGTTTAGCCGGAAAGGGCCGTTATGCCGTGCGCGATACAGGCGCACATGTTCCCAGCCCGTCTGCGCGCTCGGCGGCAGTTCCCAGTGCGACTCCACCTCCGCAGTCACGCCCAACTCTTCCTCCACCTCGCGCGGTGCGGTGTCGTCGTAGGTGTGTCCGGCATTCACATGACCGGCGGCGCTCGAGTCCCAGCGCAGCGGGCACTTGTCCTTCCACTTCGAACGGCGCTGGAGGAAGACCTCGCCCGCGTCGTTGAAGACGAACACGTGGACCGCGCGGTGGAGCATCTTGTGCCGATGCACCTCGAACCGCGACTTCTGCCCGATCACGTTATCGTTTTCGTCCACCACATCGAAAATCTCGCCGTGCACATCCTGCGCGTGCGCCGCCTCCGCCGGCGTGTCGCCGGTCACGAAATTCGTCAACGCGATCCACTGCTCGAGCGACAGCTCCTCGCCGCGGCACGTCTCCTCCACGCCGAGATGCGCGCACAGCGCCGACCAATCGATCGGCCCGACACCGCGCGAATTCGTCTCGTTCGCGAGCATCTTGCGAAGCTGCTTCCGCCGCTGTGAAAAGCCCGCTTTCACCAGCGATGTGAAGCGGCCCCCGTCGCAATCCGGCAGCTCGCCCGCCGGACGCGGCGTCAGGAGCACCACGGCGGATTCCACCTTTGGCGCCGGAACGAAAACGCTGCCCGGCAGCGTGCGCAGATACTTCACCTTCCAACGCCGACCCACGAGCAGCGTGAGTCCGCCGTATTCCTTCGTCCGCGGTCCCGCGGAGAGCCGCTCGGCCAGCTCACGTTGCAGCGTGAAAATGAGCGCGCCCACCGGGCTCGGCTCGTCGGTGAAGCCGAAGAGGATCTGGCTGGAAACGTAGTAGGGCAGATTCCCGAGCACCTTCACCGGACCGCGCGCAAAGAGGTCGCGCACATCGAACTCCGTCGCATCGCCATGCACCACTTCAAGATCCGGAAAGCGCTCGCGCAGAAACGCCGCCAGCCGCCCGTCCTTCTCGATCACGATCCCATTCGTCGACCGCTTCAACGCGTATTCGGTCAGCGCCCCGAGCCCTGGTCCCAGCTCGACCCAGGCGTCGCCCTCCTTCATCCCGAGCTGCGCCACGATCCAATCGGCGAGGTTCTGATCGTGCAGAAAATTTTGCCCGAGGCTGCGCGTCGGCTCCATGCCGATGGCGGCGAGGCTGGATTGAATGGTGGAGAGCTTCATGCGGGTGCGGCCGATTACCATGCGGCCCACTGCGTGCGCGGTCCAGCCCGGTCCATTTCGGCGGAGCCAAGGGGTTGAACGGAAACGCGAATCAGCCCGCGCCGATTGCAGGGCGCTGCCGCAAAGCCCTTTTTCCCATCCGCCGCAGGCGCTCACCCCACGAGCGTCTGGCACAGACGCCCGACAGGACTCGCGAAGATTGAGCCGGGACAAACTGCGCCATGTCATCCCGAGCGGAGTGCAACGGAGCCGAGGGACCTCACCTTCCGGAAGATCGTGCAGTTCCCCGGCAATCCGAGGTTCCTCGAATTCATTCCGGTCGCATCGGCTTCCTTCATTCCGCACATCATCGCCGCGAGCGGGCGGCCCGCGCGGCAGCTAGAAGGCGATCGCGGCTGAGGCGACAAACGTATGCGCGTTGCCGAAGTCCGTCGCGATTTCCGGCAGCATGTCATGCTGGTAGGCGACATCGACCGACCACGTGAAGCTGTGGACCCCGGCACCGACGGACCAAGCCACATTCCGCCGATCATCAACCACCGTGCCGGCGGTCAAATCGATCGCCGCATGGACCGGAAAATTGCCGCCGAGATACAGACGGCTCGTCTGGAGTTCACGCGTTTCATTGGCGAATCGGCCCCACTGGTAATCCAGCCGGACATAACCCGCGCGATGCTGTGGCACCCAGGATTCCGGCGTGTATCGCACCGCCGTCCCGACGCGGACGAGAGTCTGGTTGAAGTCCTGGCGGTCAAACGATCCGGGCGTGCGGAGACCGCTCCTCAATCGCTCGCGGTAGTCGCCCACTTTCGTCGGCTGGAAGACGTAATCCGCGACGATTCCGAACAACCAACGGTCGTAGACGTTCCGCGCTTGAGCGGCATCGGCGACCACCGCCTTGCCATCCCCCGAAGGCCGGGCGGACTCGGGGCGCAGCAGCGAAATCTGCCAGCCAAAACGCACGCCAAAGGACTCGCGGTCCGAATCGGCGGCGACCTGTCTGTCGAACGACAGCGGGCCGCGGGGCGTTTGAAAGGTGACGGGGGGCCGCGAGAAATTGGTTTCAGATTGCGAGTAGTTCAGTTGCAAGCCGACGCTGAAGGGGTGCTCGGGCCGGTCGAAGTACCACGAAAAGTCGACGCGATAGGCGTTCGTATCCGTTTCGAAAATTGCGCCCCCGCGAGTCCGATCCTCGTTGCTGCGCAGTTGCGTGACCGCCAGCTTGATCGCGAATTCCCGGCTGGGATAGATATTCAAACTCTGGGTGGTCGCCCAGATGTCGGTGCCGCGATCGAAGAAGAGGCCGGTGTATTGCGCCGACAAGGCGAACCGTTTGAAGCCAGGCGCTCCATTCCCATTGGGGATCGGCAGCCAGCTCAACGCCGCGGGATTCACCGACGTGGAGCGCAGACTCGCCGCGGACGCGCCCGCCTGCCCGGCGACATCGGGATAGGTCGAGAGTCGGGAAAGGGCCGCCGTGTAGCGCAGGGCGAACGCCTCGCTGTCAAAGTCACCCGCTCGTGCCGGGATCGCCGCGAGGAGAAGGAGCGCTGTGAATGGTCGGGTCATGGGATTCATGGGTTTGTGGTTAGGATGAGATTGGCGTGACGCTCCGGCGATTCCCCGGCGCGCACCCTTTCGGCGACGGCTCGGCATCGAGTGCCGCAAGTTGCCGCTCCGCCTCACCGTGAAAAAGCCAGGTGCCCGCCGCGGCTGCAGCGTCGAGGGAAGCGTGCAGGCAGGCGCGCGCCCGCGCGGGATCCCCGAGATCTTCCCAAGCGGCAGCTTCCACCCGCTGCAGCATGGGCAGATAGACAATCTCTCCGGCGCGCACGAACTCCGCGACCGCGGCGAGCGCCTCGATCGCCTCGCGTGGCCGACCCGCGGCACCGATTCCGTGACCTGCACGAGCGGCGCACCACACTTCCCGCAGAAACGAAATCCCACAGGGTTTTGAAATGCACACCGACCGCACTGCAGTTTCGCCGACATAGACGTCGTGAATAACACCCGGCCAGAATTGGGCGGTCAACCCTCACTTTCGAACGTGGAGTAACGTATTCTGGAAATCCTGCACACCCACTTGATCCCGCGGATCGGGTGAATAGACGGCCTTGTCGGTGCGTCTGCCGCTGCCATGAAAGCGCTCGTGTTCCCCCTGCTCGCCGCCCTTGCCCTCACCGCTTCCGCTCGCGCGGAAGATGGTCCCGACCTTCGCTCCCCGAAATCCGAAGCGCCTCGGCTCATCCGCATTTTCCTCTACGTGCCGGGCAGTTCGCGGCTCATCGACTACCCGGATGTGGAGCGGATCATCTGCTGCGACAAAGAGCGGATCGCCTTTGAAACCCAGGACGGCCATGTGGTCATGCACCACGGTCCTTTCACCGTGATCCAGCCGCGCACCGCATCGAACACCACCAGTGACGGCTCGAAGTTTTACGATGTGAAGTAGGGCCCGCCGGCCTTGCCCCGCGGACGATTGCGCCCTCCGCGAACGCCCGGTTTCCGTCGGCGTTTCGCGCTGCTACTTCGCCGCGGAACGCACCGCGGCGTATTGATTCACCGCCGTCTTCAGCAACAGCGTGCGCCCACTGCCCAGCTTCGCCTTCTCGGCCGGTGACGCGGAGTCGCTCAGCTCGTAAATGGTGAGTCCACGCTCAACATCGCGCCCGACCCGGCGGGTGCGCGTGTCCCGGAGATCGATCGGCTGCGCGGTGGCGAGCAGCAGCGGCTGGCCGTCCAGCGCGGCCACCGGGCCGGGCGCTTTCGCCGGATCAGGCAGGACGAAGAATGCGGTGTCGCCCACCGACGTTGTCTCCGACACCGATTCGAGTTCCGCCCGCTTCGACTGATCCATGAACGCCAGGCCGACGATCACGGTAAACGCCACAATCACGGCAAAGCCGAGACGCACCGCCCAGGGCTGGGCGTAAACGGTTGAGGGGGATTCAGGCGCGGGCTCGGACATGGGGCTAGATCTAGGCGTTGATCGCGCATCCGACAAGCGAGCCGGTGGGCGCGGCGCGATTCGTGGTTGGAAGTCGCGCGGCGGTTGTTGGATGTTCAGCCCTCTCCCATGACACGCCTCCTCCTCGCCCTCGCCTCGCTCCTCGCCGCTCCCCTGCTCGAAGCGGAAACCGCCCCGCCAAAAACCTCCGCCTGGAACGGCTACGAGAAGCTCGACTTCGAGGTCGCCGGAAAACCCGCCCTGCTCGTGAAGCCGAAGGAAGCCGCACCCGGCAGGCCGTGGATTTGGCGCACCGAGTTCTTCGGCCACGAGCCGCAGGGCGATATCGCGCTGCTCGGGAAGGGATGGCACGTCGCGTTCTTCAAAGTGAGCGACATGTATGGCGCGCCCATCTCCATCGATCTGATGGCGCAATACCACGCGCACGTGACGAAGGAATACGGCCTCGCGAAACGCGCCGTGCTCGAAGGCTTCAGCCGCGGCGGCCTCTACGCCGTGAACTTCGCCGCCGCGCATCCCGACAAGACGGCCGCGCTTTATCTCGACGCCCCGGTGCTCGACATCCGGAGCTGGCCCGGCGGCAAGGGCACGGGAAAAGGCGACGCGCGCTGCTGGGCGCAGGCGCTCCAAATCTACGGACTCACCGAGGAGACCGCGCCGGCATTCAAAGGCAATCCGCTCGACCGCCTCGAATCCATCGCCGCCGCCGGCATCCCGATTCTTTCCGTCGTCGGCGATGCCGACAGCCGGCATCCCGATTCTTTCCGTCGTCGGCGATGCCGACAAAGTGGTGCCGGTCGCCGAGAACACCGCGCTGCTCAAAACGAAATACGAACTCCTCGGTGGCCGCATCGAAGTCATCGCCAAGCCCGGCGTGGATCACCACCCGCACAGCCTCAAGGACCCCACGCCCATCGTGGAGTTCCTGCTCTCGAATGCGTTGAAGTAGCCGCGCGGAAGAAGCAGCCGCGCTACCTGTCCGCGAGGTGTCGAAAAAAACTGTCATCCTGAGCGAAGCGGAGGGGGGCCAGCGGGCGGAGCGCAGTCGAAGGACCTCTCGCTATTTCTTCGCGCACAAGTCACCTGGGCAGGGTAACAGCAAGAAGTCCTGCGACGCCGTTCCGAATGAACGCGTTTGTTTTTTCCATGCCGCCATGAAGCCCTCGCTCCTTCTCCCCCTCCTCGCGCTCCTCGTCCTCACCGCCACCGCCCTCGCCGATTCCCGCGGCGACACGCCCGGCACCCCACCCTCGACGCCGCAGGAGCAGCTCGCAAAGTTCCACGTCCCGCCCGGCTTTGAGGTGCAGCTCGTCGCCGCGGAGCCGGAGATCCAGAAGCCAATCAATCTGAACTTCGACGCCGCCGGTCGCCTCTGGGTCAGCGGCTCCGAGATGTATCCGTGGCCCGCCAGCACCGATGTGAATGGGCAGCCGATTCCCGGCTTCGAGCAGGGCTGGCGCGGCATCGTCGAGGGCTTCCGCGTGGGCGATGCGCCGCAGCCCTCGGCCGCCGCGCGCGACAGCGTCCGCGTGCTCAGCGACTTCGACGCCACCGGCCGGGCGCGGAAGGTGCGCGTCTTTGCCGATAAGCTGAACATTCCCAGCGGCATCCAGCCAATCCCGCGCGGTTCCAAAGCTGTAGCGGCGGTCTATGACCGTCGCACTTCCGCGGAGGAAAAGTCAGCAACGGTCACAGACCGCCGCTACAACGAGCCGAAAGGCGACAGCGCCATCGTCTATTCCATCCCGAATATCTGGCTCATGACCGACGTGGATGGCGACGGCTTCGCCGAAAAGCGCGAGCCGCTTTACACCGGCTTTGGCTACACCGACACCCACGGCGGCGCCTCCAGCTTTATCTACTGGATCGATGGCTGGATCTACGGCACCCACGGCTTTCGCAACCACAGCGAAGTCACCGACCGCGCAGGCCGGGTCACCGTTTTAGATAGCGGCAATACCTATCGCTTCCGGCCCGACGGCAGCGCCTTCGAAATCTATACGCACGGCCAGACCAATCCTTTCGGCCTCGCCTTCGACCCACTCGGCAATCTCTTCAGCGCCGACTCGCACTCCAAGCCGGTCTACATGCTCCTTCGCGGCGGCTACTACGAAGGCATCGGCAAGCAGCACGACGGCCTCGGCTTCGCCCCGCGCATCACCGACGACGACCACGGCTCCAGCGCCATCGCCGGCATCGCCTTCTATGCCGACGACAAATGGCCCGAGGAATACCGCGGCAATCTCTTCAATGGCAACCCCGTCACGCAGCGCCTCAACCGCGACCGACTCGAATGGCACGGCTCCACGCCGAAGGCGATCCGCATGCCCGACTTCCTCACCTGCGACGACCCGTGGTTCCGGCCCGTGAATCTCAAGCTCGGCCCCGACGGCGCCCTCTACATCGCGGATTTCTATAATCCCATCATCGGCCACTACGAAGTGCCGCTCACGCATCCCGCGCGCGACCACGAGCATGGGCGCATCTGGCGGGTGGTGTGGCGCGGAACCGACGCCGCCCGCGAAACTCCGGGGAGCACACGCGTCCCGCGTGTTGGCGAAGGCGTCCCGCCTTCGCGGACTTCCCCCGGCGGTGCCTATGAAGTGACGCCGTCCCCACCGGGCGCGCCTTTGGAAGTCCGTCGCGGCGAGACGCCGCGACCAACCCGCGAGACGCGGGTGCTCCCCCGAGTCGCACCCCACCAAACGCAACACGACGCCCCCCCCCACAAAGAAAAGCTCGCCGACCCGCGCCCCGAAGTGC